>JBLHSN010000096.1:0-17542 GCA_047626195.1 Myxococcota bacterium
AAGACCCACGGCATGGCGAGCGGGCTGCCCATCGGCAAGCTGTTTGCCGCCGAGGTTCACCTGGTCGACGCGGAAGCAGACGATGCCCTCGAGCTGCTGAAGGAGGTCCGAGGAGAGCCCGGCGCCGTTGGCGAAACAGCAGAGGCGTACCTCGCCATGCTGGAGAGTGGCAGCGTCTACAAAAGCGGCTTGGCCGAAGCGGGCGCTCTGTGGTCGGTCGGACTGCGCGACGTCGCGGTCCCGACGGCAGAGGAGATGCTCAAGCAGCTCGATGATGCGGACCCGACCAAGTCAGAGCAGATGTTGGTCTGGGCCGGCCGGGCAGTCACCTCTGGTAACCCGGGTGCTGCCGCGACCTTGCTGGCTGAGATCGACGTTATCGGCGCTCCGGAGAACCAACGCTGGCGGGTCGACGCGACCCGCGCGATGGTCTTCGTTGCCGACGGTCAAACCGCCGAAGCCGTGGCCATTCTTGACTCGCTTCAGGTATCAGTGCAAGACGGGTTCGTTCCTTACGAAGGCCTTATGGATGCTCGTGCGACAGCTGCATCGCTCTCTACGTCTCCTGCAGACGCCCGGTTACTAGCCGGCGATGTGGAATCCGTTGAAGCGGCGAGGGGTTTGTTCCGCGCCGGCGCCACGCGAGTTGCGCGCGACGCGGCTCCTACGTCTTCGGCCTTCGCGGCCTTTTTGGAGAACCGATGATGGTTTTTTCCCGTCTTCCGCTCCCTCGGGTTTTTCTGGCTGCTGCTCTGACCTTCGGCTCCGCAGCGCTTATTTCCGTGGTGACACCATCCGTCGCCATGGCCCAAGAAACCGGGATTCCAGTGGAAATCCGGGTTCTCGATACCGCCGGCAGTCCAATCGCGACTGCCGTGGTGCGCCATCCAGAAGAGCAAGAGCGTCATCCGGTCAACACCATTACGGGTGCTTACACGACCGATGTCCTGTTCTTGCCCGATGGGTCGGAGAAGCTCTTTATTAAGGGCCTGGACCTCGAGTTTGAGGTCAGCGCGCCTGGCTTCGTCACCGCAAATGTCCGGCACATCGTCCGCAAGCGCCGCAATGTTATTGCGGTCACGCTTGAGACGATGGAACTGAACCTCCTCGATGACCTCGAGGAACCTGTGATCCAATTCGGTCGCGACCGTCCCATCGACGGCGCTACCCCAGCGGACCCTGCGCAGTAGCGCATCCTAGGAGCCTTTCTCTATGTCTCGTATGCTCATGGCGCTGGCCCTTGGACTCGGAGTCGCGACGTCGTCCGCACAAGCGACAACGTGGTCTGACTACGAAGAGTCTTTCCCCGCATTCCCGTGTTTGGATGGTTGGACGGCTTGCTACCAAGGTGGCGAGCGCATCACCCCGGACCTCGTCCAGCGCGGTGGCATGCCATCTCCGTCGAATGCTCGCGTCGATTGGTTCACTCTAGAGCCGACCTCAGCCTTCAGTCCGTTTGTTGGCTTGACCGCCTACGACCTTAGCGTTGCCCCCGTCGCGGTCGCTCCGGACCCAATGCCCGTCGACCCAATGCCCGTCGACCCCGTGCCGGTCATTGAGCCAGAGCCGTACGACCCGGGTCCTGTTCCGGTGAATACCACTCCGGACCCGGAGCCGATGGTTCGCCCCGACCCGACTCCAGATCCTGCGCCGATGGTTCGTCCAGACCCGTCTCCAATGGTTCGTCCGGACCCGAGGCCAGGTCCTGCACCTTTGGTTCGCCCCGATCCCACGCCAGACCCCGCACCCTTGGTTCGGCCACAGCCGCCGACGCCAGACCCGGGTGGAATGGTCCGCCCAGGTCCCAATACGGTCACTCCGGCTCCCATCGTTGAAGTTCAACCTCCAACTCCACAGCCGCCAGCACCTGAGCCCGTGGTTAGGCCCGACCCAGCTCCTGTTGTTGTGCCAGCTCCACTCGTTGTCCCGGGCCCCGTCACTTGTGACGACCTGGTACGTCTTGAGTCGTCCGCACTCATCGGACGCCTATCGGCAGAACAGTCCGCCTGTCTCGAAGCCTCCTTTGCGGATGCTGCCCGCCAGACGGACAAGAAAAAGATTTCGCTGCTGCTTATCGCCAATGCCAACGGTAAAGGTGACAAGCGGGCTTGGGAAGCGCTGGTTCGCCGTCACCTCGACGACATTGACCAGTCTGACCCTGACATCTGCTACGCTTATGCCACGCACTTGGCCCGCAAGGGACCCGGTCGTGCAGAGAGCGTCATTCGCTGGTCGGAAGTGGCGCTCGAGAATCGGACTCGCTGGGTCGGCGAGACCTACAAGAGCCGCGTCTATGGCCTGTACAAGCTCCGTGCCGCCGCTGCCAACACCCTTTGGATACGGGCGGAAACCCGCCACGCTGAAGCGCAAACGGATGAGACCGAGAGTACCGTCGAGCGTACGCGTGGCCGTCTGAAGACCTACGCACGCGAGTGGTACGAGTACGCAAAGGAAGCCGGTAAGGACACCACGACACCGCTCCAGTTGTGCGTATCTGCTGCTGGAACCTCCGAGTTCTGTGAGGGCCGTTGATGCTCCGTCGTGCTTTTGTCGTCAGCTTTGTAGCTAGCGTTATTGCTGGAAGCGCGTTGTTTGCCTGTTCAGGCGAAACAACCGAGTCCGCAGTGGCAAATGCACCGTCAGACTCGATGGTCAACGGCGAGCTGTTGGCGCTGTCATGGCCCATGGTCACCGCAGATGAGGCCGTATTAGCGACATACTCGAGCCAGCCGGGCTGGTTGTCCCTTGTGACAGAGGGCAAGATTCGCGACGCCGTAGAGCAACTTGGTCCCACAGGGGGGCTCTCGGCCGCTCGGGCGCATGCCGAAGCCGCAGCGATGTACAAGCAGGCGTCACTGCTATCTGCGACCTCGGCTCAAGCGACCTATGAAGGAAGCCCACGCGACACCGATGCACGGGGCACCGCTCACTTGAACATGATTGGACACGCCCTCAACGGCGATATTGCGGGTGCCAAAGCGCTTGCAGAGGCCGGCGTCGACGACCTGAGTCCCGGAGCGCAGGCCTTCCATGATGTGTGGAAGATGGCCTTGATGGCTGACCCGGCTGGCACACCAACCGCCGAAGCCCTGACCGCCGTAGTCAATCTACCGCCCGTCGCCGTTGGCCAGTGGCCCGAGATTTCCACGGCTGTGCACTACACCTTGGCAGAACAAGCTGAGGGCAGTGAGCTAAACATTACCGATCCAAGCGCACTCATGGCGCTTGCGCTGTGGCACGACGCTGCGGCAGATCTAGCGTCTCCTGAGTCTGTAGACGCACTCGACGTGTTTGGCGCTAGGTACCGATTTTTGAGCGAGCCTGTACCCACCGCAGAGGCTGACCTTCCCATGGAATTGGTCTTCGGTTCAGACATCCTGGTTCCGGCGGATGGACCCTTCTTGGCTGCGCTTACTGGGGGTGCCGGCATCTCTGCCGTGGACACTTGGAAGGATCGAAGCCTCCTTGCTGCTTTGGCAGACGCCAGCCGGGTGGAGGGTGCGTTGTCGGTCGATGCTGCACAAGATGCAGCGGCCCAAGCACGCGCTGATGTCCTTGCTGGTATGTCTGAGGCTGCCGGAGGGAATACAATGGGACATCACCGGGTCTTCGCAGATATTGTGATGGTGGGGGTCCTCCGGGCTATGGCGCTGGTCGCAGAAGCAGAGGGCAACCACGAGGCTGCCGGTATCTTACTGATTAGTGCTATGGAGCGCAGTGGTTCAGAGTACACGGCTGACCCTGAAGCCCTCTTGTTTTTGTCAGTGTGGGATGCTCGCAATCGATACCCTGTGCGCGGCACGGAAATCCTTCACAATCTCATTCGTCGATATCCCAACCTGGAAGCGGCCCGATTCGGCTTAGACGCACTTACCCTGCGCGAAAGTCGAGCACGCGGTTCCCAGAATCCTGGTCTGTAAGGAGTACATCCAACGATGCGCCGTGCAAATACCCTGCTCATAGCTACCGGCATGATGGCCACCATCCTCCTCACGGGGTCGACGGTCAGCTACTACGAGGAATCGCTTCCCTCGACCATGAATCCGCTCTACGCGCGTTCCATGGTGGATTACCGCTCGCACGAACTTATGTTCGACCGGTTGTTCTTCCGCTCTCCCATCACCAACGAAGTCGAGACTCGGATTCTTGACTCGTATGAGCTTGTTGAGGACAATCGCAAGCTGCGCGTCGTCGTCAAAGAGGGCATTCAGTGGCACGATGGTGAGGAACTCGGTCCCAACGACATCTGTTTCACCGTGGCCGCCATGTTGGACCCAGGAACAGCTTCGCCAGTGGTCAAGCCGTTCCGCGAATCGATCACCAGCTGTGAGTACAACAGCCGTGACCGGTCGGCGGAGATCACGCTGTCCCGCAGCTACCACAACCCATACGACCGTCTCGGCTTCGCAGTACTTCCGGAGCACCTGTTCCCGAGTACCGCAGTCAGCCCTGACCTCGACTTCAGTCACCGTCCGATCGGAACGGGACCGATGCGTGGGTCAAAGGGAACGCGTGGCGTTCGCTTTACCGCTGTTCCGAATGGTCACCACAACGCCCGAATTGAGGTCATGAACCTCCAGCCTGGTGGCGACTCCTTTGTTCAAATTCGTACGCTGATGGCGTCTGGCGTTCAGGGCGTGATCACCGTGCCTCCTGCACTTCGCCCTGAAGTTCAAGCTTCCGATGATGTGGCACTCAAGTCCTACGACCTGCGCTCATGGTGGTTCATTGCAGTCAACAGCACGAGTGGGCCGCTGCAGAACAAAAAGATTCGCCAGGCCATCGACATGTCTGTCGACCGTACCGAACTGCGAAAGCTGACGATTGGCTACGACGACAACGACCCCAATCCACCATGTGAGTTCATCTCTGGGCCGTTCGTTCAGTCCTCGCCGTACTACAACCGGCAGGTTCCACCGCGCAACGAAGCCGACATGGCCCGTGCCGAGCAGTTGATGGTAGAGGCCGGTGCACAGAAGATTGCTGGTTCCTGGGTCATAGATGGCGAGCCCATCACCCTGCGAATTGGTATGAACGCGCCGCTTGATGCGGAAGCTCGCGACATTCTGAACCAGTTTGGCAACCAGATGCAGGGCGCGTCGTTCAACCAGCAAGTCACCCGGGTCTCTGCGGATGACTGGGCCACGCGCGCTGTTACTGGCAGCCTGACCTCCGAATATGACCTACTCATTGGTAAGTGGTCCTTCGGCCTGGTCGAAGATGTCAACAGTCTCTTCCATACCCGGACAACGGACGGAAAGGGTGGCTTGAACATCTTCAACTACAGCAACCCAGAAGTGGACACCATTCTGTCCCGCTACGAATCGGCTCGCACCGATACTGAAGCCCAGGATGCGTACCACGACCTGCACGCTAAGCTGGCTGAAGAACTGCCGTACATCTTCCTGTGGAAGCTGGATACCAAGAGCGCGTGGCGTAACGAAGTACGTGGAAACACCATTTCCCCATACTACTACTTCACCAACTTCGATGGTTGGCGCTACGACGGCTAGTCATCGGATTTGCCACATGCTGTGGGGTGCGCGTCACCCTGTTTTCGTCCGCCTCCTCTGGACTTTTTTGAACCTGGGAGGCGTCCGTGTTTTCAGCGTGGATTGAGTGGGGTCTTAGACGTCCACATGTCGTAGTCATTCCAGCACTTATGGTGCTGATGTTCCTGTGTTTAGCGCTGGCTCCCATCACTGGATGGCCCGGTCGGCCTGCGTCGATGGCGGTGTATTTGGGGACCCCTCCGGTGCTGGCGCCTGGACCGGAGAGCGCGGTCGTTCCGTCAGTAGGTGTCGCACTACCGAACATTGTGGTGGACTCGACCGGTTGGTCTGGTCCGGTTGCGCGTCGGACGGGGGAGAGTGGTGGCGCACCTATAGGGACGGTAACGTACTATGAACAGGCCCTTCCAACGACGATGAACCCGCTGTATGGCTCCACAATGGTGGACCACCGAACCCACGAACTCATGTTTGACCGGCTGTTCTATCGTTCGCCCATCACCAACGCAGTGACCAGTCGCGTGGTGGAGGACGTAGTGGCAGACGTTGATAGTGGCGGTCTGCTCGTGACCCTGTGGGACGACATCCTGTGGCACGATGGTGAGTCGCTCACCGCTGATGATGTCTGCTTTACCATTGACACCATGCTCGACCCCAGCACCGTGTCTGCATCAACAGCCCTGTATCGGGAGGCACTGAGCGGATGTGAGGTCAGCGCAGATGGGCGGTCCGCGTCTATTCGTTTTGTTCGTCCGCTGTACAACCCCTTCGACCACTTGGGCTTCTGGGTGCTTCCGCATCACGTCTTCAACCGCGATGTGGTGAGCCCAGATCACGACTTTAGTCATCGACCCATTGGAACCGGGCCGATGCGTGGCTGGAAGGGCACGCGTGACGTGCGGTTAGTCGCCGTCCCGAATGCTCATCAAGACCCGCGCATTGCCATTGTGAATCAACGGCTCGGTGGCGACCTTTACGTGCAGTATCGAACGCTCATGGCGTCCGGTGTTCAGGGTATCATCATGGTCCCACCGTCGTTCCGACCTGAAATTCTGGCATCGGAGGAGGTGGTACTTAAGTCTTACGATCTGCGTTCGTGGTGGTTCGTCGCCGCCAATACGTCGCGAGGCCCGCTGCGTTCCAAAAAGATACGTCAGGCGGTCGATGCGGCGCTCGACCGCAGCGAGCTGCGCATGCTGACCATCGGCTACCTCGAGAACGACCCGAACCCACCGTGTGGGTTTATCTCGGGTCCTTTCGTTCAGTCATCGCCGTACTACAACCGTGCGATTCGGCCCAAGGCGACCGCCGATAGGGAACGTGTCGAGTTGCTTATGACCGATGCTGGAGCGCGGAAGAATGGCGGTATTTGGACGCTTGATGGCACGCCCATCACCCTTCGAGTGGGGATGAAAGCAAGCTTAGACGCCGAGGCTCGCGACCTACTCAATCAGCTGGGCAACCAGCTGCAAGGTGCAAGTTTCGATGTCGACGTTCAGCAGATCTCAGATGACGACTGGGCGTCGCACGCGGTCACTGGAGGCTTGGTGGACGACTACGACCTACTCATTGGCAAGTGGAGTTTTGGCCAGACCGAGGACGTTAGCAGCCTCTTTCACACGCGAACGACGGCCGGTGAAGGCGCTAACAACCTGTTCAACTATAGTGACTCCGCGGTCGACGCCCTCCTTGACCAGCACCACGAAGCCCGGACCGATGTTGAGGCGCAACAGGCCTACCACGCCCTTCACGCCCGCTTGGCTGATGAGCTTCCGTACGTGTTCCTGTGGAAACTCGACACGAAGAGTGCGTGGCGTAACGAAGCCCGCGCAAACACCATCTCGCCCTACTACTACTTCACCAATTTCGACGACTGGCGATACGATGGCTAAGACACCTAGGATGGTCTCCCAACCCATATCGGATGGCCGAATTTCCTCCCAATGCGTTGGCATTGCCCGTCGCCCACGGTGACAATGAGGTTGCCAGCTTGGATACCGTGGGCGGTACGCAGGCCTCATATCATTCTCGTACCCGTGGCGATGGCCACGTTGTTTGTCTGTCTAGCGATGCTACCGGTGAATGGATGGGGCCCACGTGCTGCGTCGCATGCAACACATCTGGGCACACCCCCCATGCTTCCTAGTGCGCCTGCCCAACACGCGGAACCACGTCGCAGTCTGTGCGACGACCTTGTTCAGCTCGAGTCTCCGGCACTCATCGGACGCTTGTCGGCCGAGCAGTCCGCGTGTCTCGAAGCCTCTCTCGCAGATGCTGCACGCCCAACCGACAAGAAGCAGATTTCGCTACTGCTCATCGCCAACGCCAATGGCAAAGATGACAAGCGAGCTTGGGAAGCTCTTGTTCAACGCCATTTGCGCGACATCGACCGGTCTGACCCCGACATTGGCTACGCCTTCGCGATTCACCTCGCACGCAAGGGGCCCGGACGCGCTGAATCCGTCATCCGTTGGTCGGATGTGGCCTTGGCGTCGCGGGAAAAATGGACTGGGGAGAGGTACAAGTCGCGCGTCTATGGGCTGTATAAATTAAGAGCGGCAGGGGCGAACACCCTGTGGCGGCGTGCCGAAGAGAATCATGCCGCGGACCCGAGCGACGCGACTGACGAGGCCGTTCGGCAGACGAGGCGCCGTCTCATGACCTACTCTCGCGACTGGTACACACTCGCCAAGGAGTCCGGCACGGACACCACCACACCGCTGCAGCTGTGCGTATCGGCGGCCGGGACCGGTGCGTTTTGTGAGGATGGTGGCTGACGGCTACATCGGTCATTGCGCGGACGGCCAGATCAGCCACGTCACAGCATCGCGGACGAATTCCAGTTGGTTTACCGGCTTCTTGGCTACCTCACGACTGGCGTAGCCACCAGCCGCCTTCAACTTTGCTACACTCGCGGCGCCCCCACCGATGGGGGCAGCGTTTCATCCTTTGGGGGATTCCTTGCAGTGGTGGGTACGGCCTCTCGTTCGAGCGGTCGCAGCGGTGGTGCTTCCTTTACTGGTTCCCGCCATCATCATCGCCATCATGTGGGCACTCCCCGGGAATCCGGCGGAGCTCATATGTCCGAACTGTGAGGGAACGGTCGAGCTGGCGGCTAGGTGGAACCTCGATAAGGGCCCCGTCAACTTCTACATGAAGTGGCTAGGCAACGCCTTTACTCTCGACTTCGGCAAGTCGTGGCGTACGTATCAGGGCATGCAAGTCTCCTCGCTCCTGTGGGAGAAGGGACCTTGGACAGCAGCTCTCGTTCTGTTGGCCGCCATTCCGCTATTTCTCGGAACCATTTCGACCGCGCTGGGCTGGTTACCCAAACGTCTTGACGTCGTATGGCAGGTGGTTGGAATCGCGCCTTCGGTCATTTTGGCCCTCATCTGCACCGCCTACGTGACCATCACTTGGGGCGCCATGTCGACCGAGGGGCCCATTGCGCTAGTGCGCTTGTTCCTCGGAGCGCTAGTCTTGGGCGTTGCGGACGGCGCGCTGTCTGGGGCCGTCAACGGGACACGTCAAGTGATGGAGGAGGAGGTCAAACAGCGCTACGTAGGAGTCGCCATTCTGCGCGGCGAGAGAGTCCTGGCCAATGCTCTTCCGAATGTCATTCCCGCGCTGATTGGTCAATTCCGCGGACGCCTGTTGCTCATCTTGTCGAGTGCCGTCATTGTTGAAGTTGTCCTTCAGATAGACGGTTTGGGTAGCCTACTGTGGTCGGGGACCTTGATGCAGGACTTCGGCGTTGTTCTCGCGGCCGTGTGGGTCATCACGGTCATTAGCTGCGCTATGCTGCTCGCTCAGGCCGTCAGTGAGGTCATCGTCGAGCGTTCCATTCGTCACAGTCCAGCGGTGCCAGCATGAGGCGTGCACCCATTGGCCGACGGATTTGGTTCGGTGTCGCCGTAGCTCTTCTCGTCGTCTTGGTAATCTCTGGTTTTATGGCGCCAAATTCTCTGCCGACACCTGAGTACAGCGAGTCCTTCAGAGGGCCCCTGTCGGTGTTCCCGTTCGGCAACGATGACCGCGGCATCTCGCTTCTGCCACGTGTACTGCAGGGGGCCGGTATCATCTTGGTCCCGGCACTTGTCGCCGCATCCGTTCTGATGACCCTGTCCACGCTAGCCGGACTGGCTCGCAGTGCTGGCATTGGTTGGTTCGACGTTCTGCTGACCGGCTTCACGGAGTTGGTCGGTGCGTTGCCGCGACTGGTCATCATCCTTGTGGTCGCCGTCGCCATCCCGACAATTCCAGCAGCCTACGATGGATTGCTGGGAACGGAAGAGGCTGTCGGAATCTTGGGGGGGGTGGGCACGACGCTTCGGGGTCTAGTCTCCCGGCCTTCGGGCCAGGCGTCGCTAATGCCTATCGCCTTGGCATGGGCAATTCTTGCCGCTCCGCAAGCCATGGATGAAGCAGCTGCCACGGCGGGTCGCTTGGGCGGAGCGCGTTTTGTGGAAGCGTTGCGTGCGCACGGATTCAGTGCGGTTCGAATCTACTTCTATCATATCGTCTGGTTGAACCTTCGTTCTGTGGTGGTCCGTCAAGGGGCAGAGGTCATTACGCAGGTGGCATTCCTCGAAATCTCATTGTCGTATTTGGCGCGTAGTCAGTTTCTTCCTGCGATTACGCACTCGGACAGCAGCTACTCGTGGGCGTCTCTGTTGTACGATGGCTACTCGTGGTGGCTCACGGTACCGCCAGCTCCGCCTTCGCTCACCTCGTCCACGCCGGTTTGGGGACACATGTTGTCGGTAGTTCACTACATGACGGCACCTGGGGCGCACATCTTGGCGGTGGGCTTGCTTCTCTTGGCGTTGATTGCACTGATGGCTCACGGCTTCCGTGTAGCGGCGAGGGGAAGATGAGCGACTTCGAGCCATTGCTGGTGTTGGAAGACCTGTGCATCCGCACCCCTGACCGCACCCTCGTGGACGGCGTCAGCTTCACCGCCCACCGGGGGCGCATTACCGCGGTCGTTGGACATTCCGGCTCGGGGAAGAGCTTGTCAGCACGCGCCGCTATGGGAGTATTAGACGTCGACCCTGGCCTCGTTCGTGGGTCGCTTAGGTATCCCGGAGCTAGCGGCGGCAGAGACTGGTTCGAAGGTGTGCACAACCTGGGCATGAAGGCCCAAATGACCCTGCTGAAGCAGAGCCGTCATCTCCGTGGCGGGTACGTGACCTACAGTCCACAGTCGGCGTCGTCGGCTCTCAATCCTGGGCGGACCATCGGTAAGCAGCTGCAGATGGCCATTCAGCGTCGCGATACCCAGCCAGCAGACCTTGGCGTTGCTATCAAAGTCGTGCTGGACGAAGTGGGGCTGCCGAGCAGAGCTGCCTACGCATTACCGCGCGAGCTGTCAGGGGGAATGGCGCAACGCGCAGCCGTGGCCTTGGCGATTGCTCCCAACCCGCAGGTGCTGATTGCGGACGAGCCGGAGACCGGCCTAGACCCAGTGCTGCGGCGAGTCATCACTGAGCTAATGGTCGAGGTGGCCAGAGAGCACAACGTGGCCCTGGTGCTGATCACACACAACATGGACACCGTCGAACGCATTGCGGACGACATCGTTCGCGTGGGGGAGTAGTCATGGCTGAAGCCCCGATTGTTCGCGTAGATGCCCTGTGCAAACGCTACATTATTCATGGAACATGGCCGTGGAGTCCGAAGAAAGACGTCGACGCTGTCATCAACGTCTCCTTCGATGTGATGCCTGGGGAGGTCGTTGCACTTGTGGGGCAATCTGGCTCTGGCAAGACCACGGTTGCGCGATGCGTGTTGGGCCTTGAGACCATCACATCCGGCCGTATCCAGCTTATGGGCGAGCGCTGGGACCAGCTTAGCGAACATGAGCGTCGTAAAAAACGAGCTCGATATCAGTATATTCCCCAGGATGCTTTGTCGGCACTCGATCCCCAACAGACAGCACTCGAACATGTCATCGAGTCGTTGACAGTGCTGGGTGGTCTAGCGAAAGACGAGGCTGAACGGGTCGGGCGAGACATGCTCGCCAACCTCGGGCTTGGCGAACGACTACACGCGCTGCCCCGCGAGATGAGTGGTGGCGAGCAACGGCGTGTCACCTTGGCGCGGGTATTTGCGCTTCAGCCAGCGCTCGTCGTTGCGGACGAACCCACGAGCGGTTTAGACCCGGACCGTCAAGACGCAGTTTTGGAGGACCTTATCGAGAACCTGCCTGAAGGGGCCGGCTGCATTCTCGTGACCCATGACATGGCTCAGGCACGGCAATGGTGCAATCGGGCGCTCGTGATGCTTGAGGGGCAGGTCATTGAGGAGCTACGATTCCCCGACGGGCAGCCCTCTCATCCCTATGCCCGTATGTTGTTCGACCCTTGGGGCGAGCACGACCTCGCCCAGTCTACGGAAGTGTGAACGTATGAGAAACCTTCTTATCTGCTTATTGGTCGCGGGCCTGTCCACCACAGTCCTCCCGCAGGAAGCATTTGCGCAGTCGGCAGAGTCCAGAGCGGAAGCACGTCGTCTGCAAGGGGAGCTGGAGCGGCGTGCGCAGCGTGGCGCTTGGGAAGGCGTGGAGGGCACGTATCAGCGCATGTTGGCGCTCAACACCGAGCTTGAGTTCGATGGCCACATGATTGGCGCGCAGGCCGCCGGTGCTCTGGGCAAGACGTATGAGCGCTACCAGCGCCTGGAGCGGGCACTTGCGATGCAGCAGGAGCAGTCGATTGTCGACTCCATGAGCGCCATTGATAGTGCCTACGGTCGAGTGAGATTGCGCGGAAACCCAAGGTGGGACGTTGTCTTTTCCCGATCGGTTCAACCGTTCATACCGGACCAGCGTAAGAGTATTGAGTACGGGTCCTTTGTGCTGGCCGAGGGCGGACAGTTCGAGGGTATGCTCCCAGCTGGCGAGTACGTGCTCGGCGGAGACGACACCAAGGAAATGTTGACGTTTACCGTTGAACCCGGTGCAGACTGGCAGGAAATCGATATTCAGCGCGGCTACGCTCGCGGCGGAGAGGGCATCGTCTACCACGGCCCAATCGCAACTATCGGGTATGCGTTTACAGCATCGCCTGAACCAGCCGCTCCCGTTTTGGTGGATGGCTTTTCAGGCGGACAGCGTCACAGCGCACAGCCGGGCTCAGTATCTGGCAGCGGGCTTGGACTCGAGCTGGGTTGGGAAGTGGGGCCAACTAGGCTGGTCGCAGCCGCTGCATCTCTGTCATACTCTGGCCTTGTTTTGGGCGGAGAAGACACCTTCCATATGGGCTACGGCTGGGCGGGTGTGGCGCTCCGTCCAGGCAACCTGCGCATAGCCCTTGGGCCTACCTACGGTGTGGTCAGCGGCAATGGTACTGGAGTCATTCCGTCATTCGACGTCGGACAGGATCCAGGCCGATATCAGCCCCAAAACATCGGTTACAAGGGTTCGGCTTGGGCTGGAGGCGCTCGAGTGAGCGCTTCGTACGGTTTGTTGGACTTAGAACCCCTTCAGGGGGTTGTTGAACTGGGTGGTCACTGGCAAACAGACGGTGCTCGCTCATATTTTGACGTCGGTATCCGGGTCGGAATCGTTCCAAAGGTTCCGCGGTTTGAAGGGTAAGCGACTCCCTTTTTGTTATTTACGAGTTCTCTCGACACACGGTTGGAGATTTGCATGATTCGCACGACACCCTGGCTACGCAAAGCCGGTACCGCGCTTGGAATGATGGCTGGACTGGTTCTCGCCACAGCAGCAGGCGCTGGGACGGTAAGCTTTACAGGCCAAGGGCATGCTGAGAACCCAGTGTGGTCCGAGGACGGAAGGTTCGTCGCCTTCGAGGTCAACCCCTTCGGTAGCGGTGACACTCACATGTTCATCGCTGAGCTGTCGGGTGACATCTCTCGGGAGGCCAAGGCCATGACGCTACCCGGTGGTGGTGGTGGATTCGGTGCGGGCAATCAGGTTGCCATCAACCCTGCGTGGTCGTCCCAGGGTGTCGCGCTGTTCGAAGGAAGCACCCAAGGTGGGCAGTTTCGTATTTATTACGCGAGCCCAACGGGTGGTGGAGCCAGCGAGATGCTGTCGTCCTCCATGATCTCTGGCAACGTCACCATGCCGACCGTCAGCCCAGATGGCAGTAATATGGCCTTTATTTCCAGCTTGACCGGCAATGGCGACCTTCGTCAGTGGAACAGCGCAACCAACGCCATCACTCAGCTCACCACGAGTGAGGGAACGGAGATGTTCCCTGAGTACTCGGCAGATGGCAGCAAGATTGTGTTCACCCGCAAGCGCAACAGCATTGAAGCGGTCTACGTCATTGACATTGCGACAGGAGACGAACGCACCGTCTCGTCGGGCAACACGGACCGGAGCCGTCCAGCGTTCGCTGGCGACCGCATTGTGTATCTGTCGCAGCGCGATGCGGAGTGGGACTTGGTGTCCGTGGATCTAAACGGTCAGGGGCGCGAAACGCTTGGGCGCAATGTGCGCGTGAGTACTCACGGTCGACCACAGGTCACCCCAGATGGTCGTCATGTGGCATTTGCAAGCAACGACCCGACTCGGTCCAGCACGGTGACATTGGCCCGCGTTGATGGCTCCGGCACCGTCGATATTGCCACCGAATTCGTCGCCTGCGGAGAGCCTGCTGTCACCGTTCAGGGCGAACGCACCCTGTTGGCGTTCACGGCACTTCCGAACACGGATGCTGCCTATCGCTTCCTCGAAGTCATCGACATAACCGGCCGTCTCTAGCCAAATAGAGATGCGGTTGCCGTACGAAGTGCCGAACGCAACAAGGGGCGACTCACCGTAGTGAGGCGCCCCGTTGTCTTACCTACTGCGGGCTCTAGAAGAAGAAACACCGGGCATCACTGCGGAAGTTCGCCGACTCGCGGTCACTTGTACCCGTTCCGAGCGGGCGAGCGCTCTCCGCATAGATGAAGTCGGTAGTGCCGTCGGAGTTCTCGCGCACGTTGTAGGTCTCGGTGAACGGCTGCGATTCTTGCTGGATAAACTCCGGTAAGCAATCTGACTCTTCGTAGTTCAGGGTGCCGTCAACGCTCATGCTGTACTGGCACGACGGACAATTGATGGGTTCGGCGGTGATGCCAGCAATGTTCCACACAAGCTTGCAGTCTTCCGCGCCGGCCGCCTCACGCCATGCGTCGTTGACGATGTGCGCCCATGCCTCAAAGCCCTCTACACGGCCGTCATCCAGCAAGGAGTATTCTCCGACGAACCACCCCATGGAACCCGCGACGGGCGTATCCTCAAAGCCATCACAGTCCGAGTCGTACGGGTAGGGGTTTGCGAGCGGGTCGGGGAGTCGGTCCTCATTCGGGCCATCTGTGCCATCTGTCTGGCAGGCCGACACCACTAGCGCACTTGTGGTCAACAGGGCGAACTCTATCCAGCGCATATAGCCTCCAATGCGGCTACCCTAGCAGCCCTGTTTGACGTTCGCCTGCTCGGGAGGTGACATCGGGGTATTCACCGGGTATGCGGCGCTCCTTGGAGGACCGAATGTCTGATTCATCCAACGTCTGGGATGCGGGCAATGCCGCAACGGACGCATCTGCACCCGTTGCTGTCACCGCCGCTGTCGGGCCGGAGAGCAACGAACTGCCCCCCGTGGCCGACTTGTTCATGGAGACCATCGAAGACTTCAAGGAGAACTGGGCTGCCCACGGCCTCGCCGGCCTTGGGCTGATGTTGGTACTCATGCCAGCGATTATGATCATCATCGCCGTGGGTTACCTGCCCTTCGTCATCGCTGCGATTCTGGGGAGCGATGTCGGTCTGATCCTAGCAGTGCTGTGGATGTTGCCCGTCTTGGTGATCGGGATTGCCGCTGTCTCGGGTCCCGCGATGTACGCCTTGTTCAGCGCTGAGAACAGCCACCTAGAGGGCGACGCGGATGCCCTTGGTATCGGTAGTGTCTTCTCGCGACTGATTGAACGCCCTATCGGAGCCATTGGCTACCAGCTCAGCTCCTCTGGACTCGGCGTTATCGGCGTCTTTTTCTTCATCATCGGCGCATTCATTGTGCAGATCGCTCTAAGCTTTGCACTGCCTGCGATGGTCGTTCACCGCATGGGCGTCATTGCCGCCATCACGCGTTCCGCTTCGCACATGAAGGACCACTTCGTCTGGCACCTGGGGTTTTGGGGGCTCGGCTTTGTCGTCATGACTATCGCCGGCAACATTCCGTTCGTCGGCTATGCATTCGGTATGCCGTTCCTCGCTTGCTACATGCTCCGCGGCTACCGTGCGGTCTTCGGCGGCATGGACTCTGAGTTCGCCGCCTAGCGACCGCTCTGCGCCTCGCGCATTCGCAGGCCGCAGCTGCTCGCCACTTCGTCCACGACGGCCCGCAAGTGGGCCACGTGGAAGGTGCTGTAGGTGGGCTCGCTGGCAAACGGGACATAGTGGAACTCGATCTGTTCGTAGGCCAGTAGTCGCTCGAGCAACTTTTTCGGCTTGCGGAAGATCAGCTCGTGGGCCTCGTTGTCCACAAGCATGACCACCTGTTCGGACGTGCCGAGATCGAGGCGAATCGTGGCACGGGTCTTCCATCCGTCGTCCGTCGTACCCGTACTGTCTGGCGGGAAGGGTGTGCGCACGAGCACACGAACCTTGCGCCGGGTGCAGTCCACCACCAGCTCTGGAACCGCAGTTTGGTCTGGATATGCAGCGAAGGCCTGGTCACCATGAAGAATAGCGAGGCGGGTGCCGGGCCAGGCATTTGGGCGGTCGACCTGGATAGACGCACCATCTGCGTCATCGTCCGGTTGTTGTTCGAACCGATTGGTCGGTTCATCGGCGTTAGCGAACAGCGTGAGCAGAAGGAGAAGGAGAATCATGCCCTGACAATGCACTGTACTGTCAGTGATGGTCAATGGCGGGTCTCGTAGGGGGGGGAAGCCGGTTAAGGTTCCAACCCTGCGGAGGCTTACCATGGCGCATGTCACTGACGTCCAGACTACCCCCAATCCCGATGCCCGAAAGTTCGTGGTGTCATCCCGTCTCGTCGAGGCTGGAACCTACACCTATGCCACGGCATCAGCGGCTGGTGAATCCCCCTTGGCGGCCGATTTGTTTGGTATCGAGGGGGTAGACAATGTGATGATTGCGTCGGACTTCATCACTGTGAGCAAGCAGCCGAGTGCTACCTGGGGCTTGCTCGAACACCAGGTCACCCATCAGCTGTCCGTGTTTCTCGGTAGCTACAAGATGGCCGTCACCGTAGAAAGGGCCATGCATGGCGTTGAACCCACGACCGATGTGGAGCGCGCCATTGTTGCCATCTTAGACGAAGACATCCGACCCGCCGTTGCCAGTGATGGCGGTGAGGTCACGTTTATGGGCTTTGAAGACGGCGTTGTGAAATTGAAGATGAGCGGTGCATGCGGAAGTTGCCCGTCGTCTGTGATGACCTTGAAGGGAGGCATCGAGCGCCTCCTACGTGAGGAAATTCCTGAGGTACGTGAGGTCGAACAGGTCGTCTGAAGTAAGCTCCGCTCATGGACCTTGACTCAGCACGGCTTTGGCTCGCCGAACAGAAGAATGAGGATGGTTCCTGGGGCTATGTCTCCGGGAATGCTGGCGCCGGTGAGCCCACGCTTCTCGCGGTGGCATCGGGTCAAGACGCGCCGCTAGATTGGTTGCGCGCCGTGGACTTGGGGTGGTCGAACCTTACCGTCCCGACTTGTTTGTCGGCTACCGAGCGATGTGACGACTTGGTGGATAGCGCTCGGGCGCTGATTGTCTCCAGACGCGGCGAGGTGGTGCAAGCGGCGCTCGACTTTGACCCGACCATCCCAGCGTGGCCGTGGTTTGAGGGAACGTCTCCGTGGGTAGAGCCCACGGCCTATGCGGTGTTGAGTCTCCGCCACATGGGGATGCACAACCACCAACGATGCCTGGACGGCATTCGCATGTTGTTGGACCGCCAGTGTGATGACGGCGGCTGGAACTACGGCAATCCTGCGATTTTGGGTGCGCGGCTAGAGAGTGACTTAGCGACCACAGGCCGTGTTGTACTCGCGTT
>JBLHSN010000097.1:0-17424 GCA_047626195.1 Myxococcota bacterium
CATTGGCCGTGACCGTACCTGGCGTGGCCACATCCGTAGGGCGTCAGCGCGCCAAACAGGTGGAACTCGGCGCCAGTCTCGTGCTTCTTGTAGGACTGCTCACAATGAGTGTGATGACCTGGGTGACCGCATGACCGCCGGCGTTTGGACACAGGCGGCTCTCGTTGCAACGACCGACGACCCACCCATTGGAGGCAAGGCACGAGGACTGACATCGTTGGCGCGCTTGGGGCTTCCGGTTCCGTCCTTTGTGGCCTTAGATGCGACGGCGGTCACCCTTCCGCTGTCGCCCGAGGTCAAGCAGGCGATTGCCTCCCAGCTGACGGCTTGGGGAGACGTTCCCGTCGCTGTTCGGTCCTCCGCCGCGGCTGAGGATGGTGTGCAAGCCTCGTGGGCAGGCCAGTTTGAGACCGTGTTGGGTGCGGTTGGTCTGGACGCTGTTGAAGCGGCCATCAAGACCTGCGTTGCCGGAGCGACGTCCGAGCGAGTGCTCGCCTATGCAGACATGCACGGCCTGCAGACGGGCGCGATGGCCATCGTCCTACAAAAGCTCGCTCCTGGCACGGCGAGTGGCGTGGTGTTCAGCCGCGACCCACAAGACCCCGAACGCACACTCATCAGCGTGGGATTGGGGCTTGGAGAAGGCGTTGTCCAGGGGCTCGTCTCTGCAGACACCGTTCATGTGAATGACGCCGGCGTCGTCAGTACTGTGGTCGCACACAAAGACAGCGCTGTTCGGATGGTCGACGGAACCCCGCAGGAGGTGTCGGTCGAGACCGGTCAAGATGACCCAGCACTGACCGATGTCTTGGCCCGTACCCTGTACGACTACAGCCGGACGCTTGAGCGCGAGCTGGGCTGCCCGCAAGACGTCGAGTTCACCGTGGTGGACGGGCGTGTGGTGTTGCTCCAGACGCGTCCGATTACCGTCCCGATACCTGTTGGGCAGCGCTTGCTGTGGGACAACTCGAACATTGTCGAGAGCTACAGCGGCGTCACGTCTCCGCTGACCTTTAGCTTCGCCAGTCGTGCCTACACCATCGTCTACCAGCTGTTCTGCGGCGTCATGGGCGTCAAGCCGAGCGTCATTCGTGAAAACGAACCGATGTTCAAGCGGATGATCGGCCTCATCAACGGGCGCATCTACTACAATCTCAATGCGTGGTACCGCCTGATTCAGTTGCTTCCAGCGTACAACTTCAATCGCGGCGCCATGGAGACCATGATGGGCGTCTCCGAGGTGGCCAGCGACGACGATGCTGGAGCCTCACAAGCGCGCTGGGTTGCTGGTCTTGAGGTTGGCCGTTTGGTCTTCCGACTTGGTGGACGGCTCTTTCGCCTGCGACGGGATGCGGAACGGTTCCGCGAGAAAGTGGCTACCGCCCTGCGCGAAGGCAAGGCCATGGGCATTGCAGAGATGCGCGCCGACGCTTTGCTCCGTCACTACGAGACCATCGAGCGTGAGCTGCTGTGGGCGTGGACACCGCCGCTCGTCAACGACTTCTTCTGCATGATTTTCTACAAGCTGCTCGAGAAGCGCTGCCAAGAAATCACCGGAGATCCCAAGACTCAGCTTCACAACGAGCTGATTGCAGGCGAAGATTTGGCCAGTGCGGCCCCAGCCAAAGACCTGTTGGCGTTGGCGCACTACTCCGCCCGCGTGCCCGAGCTCTCCGAGGCTCTCCTGTCAGGAGCAGAGGACACGGCCATCTTGTCGCGACTGCGCAAGGATATTGGCTTTGAAGAACGATTCTCGGCCTGGCTTGCGGCCTTCGGTGACCGCAGCCCAGATGAGTTGAAGCTTGAATCGCCCACTCTCGACGACACCCCGGAGTTCATTCTCGGCACGCTCAAGGCGTTCGCCCGTGACCCCGGTGCTGTCCGCGAGTTTGGTGTGGTTGAGAAGGAGACGCGGCGAAAGGCCGAGGCACGCTTGGCAACGGTCATTCCAGGCGGGCTCAAGGGGCGTCTGTTCCGATTCACTCTGGGACAAGCCCGAGCACGGATAACCATGCGAGAGGCCTTGCGATTTGACCGGACCCGGGTGTTTGGTCATGTCCGCCGCATCTTCCGCGCCTTCGGCAATCGCTACGTCGAAGCTGGGGTTCTAGATACCCGTGATGACATCTTCTACCTGACGGTCGATGAAGTCTTAGGCTTTGCCAGGGGAACGGCTGTGTCGACGAACCTACGGGGCCTGGTCGGTCTGCGACGTGTTGAGTTCGATGCCCACGCTGAGGCGACACCGCCGGACGAACGCTTCTGGACCTGGGGAGCCGTGCACATTGCCAACCGCTTCCAGCGCAAGAAAGAGGCGACCGCGATTGAGCTCGACGGCGACGCGCTGGTCGGCACTGCCTGCAGTCCTGGCATCGTCATTGGAATCGCCCGTGTGGTGACGGATCCGCGTAAGACACCAGACCTCAACGGCGGAATTCTGGTGGCGCATCGTACGGATCCAGGCTGGGTTCCGCTTTACCCAACCGCGAGTGCCATCTTGGTTGAACGTGGGTCGTTGCTGTCTCACTCGGCCGTGGTCGCGCGAGAATTGGGCCTGCCCGCTGTGGTGGGTGCGCGGGGGTTGTTGGACTGGGTGAAAGACGGCGAGCGGATTGGCCTCGACGGTTCTACCGGACGCATTTGGAAGGAGCCTCTAGGTGACGAGGAGCCGGAAGGGAACAAGGAGTCGCAAGGTGAGTGACGCGACGGTAACGCTGGCCAAACGCCTTAACTACGCTCAGTGTTGGGAAGATACACGCATCTTGCTCGAGGCCACTCGGCCAAAAGAAGGGGAATGCGTATTGTCCATCGCGAGTGCGGGAGACAACGCCATTGCCTTGGCCATGACCGGGGCGCAGGTGGATGCTGTGGACGTCTCTGAGCCTCAGTTGGCGCTTGTCGCATTGAAGCTCTCGGGGCACCATCTGTCCTATGGTGACTTTCGGGGTTTGATGGGTCTACAGACCGGCGTGGACGCGTTGCGCGCGTACCGACTCGTCCGCGAACACTTGCCCGAGTTTGCCCTGCGCTACTGGGACGACAACGAGGATATGTTGCTGGCTGGCGTACTCTCCCAAGGCCGCTTTGAACGCTATCTAAGCATGTTTGGGCAGCGCATTTTGCCGGCCATTCATCGCAACAAGACCACGATGCGTTGGTTCGAGCTCGAGTCGGTTGATGACCGGCGTCGCTATTGGAAGCGCTGGAACAACCTTCGTTGGCGAGCCCTCTTCCGCGTATTTTTCAGCCAGCGGGTGATGGCGGCTCGCGGACGTAGCCCCGAGCAGTTTCAGCATGTCAACGGGGGTATCGGTGGGGCTCTGATGGCACGGACCCAGCGCGTTCTGACCGAGCTCGACCCCCGCGACAACGGGTACTTGCAGTGGATTCTGACGGGTGCCTACCTGCGGCCAGAGTGTGAGCCTGCGTACTTACGTCCGGAAGGGCATGCACAGCTGGGTGAGGTCAGTAGGCGTATCGAGCTGGTCCACACCGACCTGACGTCGCATATGAAGACCAAGGCGGACGGACACTACTCGGCCTTTAATTTGTCGGACGTGCCCGAGTATCTGGACCTTGGCACCACCGAAGAGCTCCTCGCAGAGTGCGCCCGTACGGGCCGTTCCGGCGCTCGAATTGCCTACTGGAACCTGTTCGTGCCCCGCTGCCGCCCCGCATCGCTCGCGGACCAGATCGACCGACACCCGGACATTGGCTTGGCCCTGTACGCGCAAGACCGCTCCTTCTTCTATGGTGCGTTCCAAGTGGAGGAAGTCCGATGAACGCGCTGGCGCTGACCTGGGTCTCGGCTGTCGACCGACTGCGATGGCCATTGGTGGCGCTGATTGGCGTGCTGGTGGTCATCTGTGCGGGTCTGGCCACGCGTGTAGGCGTCGACAATGCCGTCGATGTCTGGTTCGTCCAAGGCGACCCGGCGCTCACCGCGTACCACGAGTTCCAAGACCGCTACGGCAATGACGAAGTGGTCGCCCTAGCCGTTCACTCACCCGACGGAGTCCTGGGCGTAGACGGCTGGAACCGGATCCATAGTTTGTCGGCCGCGGCACAGTCGGTGGACGGTATTGCTGAGGTGGTCTCGGTGTCGCACCTGTCGCATGTGCGCACGGATGACCTATGGGAGCCGGTTGCTGGAGAAGCGCCGCCGTTCGTCATTGGCCCGCTCATGGATGCGCTGCCCACGACCGCTGTCCAGGCGGAGCGTTTGGCGGCCCGCGTCATGGAAGACCCGCTGGTTCGTGGTCGCTTGGTCAGTTCGGACGGAAAGACGGCGTTGGTCGTCGCTCGAATGCAGGCGACCGACGACATTGATGCGGTGCGTGACCAAGTACTCGACCGTCTGAATTCCGCGGTGACAAGTGCTAATGGTGGGCGCGTTCCTTCCGCGGGTGTGGGCGTTGTGTTCTCGGCGCTCAACGTGGCCAGCACCCAAGATGCCGGGCTCATTGGCGGCCTGTCATACGTGCTGATTGCGGTGCTTCTGGCTCTGATGTTCCGCCGGGCTGGTCCGGTGTTGCTGACGTTGGCCGTTGTGATGTGCAGCGTCATCATCACCTTTGGTGCCTACGGTGCCATGGGACGTGACCTGAACATGGTCACCATGGCGTTGCCGACATTGATTCTGATCATCGGCGTGGCCGACTGCGTGCACATGCTGCATCGAGTCGCAGAGAGTACCGAGACGGATGGGGCTGAAAAGGTTCGCGCTGGTGTGGCTTCAGTGCTTTGGCCTTGTCTGTTTGCGACGCTGACGACGGCTGCTGGCTTCGCCGCCCTCGGAACTGCCAAGATGCAAGTGGTGCGTGACCTTGGCTGGTTCGCCGCACTCGGTGTGGTGTGCGCCTTCGTCATCACCTTGGTGTTCGTGTTGGCGTTTGGGCGGTTGTCGTTCATGCAGCCCCGTCCACGGGCGGGTCTGGGAATGTCCGGGGTCCTGAACTGGGTCGCCAACCTGGCCATTACCCGCGCCCCCCAAGTACTCGGCGTTGCCGCGCTGACGGTACTCATTGGTGCCTGGGGCGTATCCAAGCTCCAGGTCGATACCTACAGCATCGACTACTTCTACGCGTCGCATCCGGTGCGCCTCGACTCCGCGAGTATCGAGCACAACGTGGGGCCGTACACCCCACTTGAGTTCACCGTACGCGGCGAAGACCTGCGCACACCCCAAGCCATGGGTGCCATTGCCGACTGGCAGGACGCCATGGCCGCACAGCCCGACATTGGCTGGACACGGTCTGCGGCAGACGTCATTCGCCGGCTCAACCAAGTGCTAACCGATGGTGCTCCCGAGTCCTTTGTCGTACCGGATGACGCCGGACGCTTGGAAGAGTCGCTGTTCCTGTACGAGTCCGACCCCGATGGCGACCTGCATGACTTGGTCGATGACGACTGGACGGAGGCTCGCGTCACCGTTGGCATTCCCATGCTGTCGGCCCAAGGGTTTGATGAGGTCATCGACCGTCTGGTCGGTCTGCCCGAAGCACCGGCCGGTCTAGAGGTGACGCCCGCAGGCTATCTTCCGCTGTACGTGACCATGATGGACTACGTGGTCCGCAGCCAGGTGACGTCGTTTGTAGCCGCTTTCGTTGTCATCTTCGCTTTGCTGGCACTGCTGTTCCGCTCGCTGCGAATGGCCTTATTGGCCCTGCCCGCGAATCTCCTGCCGTTGTTCATGACGCTTGGACTGATGGGAGCGAGTGGCATCCGCTTAGATGTCGCTACGGTGACCATTGCCGCGTTGGTTCTCGGCCTTGTGGTCGACGACACCACGCACTTTCTGTTCCGCTTCCGAACGCGCCTGCGCGAAGGCGTGACCCACGAACAAGCTGTTCGCGACACGCTCAGCAGCACTGGTGTGGCCATGACCACCACCAGTCTGGTGCTCATCGTTGGATTCAGCGTGCTTGGTTTGGCGACGGTCAAGTCTGTCGCCTACTTCGGCGTGTTGTCGGCAGCGGCCATGTGCAGCGCGTTGGTCGCAGACTTGGTGGTCATGCCGGCTTTGTTGGTGACGCTGAAGCCGAAGCTGTAGGGCAACATCGATGCGTTGTACGCGACGTCAACGCGACAGCCATCCTCAACGTTGAGGTTCGCCAACGTTGCTTCTTCGGCGCATCAGCGGCAGCAGTAGAAGCGGCAGCAGTAGCCAAATGGATGTTGGAGCGCTGTTGCAGGCGCAGCCACCACCTGTGGTTTCGTCTGTGTCGGTGTCTGGGTCCACGGGCTCGTCGAGCACAGTGTCTACCTGCACGCTCACTACGGCTTCGTCGGTGAGGTTGGGCTCGCCATCGTCAGTCAGGACGAGCGAGAAACTGTCGTCAGCGTTCACCTCGTCCATTGGGGTGTAGGTGGCTGACAGCCCCGCAATGGTCACAGTTCCATGTTCCGGTGCAGTACCCACGGACAGGAGCAGCGCGTCCTCTTCAGGGTCAGTCGCAATGATGGCGAAGGTGACCGGGCCGGTGACGACTGTCTCGACGGTCCCCACGGTCAAAGACGGCGGCAGGTTGGGGTCTGGAAGGCCGTCACAGTCGGGTTCGTCTAGGGGGACGCCCGCTTGTTCCAAGATCCAGTCGAAGTCGGCGTCAATGCGGGTGTAGATACCGCCGTCACCACAGGGGCGGTTGCTGGGCAGAGCGCCGCGGGAGACGATGCCGGTCAGGAAGCGTTCATCGCCAACCCATAGAAACAGCGGTCCGCCACTGTCTCCAAAACAACTGTCCAGCTGGTCGCCACCGGCAATGAGCTCGCCCCCTGGCAGAACGTCTACATTGCAGCCGCGGGTCGGGTTGTCGCAGTCCGCATCTACAATCGGAATGGTGACGTCGCGTAGCATGCCGTCGTTGTCGGTTCCAAAGCGGTTGTTCGCCCCATATCCAGCGACAACGGCGATACTCCCGTCGCCCAAGTGGTCCAGACGGCAGCCGAGAGCCAGTCTCGCCGGCGGCGTATTGACCGGGGTTGCGAGCCTGACCACGGCGAGGTCGAGGGTGTCTAGGTAGTCGGGGTAGACAAATACTTCCCGGACGACCGCGGTCTCGGCTTCGGTGTCATTCGAAGGATCGAGGGAGCCAATCACTACATAGCTAAGGTCTGCTTGGCAGTGCCCGGCGGTCAGGACCACGTCGGGTGCGATGAGAACACCCGTGCAGGCGAAACCGGTCGTCTTGTACAGTGCCACGACTTCAGGAATGTCGCCTGTCTCGGATAGCTCACCACCAATGATGGCGGCGGAACCTGAGGGCGGTGCAGCGAGTGCGGAGAGGGTGAGCCAGAGCATGCACTACCCTTGCCTTGGTAGAGCCCGACCGGCAATCCGTAGAGGGAAGACGCAACACCTCTGGCCAGCGGTGGATCAGCGCCATAGTCGCGTGGCATGGCACTTCAGACGCTCCTACAGGACCGGTTTGGCTTTCCGGACTTTCGTGCCGGACAGCGTCCGATTGTCGAGCACCTGGTCGATGGCGGTGATGCACTTGTGGTCATGCCGACAGGTGCGGGCAAGTCGCTGTGCTTCCAGGTTCCGGCGTTGGCCCGCGGGGGACTGACCATCGTCATCAGCCCGCTTATTGCGCTGATGAAGGATCAGGTTGATACGCTTGTCGACAAAGACATCCGGGCCACATTCCTCAATTCGTCGCTCTCTGCAAGTGAGCGCAATGAGCGCCGCAATGGGTTGCGAGCCGGGGCCTACGAGCTGCTGTACGTGGCACCGGAGCGGTTCACACCTGCCTTTCTAGCCTTTCTAAAAGACCTGCCGGTCCGCTTGCTAGCGGTGGACGAGGCCCACTGTGTCAGCCAGTGGGGACACGACTTCCGGCCCGATTACCTACGGCTCGGGCGGATTCGTAAGGCGCTCCCTGGCGTACCTACAGCAGCGTTGACGGCGACTGCGACTCCCGAAGTCCAAGAGGACATCGTCAAGTCGCTCGGCATCGAGTCATGTAAGCGCTTTATTCAGGGCTTTGACCGCGAAAATCTCCTGATGGAGGTGGTCAGCGTTTCTAGCAAGACCGAGAAAGACACGCTGCTGGCCGACTACGTTCAGCCTGGACCGTCTCTGGTGTACGCCGCCACTCGCAAGAACGTCGAGCGCGCCACCGGAGCCTTGCGCGATGCGGGCGTGCGTGCCGGCATGTACCACGCAGGTCTCACTCAAGATGACCGCTCCCGGGTGCAAGACGACTTCATGTCCGGCCGGATTCCGGTGGTTGTCGCCACCAACGCGTTCGGCATGGGCATCGACAAACGCGATATCCGCTGCATCGTCCACTACGACATGCCCGGTACATTGGAGGCCTACTACCAAGAGATTGGGCGTGCGGGTCGTGACGGCCGGATGAGTCGCGCAGTGTTGTTGCATCAGAAAAGTGACCGGCGGATTCATGAGTTCTTCATCGACAACGCGCACCCCCCGGCGGCATGGGTGCATCGGCTGAACGACTGGCTTGAAGCGCGCAAAGAGAACCCGGTGTTCGCGCGTGTCGAAGACATGGGTCAGGCGCTTCCCGAAGAAGCGGGCGACCGTGCTGCGAGCGCCTGTACCCATATTCTGGTTCGGGAAGGCCGCGTTCGCCGTATTGCGCCGTCCGATCGCTCCGCCTGGTTGACCCTGCCGGTAGCACCCAAGTCGACCTCACCCAAGGGTGTGCGCGGCATGGTGTGGGAGCTGGTGAAGGCCAGGAACTTGGCGCCGGGGGAGCGGCTTCAGTTTGCTCCTGAGCGTTGGTGTCAGGAATCGGGTCTCAACCGTGACCAGTTGAATGCAGCCCTGCGCGGGCTGGAAGAGCGCGGCTACCTGACCTATCGTGCGCCAGAGCGTATGGGTGGCGTGGAACTGCTCGAGCCTGGCGTGCCGCTGCAGCTCGATGAGAAGGCCATGCGCAAGCGGCGGGGCCGGGTCTACGCGAAGCTCGATCAGATGGAAGCGTACACACAGGCTCCCTGTCGTCGCCGGTACATCGTGGAGTACTTTGGTGAGACAGCCCCGTTCGAGCGGTGTGGAACCTGCGACGGCTGTCGAGACGGTGCGCCGATTGAGCAGCCGCGGCATCTGTCGCCAGACGAAGAAGCCACCATCCTCAAGGTATTGAGCTGTGTCGCGCGCATGGAACGGCACGCGAGCAAGACAGGTTTCTCCAGTGCGCTCGTTGCGAAGACGCTGACCGGATCCCGTGAGAAGGCCCTGTCCAACTGGGGCTTCGATACGCTCTCCACCTATGGAATCCTCGGGCCCCAGTCGAGTGGCGCAAAGTCATGGACTCTGGGCGAAGTCAGCGACCTGATCGATGTGCTGGTGGCTGCTGAGTGCCTGAGTGCCGAGTACACTACGCGTGAAGTGAAGGGGAAGGAGCGCACGTACAAGGAGATTGGTGTTGCCGAGCGCGGCTGGAAAGTGATGAAACGGCAGGAGTCCGGGTTGATGTTGGTCATGCCGCGCGCGACCCGGCTGACTCGTAAGAAAGCTCCGACACCAGTACCGCGAGCAGACATTCCCCATGATCTGGTCTCACGACTGCGCGAAGTTCGAAAGACCCTCTGCACCAAGGGCGATGTACCGGCCTACGTTGTGGCGCCGAACAAGACGCTGGACGACATGGCGCGTATCCGGCCTACGACCAAGGTCACCATGCTCGCTGTCCACGGTATGGGACCCCAGCGCTACGACCGCTATGGGAAGAGCTTCTTGGCGGCGATTCGCGAGTGGAATCAGCAGCAGCGTCATTGACCGCGTCTACTCGATCTCGTACCGGACCAAGGCGGGATTTACGCCTTCCGGCAATGTGAGGTAGGCGTCTCCAACGACTGCAATCGCTTCGCCCTGTTCTGTTGTTCCTGGAATCTCGCACGGTTCGGTGTCGAATGCGCCTAAGAGCGGGCCGGCGGGCCGGCGGAAGTACCAGGCTCCCGAGTAGGTGCGAATGACGATGGCACGACCGTCGGCAAAGGTGTCGGCGCCTGTGGCAGCAGTGCTACCGTCGAGCGGTGGTGTACCAAAGAGGAGTGTTCCCACAGGCTCTAGAGTGAGCGCTGTGACATCCCACCAACCCGGGGCCGCGGTGTACAGCGTGCTGCCGGCGTCGGACTTGGTGATGACGAGCAGGGTCTGGTCGAGCGGATCAATAGTAATGGCTTCGACGTTCTGCGGGCCGTCGCTGTAGGTGATGCCAATGCTCTGTGCGGTGACGGACAAGCTCCGGCCTGAGCCCGGCGCGGCGGGCTCGGCAAGCAGCACCAACGCGGTATCGTCGCGCCGGCGGTCGTTGTCGCCTAAGTCTGCAATGACCAAGGTACTTCCCAGCTCAGGGTGGTTCATCCGTGCAATGTCTTCCCAGTCGCGGGCGTCGACATTGGTGATGCGCACGACCCCCAGAGCCTCCCCAGTCACATCGAGTGCGATGAGCCGAGGCGTGTCTCCCGAGTCGTTGTGCGACCACAACACGTCATTGGAGCCGAGTACTAGGCCGCTAGCTTCGGACAACACCGAGCCGACGACGTTCACAGAGGTGACTTGTTCGTAGTCTGGACAGTCGGGCAGGGGCACAGGGCCGGTATCTTCGGTGTCCTGGATATCGGCGGTGTCAGCGGTTGGACAGCCAACGAGCAGGCATAGTAGGAATAGGGTTCTCACGGATTTTCCTGCTGTTCATCGGCATCGCGCCGTTCAAGACGCGCGTGTTTACGGCGTTGGCGGCGCTCGACAGGACTGAGCTTGTCGCCATTCTCGTCGGCGAAGATTTCGGGCAGTAGCTCATAGCGTCCTGCGATTCCAAAGCTCAGGTCTCCGGGCTGTCCTTCGATAGTAAAGCCGAAGCCTGCCCGGGTTCCCGGGTTGTTCTTGGGAACAAAGCGCACGACCATGTCGATGTTTTCGTCGACGACACCGAAAATGGAGATCCAGCGGTCATTCGGCGAGCGGGAGCGCAGCTCGTGGATAATTGCCGCACCACGTTCGAGTCGCAGGCCGACTGTCGTTGCTCCCAAGACCATCTGCTCGCGGTCGTTGATCTCGATCCAAGGGACGAGTCTCAACAGGTCTCGTGCGAAGCCTCCAACGCGATTTCGCAGCGGGATGATGCCACCCACGAGCTGGAGTTCCGCTTCCATCCACGCGCCGCCACGGGGGATTACACCGCCGGCATGCACGTCGATTGTCCCAGATACCCGACCGTAAACCGGGCTGGTTGTGCCCGATGCGCGCTCGACAAGCTGCGCGATTGCCAAGTTGGTAGCCACGACTTGTAGGGTCACCGACGGGCGGCGCTCCAGGTGCTCGATGACCCCGTGCAGACTGATGTCACCGTCTGCGGCTAGGCATGTGGCATCGAAGACCAAGTTGCCGTCGCGTGCAACGGTCTGTGCAATGACGTGCTCGGCTTCGATGGCGCCACTTCGGAAGTGACCGGCGAAGACTTCGCCATCGCCAGAGAGAAGCCGGGGGCCGGGCTCGTAGCGCATGTCGTGCAGGTCGCCGTAGATGGTCTGGACGATAGAGTCACTCTCGTCGCCTGCAACATCCAACATGAACTGGCCGTCCCACACTTGCAGGTGGCGAATGTCGATGGCATCCAGGCCGGTCTTCTTCGGCATCCAGTTCGGTGTGCGGACCGTGCCATCGTCGTCTTTGTGAATGTCGAGGCCTATGACCAGGGCATCTTCGAAGGAGAGCGACTGGTTGAACCATGCGGAGAATACATTGGGGACGGGAAGCTTGGCCCAGCGAGCTTTCACCCGGACGCCGTCGGTCAAGTGGTCGGTCTGCTGCACATCCAGGTTCTTGACCACGATGTACCAGGTCTCGGGATCTGTGACTTTCACCCCTGGGTATAGGTAGACATCGTCGATCTCAATGGCCACCGGGGCATCACCGATGATGCGGGCCAGGGCGAACCGTAGGCCTTGGGGTGTCGTAGTCAGCCAAAAAGCGAAACATAGGGCTAACCCTGATAATAGTACAGACAGCTCCAAGCCGATAATGAACGTGCGCAGCCACCACGGGCCCTTACGTCGCTCACGATTGAGGGCACCGGCGCTGTAGCCGAACATGCCTTTCTCAATGGGGCCGTCGTTGGCTTGGCGTCCCTTCTCAATTTCGTCGTTGTCGAAACCGAACATGGCTGCACTCTACCCTGGTTTGACCGACCTCACCGGACGGGTCATTGCCTCAAGATGGGCGGTGGGGTCCGCTGGGTCGCCTTCTGACTCGGTGGCCGGTGCACCGGACGCCTGGTGAGCCATGAGTCGGGTGAAGGAAGAGGGTTTGATCTCTTCGAGCACGGAGAGGATGCGTATGCAGTCTGGGCCGACCTCGACCCGCTGGAAACGAAACGGTCTGGCGATGGCTCTCACAACCGCACCGACCACCATGCTCGGATTCTGTGGCGGCTCTAGGACGGCCTGTTTAGCGGCATCCCACACCGGTTGGTGCGCGGCGTAGGGCCCGTTCGGGTTGCGAGGAAGCGACAACGCGTCGGCCGTTGGAAGGAACTGGGTGTCGAAGGACCCCGGTTCAATGACGATGACGCGCATTCCGAAGCCGGCGACCTCGGCGTATAGGGCGTCGCTGATGGCTTCAACGGCATGCTTGGTTGCGGCGTAGTAGCCGGATTCGGGGAAGGACATGCGACCAGCGACGGACGACAGATTCACGACGGTCCCCGATGACTCACGCAGAGCGGGGAGCAGCGCTTGGGTCATCCTTGCTAAGCCCATGACGTTGACCTCGAACATGTGCGCGACTGCGGTGAGGTCGGACTCTTCAATGGTCCCGAAGACTGCGTGGCCAGCATTGTTGATGAGGACGTCGACAGGTCCCAACGCGCGGGCTTGGTCCGCGGCTGCTTGGACGTGTTCGAGATTGCACACGTCAACCTGTAGGGTCACTAAGCGGTCTTTCGCACCCGGCAGCGCGTGAAGTGGAGCGATAGCGTCAAGGCTCCGGTCGGTGGCGATGACGTGCCAACCAGCGGCCAGATAGTGAGTGGCTAGGCGGGCGCCGAAGCCTGTGGCGCAGCCGGTAATGAAGATGCTGGGCATCGGTTCTCCCTTCGGATGGTCCGAGTTGGGCCGCACATACCGTGGTGTGCCGTGCGTGCCCGCTTAGGCGTACCGATTGAGCCGGGCGTCTCGTAGAAAGCCGATGAGAGCCATGCGATTGCGGATGGCCAGGTCGATGGCCATGCTGGTCGGAGCTCCCACGACCGCCACGACAGCGATTCCGGCGACCGCTGCTTTCTGCACAATCTCGAATCCAGCGCGGCTCGACACAATCAGCGTGGTTTGTGAGAGGTCGAGTTCTTCACGCATCGCCGCACCAATCACCTTGTCCACGGCGTTGTGCCGGCCCACGTCCTCCCGTGCGACCAAGCAGACCTCTTCGTCGCTAAAGAGTGCAGCCGCGTGCAGGCCGCCTGTCTTGTCGAAGGCCGGCTGGTGAGACCGTAAGATCACGGCCATCCTCAGTAGTGCGTCTTCGTTCACCTCGGGAACCCTGGCGCGCTGCTGGGTGCGTTGCACCACTCGATCGATGGATGCTTTGCCGCACAACCCACAAGAACTGTTGGCATACAGCTCTCGTGTGGCGCGCTCGATTGCCTGTTGGTGAGCCTCGACTCCGGCAGCTAGGCGTACATCCACGATGTTCAGGTCGTCCGTCACATGCGCCATTGCAGACAGGTCGTCCGCGCCATCAATGACGCCTTCGGTCACCAAGAAGCCGGTCACCAAGTCGAAGTCGTCTCCCGGGGTGCGCAGGGTGACAGCCATGGGGCGCCCCTCGACACGAATCTCCATTGGCTCTTCGACCACGACCGCATCTGCTGATGTGGTGCGTTGGGGAAACCGTGTCACTGGCCTTGTTGTGGTGCGCATCATGGCCCTGGGTTTGGTGCCGCGAGAGGGCAGGGATGTACCTCTATCAGATGGAACTTCGTGTCATCCATCAAGGCGAGGTGATTCACACTCTTGTGCTAGCCGACCGGCTGATTCACGGGGGGCGCAGCGCTTCCAACCACCTGGTCTGTGCGTTCGGAGATGTCTCCGGCCATCCTATTCTTGGGTGAACGCCGGGCTGGGTGATGCCACCTGATCAACGCCTGTCCCGAGGTGTTGCTGGGGCTGGCGCATGCTCACGCGTGCGGGATGCTCCTGCGTGTTCAAAGGCTTAAGAAGCTGCTGATTGCAGCTTCTGGTGTGGTGCGCATTGCCAATTTGGGGCTCTTCTTAGTGGACAGGCGGCCCTGTCTGTTGAGGACGTCTTAGCGGTTGTGGAGCGACTTACGCTAGATGTTGCAGATGGCGCGATTCAGGCGGCAGCGATGTTGCGGAATCCTGGCTTGCTCGCACCGGCAGCGGCACACCTCTTGCGGACGATTGACGAGCTCCGCTCCTGCTGTGGCTGTGGGCGACTGTTGAGGTGGAGGTCCCATCACGATGAGCGTCGGCTGGACGTTCGCCTTTTGTACACCGGTCGTTTGACGGATGCCGGACCATTGGAAGAGGGTGCGTAGGTTGGAGACGCGGTTGTGAAGAGTGAGTGGACCCATGGCCAGCGCTACGAGGCCGCACATCCCCGCTAAACGGCGGCCCTTGTCTATGGAAAGGCGTAGGACGCCCTGGATGCGACGCTTCACCCTCTGCTGTCGGTCGACCCTGCAGACGACTGGCGCTGGCTAAGCGAGCACTGTGTCTCCCTGTTCTCGCTGTGTCGCCTTCAGGATGTGGAGTCCATGGCATCAACGGTGCGACAGCATTCTGCGCGGCAGCTGTGGCGGGTTCGCGCAGAAGCGGAGCTGTACCCAGGGGGAACTCGATCTTGCGGTGCGGTGTGTGGAACAGACCACGGGCAGCCCGGGGCGGAGCTGGGATGCCTGCAATCAGCCGAAGCAGATGTGGGGCGTCAGGATGGTCTTCAAGCCATGACGGATGCTGGCTTGTTGTGGGCCTTACACGCACGTTACGCGACGGAACACAGTCGAGCGGAGCCGATGTTGCCGCGATTTCGACGGCTCGGGTGGGAGCCAGACGAAGCGCACGTGCTGGCTGTGCTGTGGGCAAACACGACGGACCCTGTCCTCGCCGAGCGCCTCGGAGCACAAGCCGAGGCGCTGATCGACGAGCTGGGTTTGCCCGCCCCGGACTCTGATGGGCTGTCGCATCGAGCCATCGATATAGTGACCGTTCTCGGAACTGGGGTCCCGAATGCTCAACAGTGGCTCGCTAAGCGAGGTCCCGCATGACCACTTAGATACGGGTTTCGACTGTTCAGTCCGCATCGTGCGGCACACAGCTGCACAATAGGCCATGATCGAGAGCATGACTCTGTGGACCCTCTATCGTCGGACCCTAAGTGGGTTGTTTGCTCCCCGGCGTGCGGCTCCGATTGCTCTGCTTGCGGTGCCGCTGTTGGTGGCCGAGCGTACGTACTCGCCGGACCCGACTGGGATGTTTGTCGCGGTCGGCCTTATTTTTGGACTGTTATTCCTGGGACCGTTCACCTGGCGTGCCTTCATTATTGGTGGCTCGGAGTGGTGGCCTCCCGTTCGAGTTGGTGGCGTTGCCTTGGTCGTCGCGTTGCCCATGCTGATTGGTTCTGCCATTCCGCAGATTTTAGGTGTTCCGAGTCCCTACCTGACCGCAGGTGTTCACCTTGCGGTGACCTCTGGACTGTTCTGGGTCGGTAGCTGGGGACTGGCGCGTGACCTTGAGTTGAGCCAGTCACTACGGACCGCTGTTCGTCGCAATGAGGCGCTCAAGCGCGAGGCCGAGAGTGCCCAGCTGCTCGCCCTTCGAGCCCACCTCGACCCACACTTTCTCTTCAACACCCTCAACGCGATTGCCGAGTGGTGCCGAGAGGATGGAGAGGTCGCTGAGCGCGCTATTCTCGACCTCTCAGGCGTGTTGCGTGAGGTGATGGGAGGGGTGCGCTTGTCCGCTTGGCCCCTGTCTCGGGAACTCGCCATTGTGCGACAGGTTCTCGACCTGCACGGCGTTCGTGACCCGGAGCGGTTCGTCTATGAGTGGGACGTCCCCGAAGGTATTGACCGCGTCTCTATTCCGCCGCTGTTGTTGCTTCCGCTTGTCGAGAACGCCGTCAAGCACGGTGTTGCCAAGGGGCACATCGGGCCGGTCGTCATTCGCGTGCAGATGGGGACCGACGTTCGCGTCACCCTGTCCAACCCCGGCGCCTTTGTCGGGCCGCGCTCGGGCGGAGAGGGTCTCGATTTGGTGACCCGTCGCTTGGCCCTCGCCGTTCCTGGCGCTGTTTTCAGTATTGCGGCCGACGGTGACCGCACCACAGCGTCCGTCATTCTGCCGCTGGAGAGTTCTGCATGACCTCGCTTCGTGTCCTGATCGCGGATGACGAGTCCATGGCCCGTCGCCGCTTACGCCGGCTGCTCGAACCGCTGGTGGACGTCATTGTTGTGGGCGAATGTTCGGACGGCGTCGAGGTACTCGAGGCGGTTGCGGAGGAACCCATCGATCTGGTGTTGCTAGACATCCAGATGCCGCGACTCACGGGTGTTGAGGCATTGGCAGCCATGGGCAGTGACGGACCGCATGTCGTCTTCACCACCGCCCATCCCGAACATGCTGTCGCTGCGTGGGACGGCGGAGCGATTGATTATCTGCTCAAGCCGGTGGAGCTGGGGCGTCTGCGAAAGGCACTGGACCGCGTCCTCTCTGCACGGTCGACGGTCGTCCCGGAACGGCCTCCCGAGCGTCTGGCGGTGGAGACGCGCAAGGGTGTGGTCCTTCTACAGCCTTCGGAAATCGTTCGTGCGGTGCTGGACGGGCAGTCTCTGGTTCTGCACACGGACAGAGGAGCGTTCTTTGTGAGCTGGCGCTTGGCCGAGCTTGAAGCTCGTCTACCCAAGACTGGTTTTGTGCGCGTGCATCGTCGTGGCTTGGTCCAGTTGGACCGGGTGGAACGCTTTGAACCCGTGGATAGCGGCGGCTATCTTGCCCATTGCGACGATGGCGGCGTGGTCGAAGTGTCCCGTCAGATTGCCCGTCAGCTGCGTCGGGAATGGGGGTTGTAGGTCAAGGACCTGACTAGGGATGAGGGCTGTCGTAGCGAGTGGGCTCGGTAGCGGGTAAAACGGAGCATCTATCGGAGAGTGTGATGCGGATTGCCCTAGGACTATTGGTACTGATGTCGGCCTGTGAACAGGAGGATGTGCGCATCAGCGGCTGGCAGATGGAGAATTTCTTCCCATTTGACGGCGCTCGGACGTGGGAGTTCACCAGTGATGACGTCGAGAGTCGCCACCTGATGGTCGCTACCCTCGACCCCGAAGGGACCAACCTCGAAAACGGTTCGTCGCTTCACGAAGTCTCTTACGATCTCGAGTGCGCCGATGTGAACGACGCCGAGTGTGAAGATGCTTGGTTGCGCAGCCTCAC
>JBLHSN010000098.1:0-17253 GCA_047626195.1 Myxococcota bacterium
TGCGCACCGTCGGTACAGATGCCGAAGGAACCGGTGTGGTGTCTGGCGTCTACGCCATGTTGTTCCGAGACCGAAAGCTGTTCTTCGGCGACTGTACGGTCAACATTGACCCGGATGCCGAAGCGCTCGCAGCCATTGCCTTGAACACTGCCAAAGTTGCAGAGACCTTCGGCCAGCGTCCCCGCGTTGCCATGCTGTCATTCTCCGACTTCGGCGAAATGCACGACCACCCACAGGTGGTCAAGGTGCGCAAGGCCATTGAGATTGTCCGAGAGGCCAGACCGGACCTTGAGATTGACGGAGAGATGCAAGCCGATACGGCTATCGACTGGGACAAGATGAGCGAGAATTTCCCGTTCACCACTCTGTCTGGACCGCCCAACGTGCTGGTCTTCCCAAACCTCACAGCCGCAAACATTGCCTACAAGCTACTGGTCAAGCTGTCCGACGCGGAGGCCCTGGGGCCGCTGGTCGTCGGCCTGAACGCACCGGTCAACGTCATTCCCGTCCATGCAAGTGTGTCTGAGATTGTGAACGTCGCGACCTACACGGTGAATCAGGCGCTCGAGCGCTCGCGCAAGTAGCGCTTTCTACGGTTCTTCTTCGACTACGAAGACGCGAACCGTTCGCGAGACCGGTTCGCTGACCGAGCCACCGTCATTGACGGTAATCTCAACGGTCTTCAGTCCGGACGCGGCGTTTGTACTGTTGAACCCAACACCTCGAATGGCTCGTTGGTACAACTCCACAGACGCATCTCCGGTCAGGGAGAACGTGCCCGTGCGCGAGTCCCATGTGCCGTTGATGTCGAGTGGCCGGATGGTCAGAAACAGCTGATCAAGCCCGGGCTCAAAGCCATCGATAAACCGTACCTTCGCGCTGAAGAGTATGTCGTCATCGGCATCTTCGACAGTAACGGTCTCACTAATGACAACTGGACCTCCGTCAGCAACCCACACCAGCTGGGACGCTTCGACGTTGTCGACGACGGGAACCGCGTTGTCTGCGCAGGGAAAGTCGAGCTGGTAGTCCTCGAAGGTCTCGTACCAACCTGTTCCGGCCACCGTCATTGCCTGAATCAGTGGAGGGCAGGAGTCACCGTCCCCGTCCTGTCCGGGACCACCAGGCTGATAGGTAATATACTCACCACGAGTGTCACAGTACAGCACCATCACCGCCTGGAAACGCTGGTATACACAGCTGTCATCGCAGGTCGCGAGGTCGAGTACCGTAGCTGCATCGGAATCGGTCACAGCCCCGACAGCGTAGTAATCAGCACACTCTGGGTCGCCGCTCTGTGATGTATTCAGCACCAGCCGTTGTACGTTGTCATCGCCACACCAAACGGCCCAATCGTTGGCGTTCCAGTAATCGCAGATCTGCAGCTCCGAGTCAGAGTCCGTGTCGCCGTCCGTCGCCAGCTCGGTGTCTGTACCGGTATCGACATCCGCCTCAACCGGTTCGGTCGTGTCCGTACATGCCATCAGCCCCAACAACCACAATGCGCGCATAGTGCCTCCAGCGCGCAGCGTAGCCCGACAAGCGATTGATGTCAGCGGTAGATGACGCCTTCGCCAGTCGACAGGTCGAGGGCTCGCAAGGCGTGGGCTGAGTCACCGACGTAGTCGAGGTAGACCTGCTCGTCGGCGGCCCGGACATCCTCCAATCGGTCCCAGATGCCCAGAGCGTCGATAGCCTGCACTGTCGCCACAACTTGGGTCCTCAATACGTCAATGAGCACAAGCTCTTCAGCAGTGGGCGTTGCGACACCAAGTGCCCAGGTCTTATGCGCCGACTCCAACAAGTGGCCGGTAAACTTCAGCCGCTGCTCGAGTAGAAGGGGTGCGTAGTCCGGTTGACTGCGCATCAGGCTATCGAGCTGCGCGAGCTCGCTAGATGCGCGCCAGAAGTAGACTCCAAGTTCGTAAGCGACCAAGGCTCGGTCTTCGTCCGTTCCGTACCCGCGGCCAACGGCGTAAGCGGCACCTTGGTAGAAGTGCGACCCACCACAGGTGTAGTCGAAGATGAACTGACGACGCTTCTCAACGGTCGTGTTGTTCGCAATCGCCTCACGCAAAAAGGCTGTCTCCGAACGCAGCTTACTGACACTCAATGAGGTGAAGCTGTCGAGGGTCATGGCGTGCCCTCCCTCTGCCGTCCAAGTCAACTCTTCGGGACCATAGGCAGCCAGACCCTGCAGGGCCCACGGGGAGTCATTCCATGACGCAAACCCAGTCTCCGAGCCATCCCCCACCCACGCACGGGCCAGACTCCCCCGGTACAGATCGCCAACCGTATGTGCGTTGCCAGCAACGACCACAGCGCGATTCGGCTGAACACCGACCTCGGTAAGGACCTTGAGTATCAAGTCAGCATGCGGCTCAACGCGGATGTCCCCTCTGGACGTCGGAAAGCGGATGAGCGTCTCGTCGCCGACCGTAATTTCCTCTCCGTAAGCGGCGAACAAGTGGTCGACCGCGCCCTTGTCATTGGTCAGGACCGTGTCTTTGCCAAGGGCAAGCATGCCGTGCCCGATTGCCCACGGGTTGTTGGGGTCACGCGCATGCTGGGTCACAACCGTCAGAAGCTGTGCACGTGCGGCCGCTAGCGCCTCATCTCCAGGAGTCGCTGCGGGAGAACGCATTGCCTCGCTGGCCACACGCCACTCAATCGCCGGAATGACGGCTAAGGACACCGGTGCGGGCACAGCCGCCGCGTGGACGTCTGTCGCAGACTCGGATTCGACAGCCGGCTCCGGTGCAGAGCAGGCTGCCAACAGCAGTACCCAGAAGTTCACTCTCCGGCTTCCGCTGCAGCCTCGAGACGCGCCATCTCTTCGAGGGCGTCAATCACCTGGATGCTGTTGCCTTGCGACAAGAACACCCGGCCATCATGAACGTCAATGCGTGGCAAAGAGACTGGGGTCTCGGTGAAATGCCACTCGAAGACCTTCTTGCCAGGCTTCTTGAACTTGTACAGCCAGCCTGTGTCGGTGAGCGCCCAGAGACGACCTTCATTGTCGACAGCGACGTCCCACGACTCAAAGCCTTCAGACAGCTCTGGCCCCATGATGCTACCGTAACGAAAGCCATCGAGCGAGTACAGGATGAGGTCCTGCTGGTAGATGACTCCGAGCTTGCCGTTCTTCATCATCATGGCACCCGATGGCGTGCCATCTTCCAGCTCAAAATTGCCGAGTTCGGTGCCGTCTATCTTGAAGACGTAGCCCTGGTTTCCCCAGATAGCGACAAGCTTCTTCTTGCCATACTCCAAGTACACTTGGCCGCCAAGACCTTGGTAGATGGCTGCAGATGTTGGGATGCGCCAGCTCGCGGTAGGCGTACCTTCGGCGTTGAACACCTGCACCTGACCAAGGGCATCTATAGCTGCGAAGCCGTCTCCTTCCTTGCCGGGAATGATGGTGACATCCAGGGTCGTGGTGAACGCACCTGGACCAGAGCCTGCTTCCGAACCCGCAGCGTAGTAGCGCCGCGTACCGTCAATCCACTCGTTACCTACACCAGGCTCGGGTGAACCCCACGCACTATCGACGGACCCACGTTCGTTGAAGCGCTGAATCCTATTGTTTGCGATGTCTGCGACGTACACCAGTCCGAACTGGTCGATCTCAAGCTGGAGAGGCTCATCAAAGGTACGCAACTGCCCGCGGGACCACCCCTCCTGGCCCCATGCAGGCACATTGGTTCGCTGTCCGCCACGAAGCTCACCGTAGGCTTGGTACTTCTCGACCGCCGCCCACATCTGCCGCTCTTGTCGGTCAACGGAGCGAAGCGCAGCGGCTTCCAACGCTGGAATAACGCCAGGGTCGAGCAGGTCGTACAGCGACTCGATGGCCGCTTGTTGGGGTGGGACGGCCAGTGTGCGGAAGCCCATGGAGATGTAGCGATCCGCTTGAGCCTGAATGAATGGCGCACCATTGGCCACGCGCTCCATCAGCTCGGCACGTGCTTCCCGAGCAGACTCAACGTCTTCTTCGTCAGCCAGGGCTGTGATGAGCTCAGCGACGTCTTCGGCATCACGCTCGGCAGCGCGGGCGCCGGCGGTTCCGTTGACCCATTCGTTTAGCCGCGACACGCCAGGTGTCTGGTCCCACTCGCCGGTAACGTGGTTGACGCCGACTTCGGTGATGGCAATGCGACGACTAACAACACCCTCAAACACCTCGTCTACGGTGACGCGCACAGTGCGGGCATCCCCGACGACAGGAATGTCCAACCGCTCCGGCCGGTCCGCTGCCTGGTCGCGGAAGTTGCGGCTGACGGTCACCTCTTCAGCGCCACCGGTCAACGTCACGGTGAGCGTCCGCGCACGAGACCCCTCGCGCATCGAGCGAGTGCCACGGCTCAGGTCACCAAACCACACGCTGACCGACTCGATGTCGGTGACGCGGTCGAGGCGCAGCTCGACAAATGGAGCCGGTGCCTCGTCATCATCTGCCTGTATCCAAGCAGTTGTCATCTTCCCATCAAACGCGTGAGAAGCCGGGAAACGGGTATTATCCGAGTCACGGTACTCCGAAGAGGCCGAAGGGGTCGCGGCGGACGCTACGGAGAGTAGGGACACGGAAAGCATAGGGAAGATGCGGAAAATCACTGGGGAGCAGCCTCGGTATCAGATTCGGTATCGACACCGGTATCGGAATCCGCACCGTCACACAAGGTGAAGACGTCTTGGCAGATGGTCGGGTAGTCCCGGTCTTCGCCTTCAGCCGCACAGGTCTGCAGCTCAACGGCTTCAATACACGCCTTAGCGGCCTTTTTGTCATACACGCACGAGGCGGAATCGGAGGCCACTTCAGGACCGCGGTCAGCCTGGCAGTCTTCTTCCGTATCCCAACCCTGGAAGGCGAGAATCGGCTCAGAGGTGCACTCGAGCAGGTAGGCACAGTCTGCTTCTACGAAGTCTGTGACATAAGTTTCTTCGGACAGACCACATCCCGCAAGGGCTGCAAGAATGGGGAGCGAAAGTAGAGAGACTAGGCGCATTGACACCTCCGATTGGGCAGCCACTCTAACGCGGCTTGTCATCGGTGCGAACGCGTAGACCGGGCAGACGATTCCCTGACACCTCGTCGAAGCAACCGATGACAATCCCAGTCTTGGTCGACCTACGTCTCGGCGCCACACTCGGTGTACACAGCATCGCATGCTGCCGGGAATGCGGGTGCCGCGCCCTCTTCCGGACAAGCCATCGCCTCGATTCCTTCCACACATTCTTGGGCCGCAGCGCTATCGAAACTACACCCGGCAGCCGGAGCAACCGTTTGGCTAACGACAATACAGTCGTCGACGGAGTCATGCAGACCCGGGTAGCACTCCACCGTGAATACGCAGGCTGCCTCAGCTTCTTCGACGACATAGTCGGTCTCGGCGTAGCCGCAGGCGGCAGCGAGTAGCACAAGCGCTAGGGGGAAATAGTGGGTCATTGGAATCTCCGGTGCCAGTCTAGCTAGCAGGTTCTTCGTCGGGGCCGCCAAGCCCACTTGCCACCAAGGTGGCCTCTTGAATCGTCCGCGCCAGTGTACTGCGAATACGGCCATCTTCCATGATCAGGAGTCCAGCAATCGTGCACCCAGCGGGTGTTGTCACACTGTCTTTGAGGGCTGCAGGATGAGTACCGGTCTCCAGGACAAGTCGCCCGGCTCCGAGGACGGTCTGTGCCGCGAGCTCCACCGCTACATCACGCGGCAGGCCCATCATCACGCCACCGTCAGCCAATGCTTCAATGATCACGCAAGCGAAGGCCGGACCGCTTCCACTCAAAGCGGTCACTGCGTCGAGATACTGCTCGTCCAGAACACGACAGCGCCCGACTGCCGCAAAGATCCTTTCAACACGGGCAATATCGGTTTCCGTAGCGCCATGACCTGGGGAGAGAACGGTCATACCGGCACCAATCACGCTGGGCGTATTCGGCATGGCTCGAATGAGGGATGCACCGGGTACCCAGGCGTGTAGCTGTGACAGTCGGGTACCAGCGCAGATGGACACCAGCAGCTTGCCATCCAGGGCATCCGCTAGGCCCGGAGCGGTGAGCACCTTCTTCGCCAGCTGCGGTTTGACACACAGAATAACGGTACTGGACGCCCGCACCGCAGCGACATTATCGGTCGTGGCTGTCACGCCAAAGCGCTCTGCAATGGGTTGAACTCGCTCTGTGCGGCGCCCCGTCACAGTCACAAGCTCTGGGGTGAAGACACCCGCTTGGAGAGCACCGCCAAGAATAGCTGCGCCCATTGTACCGCAGCCCAAGATAGCTACGGCGTCGATGGAAGGTTCGGTCATGCGGGCGCTTTCACACACCACGGCCAAGTCCGCCACTGCTGTCAGAGTCCGGTAGTATGAACGCTTCCCCTCCCCGCCATGTGTACGGGGTCATTGCCGCAGCCGTCTTGGCCATCAGCGCCGCAGGGGTGCTTGTTCGCGGTGCCGAAGGAGCGGACCCGGTGACCTTGGCACTGTACCGAAGCCTCGGCGTCGCCATTCTATTCAGCCCGTTTTTGGTGCGTCCAAGCCGCGCAGATACCTGGCGATTGCTGTTGTCGGGCGCTGCACTGGCCGCTCATTTCGTGGTGTGGTTCGAGAGCCTAGACCACACCACCGTGCTCCGCAGCACCATCCTCGTCACCTTCACCCCTGCATGGGTCGGCGTTATGGAGTGGGTCTTCTTGCGACGCAGACCCGCCCTCCGCTTTTGGCCGGGTGTCATCATCGGAGCTGTGGGAACTGCTGCCATGGTGTCCGACACCGGTGACGCCACGCTGTACGGAGACGCTCTGGCCGTCCTCGGGGGTCTTTTCGCAGCCGTGTACATGGTCGTCGGGCGATCTGTTCGGTCACGACTTGGCATTGGCGCCTACGCCGGGGCTGTCTGTGCCGTCTCGGCGGCGTGCCTCATTCCTGTCGCCGTTATCACCCATGCGCCGATGTGGGGATTCACCCCGACCACTTGGATGTGCATCGCGGGTCTGGTCTTAGGTCCGCAGCTGATCGGTCACAACGGCCTCAACTACGCGCTGAAGTGGTTCCCTGCGGCGACTATCAGCGCGTTGACTCTGCTAGAACCTATCGGCGCCACAGTGCTAGCAATGTTCGTACTCGGAGAGCACCCGACCGCTTGGACGGTCTGTGGAGCGGCCATCGCGCTGGTCGGTGTCACCCTTGCCGTCGGCCCCTTACCCGCGTTCAAGAGGTGGAAGCGGAGCCTCCCACCCATCGCCGTCGACATCCACGAAGATAGCGGCTGACATCGCCCAAGGAGGCGTGTTGTTGTACAGCTCCATCCGCGTATCTCCACGGGCCATCACCACGTATGAAGCATCGATCTCGGAGTCGAGAGCGAACGAGGCTGTGGTGCCTTCGACCAGCTCTACAAGCATTCCGTCTCGGTACAGTTCGAGCTGGTCCACATCCATCCATGTTGGGTGGCGTGCGGTGACACTAAGAACGCTGCTGTTTCCAACCACACGGGTTCCTGGCACAATGGACATGTCCAAGTACGGCCCCAGTGAAACGATGGTATTGCCGCCCTCAATGACGTCGACCAATCGCTCATCGGTGTAGTCGGCCACGCTGTCGGTCTGCATGTACAAGAAGGTGGTGCAGAAGCCGATGCCACTGTTGGTCCGGCCGTGGGCGTCACTCACTCCCGTTGGAGTGACCGGGTAGCCGCGGTTCACGAGGTCCAAGTACAGACCCACTTCGCGCTCGTAGTCGCCGTCATTGAGCACTTCGATGACGTCGACATCGTCGGACCAAAAGTCGGGATTACCGATGAACCCAGGCCTGTAGTCTGCCGAGTCGGCCACACCGCTGCTAAAGGGATGGTTCCACTGGAGCATGGCGCCTGGGTACGCAGCGCGCGTCTTAGCGACGTAGTCTTCGGTGGTCGATGGTACATCGATGTACCAGAGATAAGCGCCATTGTTTGGAAGCTCTGGCTGGACGGTCAGCGGATAGGCGTTCATGTGACCGCGACGCACCGAGCTGACCTCGTTGGCGATGACCGAGCGGACATCGTCTTGAAGGCCTAGCGGTTCGATGAGAACGTTGTAGTCGGCCAACCGGTCGTGGTCGGTTCCGAATGGAAGCTGGATACCGCGAGCCGCATTGACCAAGATGCGCTCTTCCATCGACACGTTGCCATCGTTGGACGGCGACGCATGCTGATGGGGGTCGCCCAGTAGCCACCCACTATGCTCGTACGCCGCCGGAATCGAAGCATCAACGGTCAGCTCTTGGCCAGCAACAACCTCGATGGTCTCGCGGTATTGCTCGAAGCGGATTCCCTTATGAACCAGCACTTCGTACGTGCCGGCCTCCAGCAGCAACTCAATCTCACCATTTCTCGCCCACCCCGTCGCAGACACTCCACCCTGTGGGCGAGCCGGAACGTACAGGCCATCCACCGGCGGTTCCGCGCTCGTCAATCGAGCCCGGGCCTCGAACGATGTGGCATCGGTCGACCGAATCGTGACCCGCGCTGGGTCGCCGAGAACAAGTGGGTCTTCGGCACTGGCAACGCCTCGACCATCTGGCGAGCTGGCCGTAGGTTCACGCAGAGCATCAAGCCACAGCTGCCCAGCCGTTTCGTTGACGAAAGGCGAGTGGTGACCACTCATACCGGGCAGTCCACCAAAGTAGCCTGTGTTCCTACCCACAGCGCGCCACGTGACGGTAGCATCCGTGGGAACATTGGCCTGCCAGGTGCCGTCGTCTGCGGTAACGGCCACACTCCATGGGTCACCATCTAGGAACAACGCAACCCGCGCTCGGGCAACAGGCCCGTCCGCGGCAGTTACCGTTCCAGAGACCGTCTCGCTCGCCACTCCGCGGCGGTCAAGCAGCTCATCTGTGAGCGTAGCCAGGTCCGGTCCAACTCCGTACAAGCGTGTGTATCGAAGGGTTTCACCGGCAGGAAGCTCGCCAGCAGCGCCAATACCTAGGTCGATATCTCCGAGCTCGGACAGCAACGGTATGGGCTCGCCGAGAGGTGCGCCGTCGACTGTGGCCAACATCACAGCTACATCATTCTGATGTGCGATGGACGCTAAGAAGTCGGTCGGTCCAGAATTTGTCGACAAGCCCGAGCCAGAACGCCAGCGGTCCGCAACCTCGGTCCCGGTGATGAGGATGTCGCCAATGTCCACCAGCGCTACATCTTCGCTCGCCGTGATGACTGTGGTTACTTCCATGAACCAGCTGTCTGGAGGCAAACGGTACTCGGTGGTGACAGTGAGGCCAAGGGATTCGAGGAAGTCCGGCGCCTCAAGGACGCCGCTGATCAGGTCAATCCCAGTGTCGCTGCCTGAGACCAGTACACGCGCCGCATCCGAGTTCACGCCACTATCGACGACCGTCATACTGGTGCCGGCATTGATGCGCGCCGTAGCCAACACCTCACGCCACTCCTCGACAATGTCACGGCCGGGCTCTCCCGCTGGCCGCACAATGTCCGCGTCTAGGATGCCGCCACCTTCGACAAAGTAGAAGCTACCCTTACGTGTTCCCTGAACGACAAACCGGATGCGGTCGTTGACCAAGAGTGCGTCTCCAGGCTGCCCTTCGGCCGAAACACCGCCCCAAAGTACCGAAGGGTCTGTGACTACCCCCGCGCGGGACTGCCCCGAAGCAACGGGCTGGGTCAGGTCGACGGGCTGAAAGTCGTCGCTTTGCGGGCACCCCATGAGGGAAAGAAAAAGCAGAGGAGACAGCATTGGAAGCTCCGGCATCGAGGGTGGCGCCAAATAGACGCCACTGGGTCGTCAGCGACAGTTTTCGGTGTACTCGGGGAGATCATCACCACGAGTGGACAAGACGACTTCGTCGAACACATCCTGCTGGTAGCACAGCAGGTCCTCTTCGTTCGTCAGTGGGGCCTTGAGGTGTTCAATGAGCGCAAGTTCCGTACGGTCATCGCTCAAGGCAGACGCGACAATCGACCCCTCCATGACGTCTAGAATCGCAGCGCCATCCGTCTTCTGGTAGCGCATGGCGAAGACAACGGGGTCGTCGGAATCTCCCTGGATGACAGAGCCTCTCCAGGTGAGAGTCCACTCGACAGTCAAGATATCCACCTTGACATTGAACGTGGCAAAGCTGACGTCGTAGCCCTCTTCCACGTTGAACTCGGTGGTGAAGCGGGTCACACCACGCCGGTCTGACACCACCAGCGGGTCGGCGAGCGCGTTGATGACGTCTGACAGAGGCGCGTCGACGACACCACGACCATGTAGCCAAAACAGACCGTCATCACGCTCACCCGTCTCGAACACAATGCCCTCCTGCGACAACTCGTCGACTGCGAGCGCCGTGTTCTCCTCCAGGGGCTGTAGCCCCTCGGGAAACTCGGTCTCCACCTCTCGCAAGCAGGCGGACGTTAGGACCAACAGCGACAGGCCAAGAGCATTACGCATCACGGCGACGCCTCCCGAGCAGTAGTCCCAATACAGCGAGTGCCCAAGCGGGGCTGGGAGCCGACGAGACATCGCAATTGCAGCCGCTCTGCGGGTCGATACCAGTGTCAGGGTCTTCATCGGGCTCAAAGTCACGGGTGGAATCGGGGTCGGGCAGCTCGTCAAGACCGTCGCAGTCTTGGTCAATGCCGTCCTGCTGAATCTCTTCGGCACCGGGGAATGCGTTGGGGTCCGTGTCGTCACAGTCGCCGGATGTGGTGACCGCGCCTGCGATGGGTGGGGCGCAGTCGGGAGGGCCGGTCGCTTGTCCGCCAAAGCCGTCCTCATCTCCGTCGACGTACCACTGCTCAAACTCGACCCCGTCATCCACGCGACCGTTGCAGTCGTTGTCCAGCGAGTCACAGAGTTCGTCAGCGCCGACAAATACCGTGGCATTGGTGTCATCGCAGTCCGTCGCCGTCAGCACAGGCTCATCACCCGGGGTGCAGGTGGCTTCGCCTGCGCTGTCAGCGTCGCCTTGGCCGTCTTGGTCGGTATCGGGAAACACAACGACAGCGTCGGTGGCGTCGATGTCGATGCTGTCATCGCAGTCGTCATCTAGACCGTTGCACATCTCTTCACCGTTCGGTGAGATGCGTCGGTCGGTGTCGTCACAATCGTTGGCATTGCTGACGTAGCCGTCTGGTTGGAAGCAGGATTCCAGGGAATCACTGGGGCTGCCGAAGCTGTCAGCGTCGGTGTCTACGTACCAGGTGGCCAAGCCAACAACATCGTTATCGATGAACCCATCGCAGTCGTTGTCGAGACCATCGCACAACTCATCGGCGCCGGCAAAGGCGGTGATTTGTTCGTCGTCACAGTCGCCGTCTGCCAGAACCTGGTCGTCTCCCAAAGCACACGCGAGAACGCCCTGGTCGTCCGCGCCAACCCCGTCGTCGTCCACGTCTGGGTAAACGAGGAATTCGCCGATGGAGCCTGGTGGGTCGGTCAGCATGTCGCAGTTGTCATCAATTCCGTTGCAGACCTCATCCTCGGCTGGATTGATGCCGGCTGCCGCATCGTCACAGTCGGTTCCGTTCGGGGCGACGTTGTCAGGCTCTTCGCAGGCAATCACGACGTTCGGGCCTCCGAATCCGTCGCCGTCTACATCTATGAAGAAGAGGCTGCCATCTATGGGGTCTTCGTCGACCTCTGGGTCGCAGTCGTTGGACTGACCGTCACACAGCTCTGGGGCGAAGGGGTAGACGGTGTCGTCACTATCGACGCAGTCGCCACTGACGGGCACGTAGCCTTCAACGGGCTCACCACAGGTGCGGACGACATCTTGTAGGTCGCCGAAGTCGTCGCCGTCGTCGTCGAAGTAGTAGTCGGTTCCATCTTCTGCGTTGTCGTCGATGTCGCCATTACAGTCGTTGTCGACCTCGTCACAGATCTCGGTTGCCAATGGGTTGATGGTGGCGTCGGCGTCATTGCAGTCGCCTGCGACCAGCACTGCGTCCACAGGCACTTCTCCGCAGGTCTGCCCTTCGGTCTCTGCGTCACCGAAATCATCTCCATCTGCATCTGCGTAAAAAGAGATGCCGCCGACTGCGTCGTTGTCGATGATGCCATCACAGTCGTTGTCTACACCGTCGCACAACTCGGTGGCGCCGTAGTAGGTCGAAGGCTCGTTGTCATCGCAGTCCCACATGACCGGAAAGCCGTCTAGGTCTCCGTCAATCCAAGCGTCAGGGGCTGCGCTTGGGCCGCCGAACGCGCCCATGTCAGACGGTATCTGTGCAGACGGTGTGGTGTCATCCGGGTCTGAACGGTCCGGTGCTCCAGCGTCGAGGGTACCACTCTCGACGGCTACCCATAGATTGTCGTCACATTGTCCGTCGGCGCTAGCATCCTGGAACTGTGGGTCCAAGAAGACATTGGAGAGGTCGAGGTCAGACATCTCGAGATTGCCACCGACGTCGCCGTTTTCGTTGTTCCACCAGTCGTTATACACGAGCGTTGCAGTGGTGCCTTCATCTGTCTCGACCGCAGTACCAGAAATAGAATCCGAGACGATGCTGCTGTCGAGAAGCAACTGACTGTTCGACGCGGACACGGCAGCCCCAATCGCAGCATCGTTGCCAAAAAATGTATTGTTCAACAGCCGGACATCGCCCGATGTATTCAGCATCGCGATGGCGCCGCCACTACCCGAAATATTCTGCACCCATTGGTCAGACGTGAAGGTCGCGAGTGTCATGTGGTCGTTGACCAACACGGCACCGCCAGACACCACCGAGAGATTGTCGCACCAGTGTGTCCGGGTACTGGCAAAGGTGTTCGACCGTCCCAAGTACAAGCCGCCAGCACTGTCTGCCGTATTTCCGCGAACCTCGTTGTCTGTCAACGTGAGACCTTCGAGACGGCTGACGAACAGTGCGCCTCCTTGTTCCAAGGCCTCATTGGCAAGGAATAGGCTATCGGCGACAGTAAAAGAACCACTCCCGTCGAGGTACAACCCACCGCCGTTTTCGGCTGTATTTGCCGCAAAGGTATTGCCGGAAAAGACGCCAGAGACGCTATCGACCAAGGACATGGCCCCACCGTTCCGGCCAGCTTCGTTATTGTCCCAATCTGAACCCGAAGAGTCCACTTGGCCAGAGTCGGAAAAGAGCCCGCCACCGTCGAACTCCGCCGCCCCGTTCTGATACGAGCCGCCGACAATCGTCAGGGCAGAGCCGGTGGCACTGATCAGGCCGCCATTACCAGTCGTCCCAAGCCGTTCATCGGTTCCGTCGTCAATGGAAACAGCAATACAGTCTTCAACCACGACGTCTGTGAACAGCGCACTTGTGCCGCCAAGTGCGACGCATCCACCTTGAGTCGCTGACCCGTCGTAGAGTTCGGTTTCGCTGATGGAAAGTTCGCTACCGTCCGCGTACAACACGCCGCCGAGACTCGACGCCGACGCCCCATACAATGCGCTGTCGCTGATATTTGCGCTAGAGCGCCGCATGTAGACCGAGCCGCCAAGCGATGCTCGGCCACCGTCGAAGTCGCAGTCGTCGAGCCCGAGCGTACCGCCTACCGCGTACACATCCCCGCCTTCGTCGTCCGCGACGTTGTCGAGCATGGCAACGGTGGTGAGAGATACCGCTGTATTTAGCGCACGAATACCGCCGCCATTGTTCGTCTGACCAGTCAGCGTCTCATTACCGGCAATGATGCTGCCGGTCATTGTGAGAGAGCCGCCAGAGACCCAAATAGCCCCCCCCTGCTCGGACACCCCACCCAAAAAGTCTGTGTCTGTGATGGTGAGAGCTGCGTCGCTGAAGGCAACGATGTGCCCGCCAAATCCAATCGACGTGGTAGAATTGTCTTCGAATGAACTGTTGGCAATCGAAATTGTGGAGGCCACGACCTCCATCCCTGCGCCGCTGTACACGATATCTGAGTTTCGGATAACCATATCATCGAAATCAACCGTAGAGCGCGACACGGTGAAGCCGCGGCGGGTGCCGCCTACAACGTCAAAGCCCTCGACCTCAATGCCTGTTGAGTCGCGGATCAGCCCCATTGACGGCTGCGCCAGAAAGAGCAGGTTGGGTCCAGACAGGGTTGGCCGCACATCCGGTGCGGAGCGCAGAGAAATATTCACTTTCCCCTGCATACGGAAAGCGGCGTAAACACCATCGTCTTGAACGAGAATTTCGTCTCCGGACACAGAGGCATCCACCGCCCCTTGAATGGTCGAATAGGTACACCCAGTCTCGCAAACATCTAGGGTTGCGGCAAAGGTAGAACCAACGGTCAGGAGTAAGGTCAACATGGCCGCCAGCATAGCCCGAAAACACCACCTCTCGCCTCTTTCAGAACCTTGAAGAGCCGTCGCCTACTCTCCAGACTGGCACTACTAAAGTCACCAGCCGTACTTCCAGCACTCGCTCTGGTCGCAATGATGCTGGCAACTGGCCCTTGGTTCGTCGATGATGCAGGGATTGTGTTTGCCTATGCCCGCAGCATTGGGACCGGTTTAGGGCCGGTGACCAGCGCGTCTCCGCAGTTCGTCGAAGGCTTCAGCGATCCGGCTTGGATCTTGGTTCTGGCGACCCTTCGCGCGGTCGGTTTGCCCATCGAGTGGTGTGCAAAGGTAATTGGCGGTTTTGGTATGTGGATGGCCTGCTGGACAGTATTGACCGCAGCTCGTCAAGAAGGAGTACCTTCCGCAGAGCGATGGGGTCTCAGTGCATCGCTTGTTCTCACGGGCCCCATGTGGCTATGGGCACTCTCCGGCCTGGAAAATGGTCTGTGGACTTGGATGTTGGTGGCTAGTGTTTGTGTAAAACACCGGGTCTGGTCAACCGTAGCCGTTGCCGTGCTCATGTGGGTGCGACCCGAAGCTCCACTTGTTGTGGTGGGGGTATTGACGAGTCGGGCCCTGCTGGGTCACTCATGGAAACTCATGGCCATGGTCGCGCTAGCGTCCGTCGTTGCGTTGTTTGGAGTCAGACTTCTAGTCTTCGAGGCCTGGTGGCCCAACACGGCTGACGCAAAGCTCGCCAGAGGCTTACTGTCCCGAATAATCAGTGGGGTTCGATACAGTTTTTTCTCCGCTGTGTGGCTCGGATGGGTACCTCTCGGATTCGGAGTCTACATCGCTGACCGGTCAGCCAGACACCGACGGCTTCCCCTGTACGCCATCGGTCCGGTCGTCACATCGCTGATAGCTATGTTGTACATGGGGGGCGACTGGATGCGATACGGACGCTTTCTGGTCAGCCTTTCCCCACTCATTGCGTTGGCCTGCGCCCCTGCTCTGTTGGGTAATAAACGGACACGGTGGCTCCTTGGGGCAAGCTGGGTGGTCTGCGTTTTCATCTGGGTCGATGTAGTCGTTCGCCCCCCCCTACCCATGTCACTGGTCCATGAGGTCGGTGTGGTCGTCCAGGCCATCACGGATGATGCGTGCCGAGAAGACGGCATTGATGTCGCTGTCCCCGATGTCGGCGGCATTCTTTGGGGGTCCGAATCCCTTACCGTAAACGACCTGGCCCAGCTCACGAGTGTTGCGAGCGACACTCCCTGGCCTCAGCGTCTCGAGCACTCACTCACACACGTGGTCATTACCCATGGCCCATGGGTAGAGCGGACCGGTCTGAGCCCTGCCGTCATGGAGGGATTGGGCTACAATCCGCTGTGCATTCGGCCGGCTGCGGCGGGAATCGCCGAGCAAGACAACCCGACGACGCTGTACCTACACGCATCGTGTGGTCAGGTGTTGACCCCCAGCACAGATGAGCTCGTGCGCCAGTGGTGTAGTCGCAACCGGTAATAGCGTGCGAACGGGAGTGTGAAGTGGCCGCACCGCGTCGACGAGTGGAACCAGTCTCCTCTTCGGAATGCCAGACAGGCGTGTGGTCAGCACTCCAAATCCACCCTCTACTTGATCCGAAGACCTCCACAATTCAACGGTCAAAACGCAACACGGAATGAGCCGCGTCATCGACATAGAACGAGCTGGCCCAGCGCTTCGGCATGCATCGGTTCGGTCTCAAGCACCAGAACCGCGGTACACTAAACTATGACAGAATCCGCGCACTACCTTCTCGTCGGCAACCCGACTGCACGTTCAGGCAAAGCACTCGCGCAAATAGACAAGGCTCTGGCAAGTCTGCGTCGCAGGGGCGTATCGGCTTCATTCATGCCGACACGACCTGACGGGCGCACGGTACGCGCGGTCTTTGAAGCTATCGACAACGGTCGCGTCAATACGGTCATTAGTCTTGGGGGTGACGGCACCTTCGCCGAAGTCGCCAAAGGGGTACTTGCCGCAGGTCGACGGGTACCCATGGCGTTTATTCCCAGTGGTACGGCGAACGACCAAGGTCGAAGCTTCGGCATTTCTGCCTCACCTGACGCGATTGAGGAAAACTTGGACATCGTCCTCGAGGGCCATCAGGTGCGCCTTGATGTGGGACGGATTCAAGCATTAGATGAAGCCGGCAAGACAATACATCGGGACCTATTTTTTGACTCCGCAGGCTTCGGCCTACAGCCCGATATTCTCTGGCGTCGCAATCGGGACCGGGGCATTGTGGCTCAAGTGCCGATTCTACGTCGTCTGTATACAAATCAGGCAGTATACGCCGGAGCTACACTGCAAGAGGTTCTTCGAACAGTCGTAGACCCCGTCAAATTCACCGCCGAAGTAACAACACCGGACGGCGTAACGACACGCTTTAAGGGCCTAACAGACCTCGTCGTCAACGCGACTCCCGTATACGGTGGCTGGTGGATTCCGACGCCTCACACCGAGACCAGCGACGGCCTCATGGAGCTCATGGGAATTGCCGGACGACGAGACATGCTGATGACGTCCATCAAGAACATCCAAGAGGTCGGTATTCCGATTCCGGATAGCCAAATACTCGGCAGTCCAGTCGTTCGCGAAATCCAAGACCGGGCTTTCGACATCGAACTGTATCGCCCACGTGGAGACGACGACATCACCAGTCAACTGGACGGAGAGGAATGGGTCCGCGGCAATCACTTTCGCGTGGACGTCTGGGCATCGGCACTTCCCTTGATCATCCGGAAGGGATGGACGCCACCGTGGAAGACGCACCCTCCCCCCAACGACTGACTCGAATCGCAAACGTCTCACTCGTACCGATGCATGAACCACAAACAAGAAAACCCCCAGGGAACCGAAATGGCTCAACCTGGGGGTTTCTTGAAAAGAAGACTGGCGATGACCTACTCTCCCACAGCCAGAAGCTGCAGTACCATCGGCGTTAGGGGGCTTAACTTCCAAGTTCGGAATGGGTTTGGGTGGGTCC
>JBLHSN010000099.1:0-17198 GCA_047626195.1 Myxococcota bacterium
CCAAAATAGCTGGCATCGCGTCCGGTGAATTCCACCAAGTCACCGCTAAAATACTCGCGGTTGTCAGGGTCGAGGACCATACGGGAGTACTCGACGTGGGTCAGGCCGGGAAAGGCATCTGGGAAGGCCTCTGCAAGCATTTCCCAATGCAGCGTGTACGTATTCATGTCTAGGAACAGCGTCTCCTGCAGGTAGGAGTCAGCGTTTGCCGCGGCAAGCCACTTGGTGTTGGCGCGCCGGTCGATGATTGTACTGGGGCGGCTGAGCGAGTCCCATTCAACAATGTCGACGATGCTGTGTACACAAGCGCGAGCCCCTACACGCTCATTTGCGATGTCGCACGGCAAGTCTTCCAGCGGCGGGACCGCGGGTGTCTTGCACCCGACGATAAGCAGGGCGAGAGCGATGACTTGCTGGACTGACACGTGGACTCCGGGCGACGCTCACCCAATCTGCACGCTCTGTGCCAGGGGCACAGAACCTCGCTAGGAAGCTACCCCAAGATGCAGGCCTTCGCCGGATTCGCGACAACCGTGACGTGGTTGGACTGCCTCGGCTACTCGTCTTCTGATGAGCGCTTGCGCCTGCGAGGGCGCTTGGTCGTGGGCTCGCTGCTGCCACGACGCTTAGGACGCTCGGTTGGGGCCTCTTTTGCGTCGTCCTCTTTGCCAACAGCTTCCTCTTCACTGTCCTCACTGCTTGGCCGACGCCTGGGACGCTTTGGGGCTTCCGCTGGTTCGTCTTCTTCTGTTTCACCATTCGCAGTTGGGCGACGCCTGGGACGCTTGGGGGCTTCTGCCTCGTCTTCGCTGCTTGGACGACGCCTGGGACGCTTTGGCTTGGCGTCCTCGTCGGTCGCTTCGGCATCACCGCGACGGCGTGGACGTGCCGGTTCTGCAGCGGGCTCTTCGGTGCGACGACGCGGGCGCTTGGGCTTGGCTTCTGCGTCCACTGCTTCAATCGGCTTCGGCGCGTCGGGGGTCTTGGCTGACGCCTTCCGTCCGCGTCCGCCTCGGCTTTCCCAGCGTTCATCGTTTTCTGCCGCGCGTTCAATCGCTTCTTGTACGGCCTTCTGTCCACGCGGCCGAATCGCGCGACCGGCGACTGGAATCGCTTGGGTATCGTCGACCGATTTGAGCGCGGTGCCACGCTTGCTGGTGTGTACCTTCTGCGCGCACTCGGCCAAAGAATCACCGGACAATCCGGTCTCTAGGAGACCTTCGCATGCCAAGACAAAGTCTTCGGCACTATCAAAGCGGTTTCGCGGGTCAAAGTTGAGGGCGTAGGCCAAGACCTCGGCAACAGCCTTGCCCATCTTCTTGGCTTGGTTGTTCACCAACTGTGGCAAGACGCCAGACTCAAGACTCTTGCGAATGTCGGCGACGGAGCCGTCGAGCAGAGGCACGCCGAGAATCATCTCTGTCGCGATAAGCGCCAAGGAGCAAAGGTCCGCTTGCGCATCTTCAGGGGCACCCATGGCGCGCTCAGGAGGGGCGTAGCGCCAGGTATCGGCCTGTGTTGGGTAGGTGTCGTCTTGGCGGAACTTGAGCAGCTCCGGAGAAATAAGACCGTAGCCAATGATCTGAAGCTCGCCGTCTGCGCGGACGAGGACCCGCCACGGAGTCAGGTCGCCATGGGAAAATACGCCTTGGTCGGCACCTGTTTCTGCGGCTTCTCCAAGGATCATGCCGCCGAGGTAGCAAAGCTCTACCGCGGCGCGAATGCCAGCGGCCTTCTTCGTCTTTCTGGACGTGGAGAGGATTTCAGCGACCGACCGTGCATGTCCGGTTGGGTACAGAAGAATGCCCTCTTTTGGAAGGTAGGCACTGAGATCGACCAAGCCCGAGACCATCGGGAATTCCATGAAGCTACGTGCGAGTTCGATACTCCGGGACAGAACTGGCATGTCCCGGAACGGCTCGTCGAGCCGAATCGCGGTGACAAGCGGACCGTCTTCTGGGTGTAGCTCAACGAGTTGAGCGGTAGGGCCATCGACTGTACGACCAGTCACCATCATGTCTGCTAGAGTTTCCATCGCGCGCACAGTACCGCAGGTGAGTCGTTGAGGGGTGCGTTACGGCCAGCGACATGACTGTCTCTGAACGATTGACTGACAACCTGCGCCAACAAGGCAGCGACGCGCGCGTCGTCTCCACCGAACCACTGTCTGGCGGTGCTTGCCAAGACTTGTTTCGCGTAGTTCTGGAGTGCGATGGCATCGAGGAGAACTGGGTGTTGCGCAGTGATGCGCTGACTTCGCTACCCGGGAGTATTTCGCGGGCGGAAGAGTACCCGGTGGTGCGGGCAGCGAATGCTGCGGGTGTGCCCACTCCACAGGTGCGCTGGTTTGGCGAAGGTATCGTCCGAGACGGCGCTGGCGCTTACATGATGGAGTGGTGCGACGGCATTGCCTTGGGTGGCAAGGTGGTTCGTCATCCCTCCCTAGCAGCGGCGCGTGAAGGGTTACCCGAGCAGCTCGCGCAGGCCCTAGCTGCTATCCACGGCGTGACCCCGCCCAGTGGCATGAAGGGACCTGCGGAGGGTCAGGGGGCGGCTCACTGGGCCTTGTCCCGGCTTCGCGGATCGCTGGACCGCCTGCCGAGCGCGCGTCCGGACCTGGAGCTGGCTTATCGCTGGCTCAGCGAAAACACTCCAGACGACCCGACTGGACTGGTTCACGGCGACTTTCGAGTCGGGAACTTCCTCGTTGACAACAGCGGCCTCACGGCGGTGCTCGATTGGGAGTTTACCCACCGAGGCAGCCCGTTTGAAGACATGGGCTGGCTGTCGGTGCGCGACTGGCGGTTTGGCGTATTGGACAAGCCTGTTGGCGGATTGTGCGACCGGGCGCGCTTCTACGCGGCGTACGAAGCGGCGGGCGGCATTGCGGTGAATCCCGAGTCTGTACACTTCTGGGAGGTCTTCGGCAATATGAGCTGGGCCACTGGTGCTCTGTGGCAGACTCAGCGCTACCTAGACGGCGAGTACGACTTTGAGTTGTTGGCCATTGGCCGGCGTACCGCAGAGATGACCTACGAGGCCCTGCGTCTCATTGAGCGTGGGGTGTGGCAATGACTAGCGGCGCCGATGCCAACGTATTGCTTCAGGGCCTGGCTGTGTTTCTCGGCGAGACCGTGCGCCCTGCCATCGCCGACAAAGGGCTGGCGTTCCGGGTGCGCATCGCTCAGCACATGGCCATGTCGCTCGCTTTTGAGCAGCAGTTTGGTGAAGGCCATGACCGTGCTGCCCTCGAGCGGTTGTCCGCTCTGTTGTCCGTGAACACAGAAGCGTCAACGGCGTCCGAAGCCAAGAATCTCCGGGTGCGGCTGGAAGCCAAGCTCGCCGCAGCAATTCGCGACGGAAGCATCGCCACAGATGACGTCCGGCCCCATATTGACCAGAGTCTTCGAGATGAGCTCTCGTTCACCAATCCTGCCTTCGACCTGCGCAAGGACCTCCCATGAATGACTTTCTGCTGACGCCCGAACTGACCGCTCTCCGCCGCGAGGTGCGCGCCTTTGTCGATGAGCACGTCATTCCCAACGAAGATGCAGTGTTGGCAGAAGATGCCAAAGGGGAGCGTGCGGCGCTCGACCGCCTTCAGGCGATTGCCAAAGGGCGCGGCTTGTGGACGCCCCACCTTCCGGTCGACGTAGGCGGTAAAGGCCTCGGTCCCATGGGCATGTGCGCGGTCTTCCGCGAGCTCGGTCGGTCGCCTGTCGGCGCCCGCGCGTGCAACTGCGATGCCCCCGACCAAGGCAACATGGACCTGCTTCTCCGCGTTGCCTCCGAGTCGATTCGCGAACGCTGGCTCGGCCCGTTGATTGCCGACGAGTCGACCAGCGCCTTCTGCATGACCGAGCCTGCACCCGGTGCGGGGTCTGACCCGAGTAATTTACTGACCACCGCCGTTCAAGATGGCGACGACTGGGTCATCAATGGCCACAAGTGGTACTCGACCGGGGGAGGGAACGCGGCCTTCCTCATCGTCATGGCCCGCACCAGCGACGATAAGCGCAATGGTGCAAGCATGTTCGTCGTCGACCGCCACGCCGAAGGCATCGAGCATGTACGCGACATGCACACCATGAGCGAAGGCTTCCTGGCTCACCGTGAAGCCGAGTTCCTCTTTCACACTGTACGTGTCAGCGGTGACGCCATCTTGGGGCAGATTGGAGATGGTTTCTCGTTGGCCCAAGCGCGCCTGGTTCCCGCACGTCTGACGCACTGCATGCGCTGGCTGGGCCTCGCCGATCGCACGTTGGACATGTGCCGTGAGTACATTGGGCGTCGGGTCAGCTTCGGCAAGCCCTTGGCTCGTCATGGTGCCATTCAGCGCATGATTGCGGAGAACGCCATGAAGATTCACCAGGGCAACCTGATGACCCTTCATTGTGCGACATTGCTCGAAGCGGGACTCGACAAGCAGGCTCGCCCGTACAGCTCCATGGCGAAGAACCAAGTCGCAAAGCTGCTCTGCCAGGTGCTGGATGACGCCATTCAGATGCACGGTGGTCTGGGCTACAGCGATGACCTGCCCTTTGGCCGCTGGTATCGCAGCTCCCGTGCTGCACGCATTGCGGACGGACCGGATGAAGTGCATGAGATGGTCGTCGCGCGCGATTGGCTGGCTGGGCGTCTGAACTTGCTGGTGTGAACCCTTGTGCTGGGTGTGTCCCTCGGGCTCGGATACTTGCGGAGGACGCCTCTGTTTAGCCTTCTCGTTCGCCGGCCTCGGGCGGACTGGGCTGTTCGACCTTGCTCTGCACAATGCGGAAACGTCGGGTGACGAATGCCGCGTCGGTCAGGCAAGCCGTTCCGGCTGGGTTGAGTCCAGTCACATGAAAGTCGCTGAACGCTGCGGTGAAGTTCATCGGCGCTTGGCGAACTAGATTGATGCCCACGCTCGCTCCAGCATCGGCAAAGGCGTCCTGGACCGACGCCATCCAGCTGCTGTCGGTGGTGTAGGCGTACGAGGCAATCGCGCCGTAGTGGTTAGCGTCGGAGGTGGCCTTCGCTAGAGCATCGTCTCGGTCTTGTGCGACAAGAACAAAGCCGATGGGGCCAAAGTGCTCGCGCTGCACGACGGCTCGGTCGTCGGCATCCACACGGACCAGTAGGGGGGTTGCCGTGCGTGCATTGGGGAAGTCAGGATGGGTGTACGGCGTTGACGGGCGCAGGACGGTCCCAGCGGCTGCCGCTGCATGTAGGTCGTCCCCGGTTCGCGCGCTGTGGAGGGCTCCGCAAACCGCCGGTCCGTGCTTGGTGCACAGCGCATCGATAGCACTGATGAGCCGCGAGACGAAAGCGTCGACGGACACCACCCCATCCGGCGTGGTGACCCCATCGGCGGAGAACCACAGGTTCTGCGGGGCGGTGCACATCTGTGCTGAGAACAACGACAAGCCTGTGGCAAGAGCGCGGCACACGGCGTCTACGTCTTGCACAGAGTCGATCACCACGGCGTTACAGCCGGCGGTCTCGGTGTACACCTGCTTGTACGCGTAGGTCTGCTCGAGATGCCGGCCGTAGGTTTGGCCGCCGGTAAAGTCGATGATGGCGACGTCTGGGTGTACCAAGATGTCTTCGGCGATGGGCGCGTTCCAGGTGTCGCAGGCCAGGACCAACAGGTTGGGATTGAACCCTGCCTTCGCCAGAACGGCTCGTGCGGTCTTCACCGCCATGGCCATGGGGAGGATGGTGTCTGGATGCGGCTTTAGGACGACGGGGTTGCCGGTCGCCAAGTTCGCCAGGATCGCCGGGTAGGCATTCCATGCCGGATAGCTGCCGCAGCTAAACACCAGGGCGATGCCTACAGGAACCAGTCGGTAGCGCTTGTGCAGGACGACCGGCTCGCCTCGACCAAAGCGACGCTCAAACACAGTCGTCTCGGGCACATCAGCCATGGCGGAGTGCGCCGCCGCGAGCGCCTCTAAGCCGCGGTCCAGGGACGACGCGCCGCTGCCGGCAAAGGACAGCATGAAGGCCTGTCCGGCGGTGTGCATGGTCGCGTAGGTGTTGGCAAAGACGTCTTCCGACCACGCCTGGAGGATGTCCGCACAGATAGCCACGCGCTCGGCGGCACGGGCTCGCTTCCAGGGTCCCCAAGCATCGCGAACGCCGTCGAGTAGGGCATCTGTCTGGCACTGTGGGTAGTCGACGCCGAGTGTTTTGCCTGTATAGGGCGATGTCTCGGCGCCAAGCCGTCCGATTTCTCCGGGCTGGTTGAGGTCGAAAGGCGAGTCAAGCAAGGACTCGAAGCGTGCCTTGCCGGCTTCACGCGCACCGGCGGGATGGTGTTTGGCGCTGGGTGATTCAATGAATGGCGTGAACGCCTCGCGGCTCTTGTTCACCGCTGCGGCACGCTGGACGCGTTCCATCGGCGTCATGGTCGCATCCAGCGCAGAGTGTACGTCCGGGTCACTCCTGAGCGTGCCACCAGGCTGTAGGACAGGGTCACCGAGTCCGTGCCTAGCGTGACGTGGCGGCGATTCTCTTGGCCGACGAGGTTGGGCGTGAGCGCGTGGGTAACGGTGTGAATAATGTCGTCGCCGTCGACGGACCACGTTCCGCCGTACGACAGGTAGCTGTCGAAGGCGGCGGCTTTCTCGTCGGCGGGAGCGGAGCCCGCCGTCTCCAGTCGACTTGCGCTCACAGCGGGACGGTCGGCACGCGAGAGCACCGCACTCATGTGACCGGACGCGGCGTAGAGGATCTGGCCGACGGCGTCTTCGCCGAACGGAAAGACTGAGGGACGGTCGTCGGAGAAGGTGATGCGGAAGTCTCCGAGAACCCACGCGCCAACAACGTCGCTGGAGTTCACGCCCATTCGGAGGCATCCATCCAGGTGGCGTGGAAGCCGGCGGGAACACGGTGCGGAATGTGGACGGTCGCAACCGGGCCATCGCTGATGTGTTTCGCATCGAAGACCAGACAGCGGCTCGACCAGTCACGGGTATCGGTGACGAAGGACATGACGTAGCCATCGTCTTCTTCGACTGCACCCGGCCGGGCAGCGAACGGCGCTTCGGAGCCGTATACGCCGGGGCCATAGTCGTATCGCTCGGTCTTTCCGCTGTGGATGTCGACCTTGAGCAGGGCATCGAAGGTCGCCGGAATCTCGTGCGGGATGGCTTGCAAGTAGGCGAAGCGGTTCTTCTGGCCCATGACGTGCGGTGCAATCATCGGGAACTCGGCGTTCACGTCATCTAGAGCACGCTCGCTGGTCTCGCCAGTGACCATATTCATACGCCATTCGTGTAAGTTCGCGCGGAGCTTGATGCCCGAGAGCATGGCAGCAAGCTTGCCATCTGCCTTGTTGGGCGACAGGCTCGGGTCGGGGTTGCGGCAGCCAATCATGACCACTTCGTCGCCCTCTTCCCAGCAATTGACCACATGAAGCATGTAGCAGGGCTCAAACTCGAACCAGCGCACATCAGAGTCTGTGCCGAAGCGGGGAATGACGCCGTAGCGAGTCGGGACATCCTTGTGGAATAGCGGAATCCGCTTGCCGGTCTTCTTGAAGAACTCGGGGTCGAAGAACACCGGAAAGTCATGCAAGATGGAGTAGCGAGGGGTCATGCCAATGTCGTGCGGACGGCGCGGACCGGGCAGGGTGATGTCGGTGGTGTGCAGCGTGCCGTCGGGCTTGAGCACGCCGTAGCGCATGTACGGGGGGCGGTCGCCGTAGCCGAAGAATACGAACTCACCGGTGGCGGCATCCACTTTGGAGTGCGCCGAGATGCGGTGAGGCATTGCCGCTGAGAGTGCTTCAGCATCCAGTGTTTCGAGGGTCTGCGGGTTGAGCGGATACAGCTTTCCAGACTCGTACCACAGCGCGTACAGCCGACCGTCCAGGCTGATGAGGTCGGTGTTCGCTGTGTCTTTGAGCGGTCCGCCTGGCAGCTTGAAGTCGAAGGGGCCTAAGACGCCGCCCCACACGGGTGTGTCGGTGCTCTGTTCATGGGCGAAGCCGCGGGTGTTGACCCAGCGGTTGCCGTAGCGCGCGGTACCCTTCTCGAACCACATTCCGTGGACCATGCCGTCGCCGTCGAACCAATGGTAGCGGTTGATGGGAGCAAGCCGGCTGTTCGGACCGTTGCGGAAATAGGCGCCGTTGAGGTCTTCGGGCAGTTTGCCGTCTACCCTCAGGGCGCTGGCGCTGTGCTCTTGGGTCACCGGTGCATACAGCCCGTGCAGGTATGGATTGTCGATGCCGTCAATCCACTGTGGGGCCTCTGTCGGGCGGGTACCCGCAGCGGAGAGGGTCTTGCCGTAGCGGTGGGTAATGTCGAGCATCAGGAACCTCCGAGAGTCGGCGGTCCTATCCGGTTGTGGCTGTGTGGACCGCGCTTAGGGTGTCTCGCGAACGAAGATGGCAATGTCTTGAACATTGTTGACTGGGCTCGTGCTGTCCGTCAGCGTCATGGGGCTGGCGTGGAACCACTGCTGGTCGTAGGAGCTGTTGTCGTACGATTCCATGTACAGCAGGCTACGATGCGACAGCCCGGTGTTGAAGCTGTTTCCGCAGTTGTCACAGTTGATACCCGATGACCCCGAGTTGGAGTTCCACGCGTAGCCGGTGTAGCGAGCGCCTGAGTTGAACACCACGATGTTGTGGGTCCGGGTGAACCAGGTGGTTCCGTCTTGGGTCAGTCGAATGTACGAGATGGGTGGCAGGATGTCGGCTGCCCAACTGGTAAGGTCGGCGATGGGCCAGACAAACCGCTTGTTGGTATTGCTCGCCCGAAGCGCCATGAATTCGCCGTCGTTGGTGAGGGCGGGGGTGAGCAGGTCCATGCGCGAAAAGGCGGCACCGTTGGTCATGCCGTTGGCGTCGTAGGTGCCGAAGTCGTTGAACAACGGAAGGAAATCGGTCGAGCCGACTAAGTGGGTCTTGGTGGTTGGAATCGTTCCGAGGTTGGCGATGAGCGTCCAGCCACCGCCCAGAGTGGTCATGTCACAGTACGCGTCAAAGGCTGCTGTGCCACCCAGACCGTCTGGGTCGATGCTGTAGATACCGTCGGTTGAGCTGGGGGTGGCTGCTTTGACAGTCTGGCAGGTGCTGACCACCGAGCAACCCTCGGCGGGCCACGTTCCATCACTTGCAACCTGCGAGCCCGAGGGAACGGTGGCCCCGGCGCACACCTCGCCGCCACGCGAGACGATAGCGCCGGCCTCGACTGTGGCTCCCGCACCGACTGTCGCATTCGCACCCACGCGTCCGAAGACCGTGGCTCCAGCCTGGATAGTGGCTTCACGGCCAATACGGCCGCTCGACTCCACGGCGGCTCCGGCACCGATGTCGGCTTGCTTTCGAACGCGAGCGCCCTGTTCAATGCGGGCGCCCGATGCGACGGTCACCTGGGGGCCGACCACCCCGTTGACGGAGGCACTGCTGCCAGAGCCGGGTGCATCCGCAACGGTGACGCTGCGAGCGACCACAGCGTTGTCACCGAGGGTTGTAAAGTCACCGAGTGCGACCAAGTTGCCGACGACAGCACCCGCTCCGATGGTGACATTATCTCCGACCTGGACGGCGTATCCGAGGCTTCCGCCATCTGCGATGGTCAGTCGTGCGCCTGCTACAACAGCCCGTCCCACGGTAACATCTGTGCCGAGAACATGGTCGGGTCCGAGCTGTGCACCGCGACCAATGACCGTGTTGGCCCCGACCGGAATGGGGGTGCTGGTGTGTGCCACGCGTCCAGCGAGGAATGCGCGTGAGCCAACCACAACATCGGCGGCTAGAGCGACTTGAGGGCCAACAGAGGCACCGTCGAACACAGACGCGTTCGCACCGACGGTACTGCTGGCGTCAACCGTGGCGTCAACGTCGACACAGGCTCCATTGGCAGCGTATTCGTCTTGGCATCCGTCCTGGTTGGCATCGGCTGCGAATGCGACCGAACCCGTGACCAGCCACACCAATAAGCTGTACCGAACCATGTATTCTCCCCAAGTGAATGTAAGGCCACTCACTACAGGGACGGCGCTGATTTAGCAAGTCTGTTCAAATGTCTTGGCGAGGTGAATCGCTTATTCTCAGCTCTAGTAAACGAGCAGCAACAGCACCGCAATCGTCTCGCGCAGTCCGAAGCGGAAGCGGTGTGGTGAGCGGCAACCGACCACACAGACCTCATCAAAGTGGCGCCGAAAAAGAACATCGCATCGCGCCACGTGAAAGTCGTCGGTCACCACCAGAACCCGTGGGCCAAGATTCAGGTGTGAACTGTAGAGCGCGTTTTCGGCCGTGGTTCGCGCCACAGTCTCGGCGACGAGTGCCGTGACGGGGACCTTGAGTTGTGCGGCAAGACGGGTGCCGACCATCCCCTCTGCGGGTGGGTGGGTGACCACGCCGCCGCTGACCACCAGAATCGGTGCATGGCCTGCCTTCCATAGTGCGGCGCCAGCCTTGACTCTGCGTGCCAAGGCCGGCGAGGGGCTACCGTCAAAACGGACCGCTGCGCCGGGTACAACGATGAGGTCGTATGTACCGGTAAGTTTCGCCTGCCACCCGAAGAGGCCCCGCCAGCCGCGTATTAGAGCGTAAAGCATGCCCCCCGCTATCACGGGTCGGCCCTGCACCCTAATGTGGCGTGGTTGGGGAGGAAGCGATGGCCGAATGTGTGGTGTGCAAGAACTTTTTTGACGAGAGTGATCTGCTGTTCGGCGATCGAGGTCTGACCTGTGCGATGTGCGTGGTAACCGGAGATGAACAAGCGGAGAATCAGAGAGGGCTGTGGACGATGGTCATTGCGCCTCCACTCATTGCGTTCTCATCCCTGGGTGCCCTCTGTCTGCCGCTGATTGGCGTGGGCGTCGCCTTGGTGATGTCCTGCTTTGCGCTGTTCGGTGGGATTCAGGCCGCTCAGGCTGGCTATCGGATGTCTCCACAGGACGAACGATTGCCGCAGCACCTGCGCACACCCCTGTTGGTGAGCGGCATAGTCACCAGCGTAGCGTCTGTGGCGTTGACCGCCTTCTACTTCTTGTTGGTCGTCGCGGTTGTCGCTGTATTCGTGACGTAGCCCTACGGGCAGGAAAGCGTGGTGGACAGACGGTAGCCGTTGGTTGCGCCGTCGTAGCCGAACACACGCACGTAGGCCGCACCCGCTCCAAGCACTGCGCTCACCGACTCGTTGTTCGTTCCGGTCTCTCCGGTAGCGATGGCTAGGCCGTTTCGGTCGGTCAGCTCTATGTCGATGTCGCCGCTGGAGTGCGAGAACGTGGCGTTGACGGTTGCTGTGCAGCCCTCGGCCTCTGAGAATTGGTACCAGTCATTGTCGTTACAGGTGGCGGCTCCGAACGTGCCGTTCCACATGGTCTGCTGGGCTTGACTACGAGAATTATTCGGCTCAAACGGGTCGTCTCCCGGGCAAGTTCGCGCGACCGACGAGCACACAGAGCTGGAGCCGGAGAGGCCGTAGTTGCCGTCGACTTCCCCGGTCGCGCGTAGCCAGGTGGGGCCGTTAGCGATGACGCGAACCGCGGTCTGGGTGCTGGTGGGTGTGGCGTCGAACCCGAGACCGTCGGCATCTACCGCGCTCATGGCGAGGGAAGCCGGTGCGACAGGCGTGGCTACATATTGAACCAGACATCCGGAACCAGAGTTCACTTGGAACCAGTCTTCGTCACCTTCGCAGATGCGTGCGGTGACGTCGAGCTGGTCGATAAGGACGCCCGCGGTGTCCTGGGTGTCGTCCTCTTCGCGGTTGTCATCCACGCACACGGCCCCACAGTTGGCGCTCACGGCCAGAGTGTAGGTGTTCTCGGCATTTGTACGACCTTCAACGCCAATAACCCAGGTGTCGGTCTCATCGGCGGTCCACACCAACTGCTCGGTTCCGCTGCTGCTGACGCTACTTGCAATGCCTACACCGTCTCGGTACAGAATCAGGTCAATATTCCCGCCGTCTAGCGGGAAGGCCAGATCTGCTGTGAGCTCGCAGCGTCTCTCTCCTAAGATTGCGTAAAAGTCGGGGTCATTGCGGCAGATGACGCCGGAGAGGGAAGCAGGAAGCGGCGTATCGCTCGCGTCCTCTGGGCTATCATCGGGTTCGCCCGCGTCATCCGAACAGTCCGGGTCGTCTGTGTCCGGGTCCTCCGTCCCTTCCGTATCGCCGGTGTCTGCAGGCTCGGTGTCGACGTCGGCCTCGGAGCCTGACGCGCTGTCCGAATCGATGGGTTCGAGCGGTGTACAGGCTGTGAGGGCCAAGAGAATCAAAATGGACATACGAACTCCGGTAGCGCGTAGCCCTTATGCCGGCTGGAGCCAGCTTTCGTCAAGCTGCTTTGCCGACAGTACGCGGTTATTAGCCACACAAAGACAAAACGCCGAGTGCGATGAAGCACTCGGCGTCTAGTCGTTAGCCGACAGAATCGTACCTACTGGCACAGGTTTCCGCCACGCTCGGAGACGTTGAGGATGGCCTGTTGTGCAGGGCCGTCGCCGTAGGTGCCAACCCAGATGTCGTACTGACCGGATGGTGGTGAGTTGAGCGTGACAACGGGGTTGCTGCCTTCGGAATCGTCATCACAGTGCCAGTTGCCGGAGGCATCGTTGATGACTAGCGTAGTGTCGGTGTCTGCGCAGGATGCGAAGCGCAGGGGGGCCGAGCCGGGGGTGAAGTTTAGACGGAAGTCCGGGCGGTCTGCGGCGATGTGACCGGCACAGCTCGACGGGATGTTCGGAATTTCGTCGACATCAGTTCCGCCGCCAGCGAGGACGGTGACGCGATGGGGGTCAGGCTCGAAACCACCAACCAGGGAGATGGCGCCGTAGCGTGGCTCACCAGTCACGCTGATGCTGCCGCCGCCGCCGGTCGCGGGAGGAGCTGCGATTGCGGAACCTCCGCCGGTGCTGCCGGTGGTGTCGTTGCAGATGGTGCCGCCGCGCTCGGTGAAGCGGACGGTTGCGGGCTGCGAGGAGCCTTCGCTGTAGGTGCCAACCCAGACGTCGTACTGGCCGCTGCGAGCCCCATCGAAGCTAACGACAGGGTTGGTGCCTTCGGTGTCATCATCACAATGCCACGTACCCGATGGGTCGTTGATGATGAGGCTGGTGTCTTCCCCGGCGCAGGAAGCGATGCGGAAGGGAGAGCTACCAGCGGTGAAGTTGACGCGAACATCAGGCTGTGCAGTGACGATGTGTCCGCGGCAGTTGTCCGGCAAGCTCATGGTCTGAACGTCTGTGTCTCCGCCTGCGCGGACTGTGACGTCGTGGGGGTCAGGAGTGAAGCCTGCGTCGAGGGTGACCGTGCCGTAGAGGGGCTCGCCGCTTGTGTCCGGGTTGGCGAGGGCGGTACTGGCGAGGGCGATGCCCAAGGCCACGGCTAGAATGCGATTGGAAGTCATGGTGTCTCCGGGGTTGGGTGCAGTCAGGTCATGGTTTGTTGCCCACGACGACCGCGGCCCCTCAAGGAATGACCGGGGGTCACTATTCCCAAAGGGTGGCGGAAGATACCAGTCCGGCCGATCATTGGCGAGCCGCAGTAAGAACCACGTTGGATTTCAGTCGTTAGCCAAGTAACTTGGCCAGAGCAAAGTCCAGTTCGGCAACTCGTCCTGCGTCATCTGTTGTCATGCGTGGTCGAACGCAGGCACACTCGAATTCACTGTTCGCATGGCGGTACGCAGTCTCCGAAATGTCGCCAACGACAGTTACGGCCTCGCGGACTCCGGCAAAATCAGCGCAGCGGCAGGGTCGCTTCAGGTCGCTCGCTTCGCCATCCCACAGTCAAAGTGCAAACTCTCTAGTCGTGGGCCGGACCGCCGTCTCGACAGGCCGCGCGTGTTAGCGTTCCCGCCGTGCTGTGGCACGCAGGAGAGACTCTCATGGACGTACGGAAAGCTGCTGAAGCCTGGATTGCAATGGACACCGACCCAGTGACCAAAGCCGCAGGGACGGACCTACTGGCACGCGGGGACTCTGTGGAGCTCACCTCCCACTTCGGGCAACGTCTGCAGTTCGGAACTGCGGGCATGCGTGGCCCCTTGGGTCCCGGTCCAGGATGCATGAATCGCGCTACGGTTCGCTGGGTCACGGCCGGGTTTGGACAGTACCTACTAAGGGTCCAGCCATCGGTCGTCGCTCGCGGCATCGTCATTGGATTTGACGGCCGCCATGGGTCGCTTGAGTTCGCAGAAGACTCGGCGCGGGTCTTGGCGGGGCTGGGTATTCCCGTCCACCGCTTCGAGGCGGTGTGTCCAACACCGGAGCTCGCCTTCGCGGTTCGTCATCTGGGTGCAGCGGGCGGCATCATGGTCACCGCAAGCCACAATCCACCCCAGGACAACGGCTACAAGGTCTACTGGGAGGATGGCGCCCAGATTATCCCGCCACATGACGTCGGCATCAGCGAGGCCATCGATGGGATTGTCGACCGTTCGGCCATTCGTCTACCCGACCTCGCAGGATTGCTTGACAGCGGCGTTGTCCGCTCGGTCACGGGGGCTGTTCGCGAAGCCTATTTACATGCCATTGCCAAGCTCCGAGTTCGCCCAAGCACGGGCGTCTGCATCGCCTACACGCCGCTGCATGGGGTGGGGTGGGAGCTGTTGAAAGTCGCGCTGAACGCCAACGGACATACCGACCTACATGTGGTCGCCGAGCAAGCGCAACCAGATGGAGACTTTCCGACGGTGGCTTTCCCGAATCCCGAAGAACCGGGAGCCATGGACCTTGTCTTGCGACTTGCACAGGACCTAGGCGCCGACATTGTCATGGCTAACGACCCCGATGCTGACCGGCTCGCTGTACAGGTCAAGCACGAGGAGGAGTGGATAGCGCTGTCTGGAAACGAGCTCGGTGTTCTCATTGCAGATGAGTTGCTTCGCTATGGAAAGGACAATGGCCCTTCACGCATGGTCGCAACGTCCGTGGTCTCATCGACGTTGCTGTCGAAGCTCGCTGCCCGTCATGGTGCAGCGTACGCCGAGACGCTTACCGGCTTTAAGTGGATTGCGAACCGCGCCATCGCTCATGAAGCGAGCGGCGGACGTTTCGTCATGGGGTATGAGGAAGCGCTCGGCTACTGCGTGGGCTCAGTGGTGGGTGATAAGGACGGAATTAGTGCCGCATTAATCGTTGCCGACATGGCCGCTGCCGAGAAGGCCGAGGGACGGACGTTGCTCGACCGACTGACTGTGATCTACCGTCGCTACGGACTTCACGCGGGTCACCAAGAGGCACGTACGCTTCCGGGGGCATCTGGTGCGGAGCGAATGGCGGCCATCATGCAGCGTCTGCGCACGGACCCACCGACGTCTGTCGACGGCGTGAAGCTGGAGTCCATGATCGATGTGCAATCCGGCACTTCTCGTGTTTTTGCCGACGGTGTGAAAGCCCCGATTCTCGATCTGCCGCCGAGCAACGTGCTTGCCTTCTACTTCAGCGACGGGAGCCGAGTGCTGGCGCGGCCGAGTGGCACAGAGCCCAAGATCAAGTTCTACTTTGAGCTTGTTGTGAAGATGCGCTCGAACGGCAAGCTAGCAACGGCCAAGAGGCGGGCCCAGCCCAAGCTGGCCAAGCGAGTCGGTGCATTCGTGGCTCAAGCGCTCGAGTAGCCGGCCCCAGTGTAGGAAGGGGTGCGGCAGGGGAGGGCGCGTGGCGCAGGTCTAACGCTGCGTGGGTCCTCGGCGGTCTGCGGGTAGCTGTCATCCCGAACCACCGAAATCACGCTCAGCGGTTCTTTTTGAGGTCGGCCAAGGCCGACAGCACGCCGCCGGGTCCCAAGAGCTGACGCGGCTTTCGTGGCGGCGCCGGGGCGACGCTGGCGGTCGGGTCGTATGCACGGCGAGTGCGGGTGCTGTTGCCACCACCCGGACCGCTGCCGACGAGGTCGTCGATGCTCATGGTGTCATCGTCGTCTTCATCAAAGGCTGCCTTGAGCCCAAACATGTCCGTAATTCCAATCTGCGCTTTGCACGATGGGCAGACAGCAACGCCTTCGAGGACCTCGACCTTCTCGGGGTCAATGTGGGCCTTGCAAGAGGGGCAGCGGACGTGGTCAAAGTAAGACATGAGGGCCTCCCGGAGGTAACCGTAGCACGAGTCCTGCGGAAACTTGTGAGGAGTGACAACGCAGTATGAGCAAACGCCGCGTTGCGATGTAAGAAGAGACGTCTGCTTGGAGTTGCTGTGCGTCTGGTTGTTCTCGCCTTGCTCGTGTCGTGTACACCCGATGATTCTGCGGATCCCACTGCGGACTCCACTGCGGAACCGATTGCGGACTACGACCCTCTTGATTGGGTTGACCCTATGGTCGGAACCGGGGGACTGGCTGCACAGGTTGCAGCGGTCAGCCCCGGTGCGTCGGCGCCGCTTGGCATGGTGTTAGTGGGCCCGAATACCCGGAGCTCCACAACGGGAGACCTTGGGTTTTATCACTTTGCTGGCTATCATTATGATGACGACCGCATCGAAGGCTTCGCCCATACTCACGCTCACGGGATGGGCATCAACGACTACGGTGCTGTGCATGTGATGCCGCGCGCTCAATGGGATGACCGCTACACCCGGGACCGGGGTCGTGCGGCTCCGTTTGAACACGACCGCGAATGGGCCACGGCGGGCCGCTATCAAGCGGACCTCCTCGATGACGGCACCCACGTAGACATCGTGGCCTCGACCCGAAGCGCACTACATACCTACACTTTTGAAGCGGGTTCAGCGCCTGTTGTCCTGATTGATTTAGGGCACACCCTCGGGGATATTGAGGTGGCCGAAGCCGAGCTCTCCATTGACGTTGAGAATGCGTCGTGGACGGGCTTTCAGCGGTTACTCGGTGGCTATAGTTCTCGCTTTGGCGGCTTGCAGACGCACTTCATTGCAGAGTTTGACCCCGCCCCAGTAGCCTCTGGAACGTGGTCGGAGCGCGAGACCGTCCTGCCGGACACGTCTGACGTCTCCGGCACTGAGACCGGTGGTTGGGTGCAGTTTCCCGAGGGCACCACCACGGTTCAGATGCGTCTGGCGGTCAGCTACATTGGGCCCGACGGTGCCCTTGGAAATCTGCGCGCAGAGCAGCCGGACTGGAACGTGGAAGCGCGAGTGACCGAGGTCGAAGGAGAGTGGCGTGACCTGCTGTCCCGTGTTCGCGTTCGCGGCGGGACCGATGCCCAAAAGACCACCTTTCACTCTGGCGTCTATCATTCGCTGCTGATGCCCTCGCGCTTCACAGACGTCGACGGTCGGT
>JBLHSN010000100.1:0-17174 GCA_047626195.1 Myxococcota bacterium
ACCACGCGAGGGTGCAGCGGAAGTGGAGGCGGTGTCGGAGGCAAGAAGCAAGCCCGCGAAAGCGTACTCCTGTACGCGAGGGGCGCAGCGACGCAGAATCCGGCGCCGCATCCGCTTCCGATGCGGAACCCGAGCTAGCCGGATTGCCACATAAAGTAGGCTGATTCTGGACTCACATCATTGGGGTCCAAAAAGATGTACCCCATTCCGCCCGGCGTGATGTCGAAGCTCACTATGTTGGTGGTGAACTGAACGGCCAGTCGCATATTGCCTTCGCCGGTCTTGCTCTTCGGCGTGGCCTCGCCCTGCAACCACACGGCTCCACCGCCGACTTTGTCGTGCTTGATGGAGGACAGGGCCTGAGTCATGGTCACCTCGCCGGCCTTGACCCGACGCATCAGGTCCAGCTCATCCACAGGCTCCCCTGCGATGAGCCGAGTCCGCCGGTACACCCGAACCGTTGGTGGTCCGTCGTACAACGTGTCGTCTTTCTCGGCATGAAGAAGCACTTTGTTCGCACCATTGTGGGCGTTCCAGTCTTCACACCGCCCCCCCGTGGCATGACAGATGAACACGCTCAAGCGTTCATAGCCGCCAAGGTCAACAGACGGACCTGCGTCGACCTGCATCATGTGGCACATGGGCGCACCGCACACCGCACATCGGGGCCAGAGGTTCCCACGAATGCCTCGTGGGTGCCCTCCATACGACCCGATGAACTCGCCATCCCCCGATCCTTTGACCATCTGCCGGGATGTCCAGTTGGTGCGTGCGCTCACTCGTCAGACTCCGGCGTCGGTACGAATCTTATTCAGTGCCGACCCAGCCTTGAACCACTCGATCTGGTCGTAGTTCAGCGTGTGGGCAAGCGGGATATTGTCGACGGTACCGTCGGCATGCTTGAGTTCCAAGATGACTTCGCTACCTGGGGCCAAGTTGGCCAGGTCGCGAACAGCCACAATGTCGTCCACACAGGCCTTGTCGTAGTCGGCCGGATCCTTAAAGGTCAACGGCAACACGCCCTGCTTCTTCAGGTTCGTTTCATGGATACGAGCGAAGCCGCGCACAATGACGGCGCGCGCGCCCTGCAGACGAGGTTCCATGGCGGCGTGCTCGCGCGAGCTCCCTTCACCGTAGTTCTCGTCACCAATGGCGACCCACTCTTGGCCGGCTGCGCGATAGGCAATCGCCAGGTCGGGCAGTGCTGTAACAGCGTTGCCGTCGAGCAGATTAATACCCATGCCCGGGTCCGCTGCGAATGCGTTGTTGGCGGTGAGGAACATGTTCCGCGAGATGTTGGTCAGGTGGCCACGGTACTTGAGCCACGGCCCAGCAGGTGAGATGTGGTCAGTGGTGCACTTGCCGACGGCCTTGAGCAAGATGCGCAGGCCTTCAATGTCGCTTCCGTCCCATGCGGCGAACGGGGTCAAGCGCTCAATGCGCTCGCTGGTCTCGCTGATGTCCACGCTAATTTGGTCTCGCTGTCCGGCGGGAGGCGGCTCAACCAAGCGGCCAAGACCACCGAGGAACCCCTTATCAGGTAGAATATCACCGGTCGGCGGTTCAAACTTGAACATCTTGCCGTCTGGTGTTTCGATGCTGTCCGTCAGCGGGTTGAAGTCCAGACGACCGGCGAATGCCATGGCCACGGTGATCTCGGGAGAGCCAATAAAGCCGAGTGTGGCTGGGTTGGCATCATTGCGGCCACGGAAGTTACGGTTGAACGACGTGACGATGCTGTTGCGCTCGCCTTTCTTGACGTCGTCACGCTTCCACTGACCGATGCACGGGCCACAGGCGTTGGCGAGGACGACGGCGCCCACACTCTCAAGCGCCGCAATCTGGCCATCGCGCTGGATGGTCTCGTGGATGCGGTCCGAGCCAGGAGTGACCATCAGGGGGGTCTTGGTGGCGTCGATTCCGGCAGCCTTGGCCTGCATGGCGAGGTTCGCCACTCGGCTCATGTCCTCGTAAGACGAGTTCGTGCACGAGCCAATCAGCGCATAATGAAGGGTCTTCGGGTAGTCGTTCTCGGTGGCGCGCTCGGCCATCTTGCTGATGGGGTGAGCGAGGTCTGGAGTGAACGGTCCGACCAGGTGCGGTTCGAGGGTAGACAGGTCGATTTCGATGACGCGGTCGTAGTACTTCTCGGGGTTGGCGTAGACTTCAGGGTCGCTGCGCAGCATGTCCTTGTGCGCGTCCGCCATGTCCGCGATGTCCGAGCGGTTGGTGGCGCGGAGGTATCGACCGTGGGCTTCGTCGTAGGCGAAGATGGAGGTCGTGGCACCGAGCTCAGCACCCATGTTGGTGATGGTTCCCTTGCCGGTACAGCTGATGGATTCGGCGCCGGGACCGAAGTATTCAACAATGGCGTTCGTCCCACCCTTGACGGTGAGGATATCGAGCACCTTGAGAATGACATCCTTGCTCGCGGTCCAGCCAGTCAGCTCGCCGGTCAGCTTGACGCCAATAATCTTCGGGCAGAGCAATTCCCACGGCAGTCCAACCATGACGTCCACCGCGTCTGCGCCGCCAACACCAATGGCTGCCATTCCGAGCCCGCCAGCATTTGGCGTGTGGCTATCCGTACCGATCATCAGGCCGCCGGGGAACGCGTAGTTCTCCAGCACAACCTGGTGAATAATGCCGGCACCGGGCTTCCAGAAGCCCATGCCATAGCGCTCGCCTGCGGAGCGAAGGAAGGCGTAGACCTCGTGGTTTTCACGCATCGCCGTGTCCATGTCTTCATCCACACCCTTGTGAGCGCGGATGAGGTGGTCACAGTGAATAGTGGTCGGGACGGCAACTTCGTCCTTACCAGCAAGCATGAACTGAAGAATAGCCATCTGCGCAGTGGCATCTTGCAATGCAACGCGGTCCGGAGTCAGCTCCAAGTAGCTCTTGCCACGGATGAACTCTTGGTTCTCGGGGTCTACCAAGTGACCGAAGAGAATCTTCTCCGACAGCGTGATGGGACGACCGAGGCGGCGACGAGCAATATCGTGGCGGTCGGCGAGCTTAGAGTAGAGGTTCCGGGCGAGTTCTGACATGGGGGCTCCGGTGCAGTCGGGATGATGAGTAACGAATGGCGGGCTCTGTAACCCTTGTCTCCCCACCGCGCTGAACTCGAACCGAGCACGGAACAAACGGCGACGAACCACCTTGACAAACCCGTAAGGAACGGCATCTACAAGCTAAATACGAAAGGCTTCGTTTCACTACGAACAATTTCGTAATACCGAGATCTTTGTGCCCAAGAGTATCTATGTCCAGCGTCCCAACACCGACTCACGCAGAGCTCACACTGCTCAACCTTCTATGGAAACGAGGGCCGAGCACGGTACACAACTTGATCGACGCCATGCCAGCACGAGCAATTGGCTACACCACCGTTCTGAAGACTCTTCAGATCATGGATGCAAAAGGCTTGGTCGGCCGCGACTCTTCCCGTCGTCCACATGTCTTCGAAGCGGCCATCGAACAGACGGCAACCCAGCGCTCTATGGTTGGTCGTCTCGCTGATCGCGCGTTTCAAGGGTCCATTGCGTCCCTTGTGTTGAACGCTCTGGGCTCTGGACGAAGCAGCAAAGCCGAGCTCGCCGAAATTCGCGCCATGCTGGACCGTCTTGCTGGGGACGACTGATACTCGACACCTTGGCCTGAACCCTGGTTCACTCGCTGTGGCAAGGCTTGGTTGTTGGCTCCATCGCTGCCATCGCGCTGTCTGCCGTACCCGGTCGTCGGCCGGGTCCATCCCGTCCCGTTGGTTCCAGCCGCCACCTATTCTTCGACTTTCCCCTGACTAGTTGCGCGCTGTGCTCGCCCGCGAACTGGCTCACCTGCTTCACCACGACCCGCTCAGCCAAGCCGCCCAAGAGGCAGTCGCCATGGCTTTTTCTACCATCCAGTCACGTGGTGGCTCACGCGCGTTGCCCGCCACTTCCGTGACCATGCATGTGACGCCGTAGTCGCCAAGATGATTGGTAAGAAGGCCATCGCCATTGCCCTATTCAGGCTGGACCAGCATCGCATTGACGACTTCGCTCTACCCACTTCCGGGGATCTGGCCTCACACATCCACCGTCTGGTTCAGCCGAGAACTCGCCACCACATCCGGCTAGCGGGTGGATTCGCCACCGTCGTACTCATGGTCGCAGCGCCAGCACTGGCATCCGAACGAGCTGCCGAGCGAGAGTTCCGCTGCTCGGAGCGTCAAACAGAAGCGCTCATCGCTGTGGCCAGCACTGCACCAGGGAGGGCCGACCGTGACATCATAGGCGAAGCCCTGAAACGGGCACTCACCGAGAGAGCAGACGCCCTAGTCGCCGTGGAGGCCGCTGTCTTACGGGGGTCGACCGCCACTACGCCGAGTGCCAATCAGCAGCCATTACTGCGCTTTAAAGACCCTATTAAGACATGGTCGTGAGCTTAGTCGAGTCGGTTCTACCGAGCTATCTCGAACCGGAGCAGCTCGACCACTATCGGCTGGACCTCGAAGACAGCGGTCAGCACAGGGACATGTCCGACGACCTCATGCCAGTACTCCTGCAGACTCGCTGTGTTGTGAGCCCAAAGCCAGCGTAGAGACGTATTGACCTGAATGAACCGGTCGCATTTTACCGCAAGAAAGTACGGTCGATGTCGGTCGTGACGAAACAGGAGTGCGACGCCTAGTCCTCGTCAAACCAGCTGTAGACCTCCAATGCGTCATTGTCTTCTGGATTGAACGCAACCGCTTGAACGACCGCCGAATGGGCCATCTCCATGTCGCCAAACTGAAATGCGGCTGCAGCGAGATTAGTCCACGAGGGCGTCGACATGGGCAACGCGTCCGCACTCTCGCTAAAGTAGCGAACAGCGAGTTCCCAGTCCTCTATTGCGTACGCTAAACGTCCCATGTCGAAGTACACATCGTACGGTTCCGGCAGGTAGGACGTGGCCTCAACGCGCTCCAACACCCCCAAGATGGTGGCCGAGTCGACGTCACCAGACAAAATTGCTTCTTCCAACACATCTACGGTCCGCTCCAGACCGGTCGGCTCGTGGCCACACAACCGGAGCAAGGTGAGAGCTTCGCCCGCGTTTTCGGGCGACACCGCACAGGCCATCTCCCAGATTGTTCCATAGGTCCCAGCGTCCAAGTCCGACCAACGTGAAAACGCACGATTCAGAGCTTGAGGACGCACACCTCGCGACAAAACAATCGTGTCGAGCCCCTCACCGGGGTGCCAACAGGACAGCGACTTGCCACCGATGTGCTCATTCCACCAGGCAAGACCGTGCAGATTGACGTTCATCGAGATGCTTCCATGCCGCGCAATCTCTTCCATCTCGTCACGGGGGACTTCATCTAGCCGACGTGGCCCTTTGTCAGCCACAATGACCAGACTCGACGGGGTCAAGCAACGAATTCGGTCGATGAAGGCGAGTCCTGCGACCGGAAGCGTGAACGCCCCCTGTACGGAGTCCGCGTAGTGCTGCAGAAGTGGCGCGTGCGGATTGCCATCAGCGACGTCTACCGCCTCCCAGTGAACCGCGAGATAGTCGAGCAGACGCGGGTCTTCGGGGTCAGCGTCCAAGGGAATACTCATTCCCATGTTCATGGCCTTGATGGCCCCCCCCTCCACCCTATACGCGTCCGTCGGAACGCCATCGAAGCAGTAGTTCGCCAAGACCACCACCGGGCCGTCTATTGCAACGGGCAGGTCATCCGCGCACAAGTCCCACGCGGCAAACCGTACACGTCCAGCAGCAGCTTGCTCGACAAACCACGGCTGGCGACGCGCAGCATCTAGGTTCTTATCGACCAAGTCGGTCAGCACCAACTGGACGTCCATGTCCGCCAGCTCCGACTCTGCCAACAGCCCCTGAAGCCAACGGTCCAGATGAAATGCGAGCCGTCCGGTCCCGGAGGCCAGCTCCAAAATGGTGACCCGCCCCTCCCGACCCAGCTGCCCCTGTGCAACGAGGTCCTGAAGAAAGCCGAAGATGAGCTCAGCCTGAATCCGGCCATTCCAGGTGCTGGTGGTCACGTAGTCGGGCACTTCTTCCCAAGCGAGCGGGCCACGCGCCAAAAAGTAACGACCATTCAAGTCCCAAAGAGCCGACGACGACAACGGCGTGGGGTCCTGTAAAACAACACGCTCTTTCAGCGGAAGTGCGCAAACAGGCACCGTATCGGACACTTCCATTTTACCGCCACGCGGGTCAACGCCGCGTAGTGCGGGTGACGACGCGCGCCCGCCTATCGCCGCAGTTCATCCTCCGGGAGACGAAAAGCGTGCAAAACAACGATGCCCTCCCCTTGGACAGCGCGGTCGCGGCAATTCAGCGTGTGGTTCAGGCGCAGACCTGCTGTGTCGCGTCCAGCTCCAGTGTCACTTCCTGGGTGTCAACATGGCACTCATTGCCAGTCACGGTCACTGTCGCGACTGCGGTGTCGGTGAACCAGCAGGCAGCGTCATTGGGGTCCTCCCTGTTGAAAGTCGCGGTGACGACGAACTCCCCTTCTGTCTCAAAAGCGGTCCAGAAGTCAGTACAGTCGCTCGGTTCTCCCTCGCACTCCGCTTGTTGAGTCGCACCGCCATCAATCGTGTAGGTGACTTCCGCGCCGGGAACCGCGTCTCCATTCAGATCCACCACCTCGACCGCCACGCTAACAAAGGCTGACAAATCGCAGTCGACTCCACCCACATCGCAGCCGGCCAAGACGACCAGCAAACCACCCAAAAACTGTCGCATGAGCTCTCCCTTTTGTTCGTACGAGAGCCTATGCAAGTTTGGCGCCAAACCTCTAGGCCACCGCTATTTAGGGGGTCGATGGATGTTCATGGCCTATACCCCGGCGGCAAAGTCGGACAACTATGTCCGACTAGCCGACCTCTCCAACCAAGACTCGAACGGGGATGCCGCCCGTCTGGAACGAGGCCACTTCTTCCAGCTCCAAGAATGCCATCGAGCGCTTCGCACTCGGCGGGACAACGACGGCAACACGCCAGCCCTTCCACTTGTCGCGCAGGATGCGCGCAAAGGCTGACCAGTCCGTATGCCCACCATCGACACGCTCGCCGTACGGGGGATTACAGACCAGCAAGCCGGAGTCCGTCGGTGGAACGCGCATGCCAAAGGAGACACTGTCGATAGACAGGGCTCCGAGCACACCGGCTCGCTTGGCATTCGCCATGGTCGCTTTGACGGCGCCGGCATCGCGGTCGCCGCAGATGAACACACTGTCTTCGTCCAACGGATCCATCTCGCGGGCTTCTCGGCGAAGGGTAGCCATGAGGCTCTTATCGAAGGTCGGCCAGCGCTCGAAGGCGAACGGCCGGTCGGCTCCAGGAGCCCGTCCCAGAGCAATCGTGGCGGCTTCAATGCAGAAGGTGCCACTGCCGCACATAGGGTCGAGCAGAGGCTCGCCCGGTCCCCACTCTGCCAATCGTAAGATAGCTGCCGCATAGTTTTCGCGAATCGGTGCTTTAGCGGTCGCTTGACGCCAGCCGCGCTTGTGCAGAAGCTCGCCAGAGCTGTCGACGGTCACCCGAGCGGTGTCGCCTTCCACCAAAATGTGTACCTTCGCCGGCTGGCGTGGCGCTCGAGGCCCCGGCAGACGAGGGCCGCGCAACGCATCGGTAATCGCTAGCGTCACCTTATTTGCGACGGCATTCCGCCCGGGCAACTTGGCGCGGATGACGGTGGCGCGGACTTCTACGGGCTGTCCGGGCCATACGTAACGTTTCCAAGGGGCCGCTTTCACGCCGTTATGGATAGCCTTCAAGCTGTTGGCTTTGGTTCGGCAGACTTCCACGGTCACACGGCCCGCCAGGCGGCTGAACAGATTGACGGCGTAGAGATCCTCCGCCCCCACTTCCATTCCAACGCCACCAGGTTGTCGAGCCCCGCGGATACCGAGCTGCTTGAGCTCGCTGAGCAGGGGCATCTCTAGGCCAGGGGAAATGGCGGCAAAGGCACGGTATTTGGGGTTTCCCATCGGGTACGGCTCGGGGCGGTGAGGACTGTGCTGCGTGGAATGTCGGAGCGAGCGCGGCACATAGCGCACCCTCCAACCCACGCACGTGAAGCGTGGCATCGACGTGACGAAACGGCTCGTGGTATGTTTCAACCTTCGAGGAGTTCTGTTGAGCGAAGAGGTCTCCAATCCCCGACTACGCGACCGCGAGGCCCGTTCGGGAACTGTCATCGCAGGCCGATATGCGGTCGAGCGGCTCATTGCGCGTGGCGGAATGGCTTCGGTCTATTTGGCCTCCCAAGTCGGTCTCGACCGACCCGTCGCAATCAAGATACTTTCTCCCCCGCCAGACGCTGACCAAGAAGCCTCTTTCGAGGAACGCTTCCGCTTAGAGGCCAGCACCCTGGCGGGTCTCGACCACCGCAACATCGTCACGGTGCACGACTTCGGTGAGACCTCCGACGACCGATTCTTCATTGCCATGGAATATGTCGACGGTCCTCGCCTGTCTGACCTGCTCCGCGGCGGTCCCCTCGACCCCGACCGCGCTGTGCGCCTGATGCTTCAGGTGTGCGCCGCTCTACGCTACGCCCACCGCAAGGGCGTCGTCCACCGGGATATCAAGCCGAGTAACCTTCTTATTCGGAAAGACGACAACAACGAAGATGAAATCAAGGTCGTCGATTTTGGACTCGTCAAGCTCGCCGAACACGAACAAACGCTGACCCGCGCCGGGCTCATCCTCGGCAGCCCGCATTGTATGGCGCCCGAACAGATTCGCGGGCTGGACGTCGATCACCGCGCCGACATCTATGGCGTGGGCGTGGTGCTCTACCGATGCCTCGTCGGCAAGTACCCCTTCCACGGGGAAAACAGTACCGCAACCATGATCGCCCACCTCAACGAGCCGGTACCGCCCTTCGCCGAACACGCTCCGAATCGCTCATATCCACCGGACCTCGAAGACATCGTCACTCGCTGCCTGGGTAAAAAGCCCGGCGAGCGCTTCGACTCCACACAAGAGCTGATGGAAGAGTTGGCAGCCTGCCTAAGCATTCCCATCGACCAATACCGCTTCGCGTCGCAGTCTCACTCGACCATCACGCGAGCGACAACGCCTATCGACTTTGCCGAACGCACCACTCACGGCGGCAGCACAGCTGACTCGCGGAAATTCTTGGCCTTGGCAGCTCTCATCGGGGTCGGTCTTCTGATCACCCTGACCGTAGCTATCGTGGCACTCGTTGTCGTCCTCTCCCAAGCCGAGCTATCCAGCACTGCGCCCATCACAGCGGGCCCCGTTCCGGTTCAAGACCTGACACCAGCGCCACGCCCGACCGTGCCGGAGCCCATCGTACCTGACCCGGCTGAGCTGCCCGCTCCGGACGTCGTCTCGCCCGACCCACAGCCCGTGGTCTCACCGCGCCCGCAGCCCGTGGTCTCACCGCGCCCGCAGCCCGTGGCCTCACCGCGCCCGCTACCCGCTGTCACCCCAAGTCCTGAGCCGCGCCCAGAGCCCATTACCGTCGCTCCCGAGCCCGTCGCTCCCGAGCCCGTCGCTCCCGAGCCCGTCGCTCCCGAGCCCGCCGCTCCCGAACCCGCAGAGGACAACGCACCCGCTGGCTACCTCGACATCCCGGATGACTTTTGATGTTCAGACGACGCTGGCTGCTGCCTTTCTGTGGACTGCTGGCGGTAGCCCTGCCGCTCACCGCCCATGCAGACCCCAAAGACGACGCCCGACGTCACTTTCGTGCCGGTCTCGAGGCCGCGCGCGCTGGTGATTTTGACGGAGCACTCGAGCGGTTCATGGCCGCTCAGGACACGTACCCGCACCCAGTGACCCTGTATAATATCGCGCGTGCTTACCAAGACATGGGCGACCTCGACAACGCGCTTGAGTACTACGAGTTGTACCGAGACGCTGACCCGTCCAAGGCCGACGATGTCAGTCCCGTCATTGCCGTCATCCGTGCCCGGCGTGATGCTCAAAACAGTCCGGCCGAGCCAGAACCGACCGCCGAGACATCGACTACCACAGCGTCTTCCGCAGATGTCGAGCGTCTGCGCGCCCTCGTCGAAGAGATGGAAGCGTTGGTCGACCAGATCACCGCCGAGCCCGAACCCGCCGTTGCGGTTGTCGACTCTCGTGACGGCCCAGACGGCACCGTCATCGGCCCGACTGCCGGCCTACCCATCGTCGATGCTCCGTCCTTCCAAGACGACGCCTATGAGCGGGTCGTTGTCACCGCCTCTCGCTTTGGCCAGGCCCCACTGGACTCGCCGAGTACCATCGGCGTCATCACTTCCGACGACATCCGCCTCTCGGGACTGACCAACATCCCCGACCTGCTCAGGCGCGTTGCTGGTGTCGACGTCATGTCCAAGTCCGCAGGCCACTCGGACATTTCCATCCGCGGCTTCAACCGTGAGCTGTCGAACAAGGTCCTCGTGCTCGTAGACGGCCGGTCGACCACCCTCGACTTCCTCGGCACCACGCTGTGGAACGGCCTGCCCATCAGCGTGGACGAGATTGACCGCATCGAAGTCATTCGCGGCCCAGGTTCGGCTGTCTACGGTGCTAACGCCACGACCGGCGTGGTCAACATCATCACCCGTACGCCTGGTGAGGGCGGCAATACCGTGTCGTTCAATGCAGGTACTCCCGGTGTTATCGGCGGCTCGGCGTTGCTTAGCGGTCGCAAAGACAACGATGCTTGGCGACTCTCCGTCGGCTGGCAAGAACACGACCGCTGGGGCAGTGAAGTGGATCTGGATGCTACGAGCAGCCGCGTCGGTTTTCTTGAAGACACCGACACTGCCTTCCGGGCCTTTCGTGCCAACGCACGCGTGGACCACAGCTTCCTCGAGAAGGGTCTCGCCTCGTTCAGCGGCTCCTTTTCCGACTCGGACGTCGAGCTGTACAATATTGGTGTTCTTGGCAACTTCGGTACCGAAATCCTGCAGACAGTGCTTCGCACCGACATTGGCTACGGACCGGTTCTCCTTCGCGCTTTCTGGAACCACGATGTCGGAAGGACAGGTCCTTGGGTGGCCCCGCTCAACCCAGCCCAGTCCCTCGACACGCCCTTCCGCGCAGACACCTTCGACGTCGAGCTGTCCGGCAACGGCGACTTCACTACCGGCCCCGTTGAACACCGTACGTTTGGCGGTGTTGGCTACCGGCGCAAAGAACTTCGCCGATTCCTTTACATGGGAGACGACGCACCAACGATTACCCAGGACCACTTCAACGCCTTCGTTAACCACGAGTCGACAGTGGGTGTTGTGAAGCTTGTAGGTTCTCTTCGCGTAGATGCACACCCGCTTATTCCTGTCTCACGCACCATCTCGCCACGCGGCGCAGCCATCATCCGAATCGATGACGACCGGGCTATTCGAGTCAACGGTGGAAGCGCTTTTCGAGGACCAACGCTCATTGAGTCCTACATGGATTTCCGCATCCCCACCGGTGTGGACGGGGTGTACATCCGCGACTTTGGCTCCGAAACACTGCTGCCCGAACGTATCCTCACCGCAGAAGTCGGCTACCACGATGAGTCGAGCGCTCTGCACACCGCCGACCTTGTGGTGTACGTCAACCAGATCAACAATCTCATCGGTCTGGACAGCGTGACCCCCACCGCCGAGCCCTATGAACCGGGCGGACAAGGCTGGGAAGCGGGGCGAACCGGCTGGATCAACACCGACCCAAGCTACCTAGGCTGGGGCGTCGAAGCCGAGGGCGAGCTGTTCCCAGTAGATGGCGTCGACCTGTACGGAACACTGAATATCAGCAGCGTCATGGAGCGCGAAGCTGGCATTTCCGTTGCTGACCGAAGCACATCGTTGTTCAAGACTACAGCAGGTGCCTCGTGGCGGACCCCGTGGCGGACCGACATCTCGGCAGACGTCCAAGTGTACTCGGACCAGACCTGGCGCCTGCGTCAGTTCGATGACGCCGGTCAGATCAACGTGTCGCCGAGCCCGGTTGGCGCCCACGCCATCCTGTCCGCGCGAATCGCATTCCGGCCGCTGCCGGACGAGAAGCTGGAGCTCTCTGTGCAAGGTTGGAACCTCGGCGCCTTGGCCAGTGACGGCTTCCGCGAACACCCCACTGGCCAGCGCGTGCGCAGCCGACTCACCGGCGCTCTGCGCTACACCTTCTAGGGAGTTGTGATGCGAACACTCACCGTGCTCCCCCTGCTGGCCCTCGTCGCCTGCGACGAGCTCATCCCGCTCGACCCAGACCTCGACGGCCCCGACAACACCATCTCCGGTGCGGTTGTGATCAGCTTTCCGGGCGAGCCCGCCACCGCTATCATCCTAGCGGGTCGCGCTGACAATCCACTACCGCCCAACGGAACCGGTCGACCGGTGACGCTGACAACCGTCCCAGCAACCGACTTTTCACAAGCCAATGGTGTTCAGTCTGCAGACTACGCCATGAATGGTCTGCCAGATGGTGATTGGCTGCTGTCTGGGCTCATCGATATTGACGGCGACTTCCACCCGAACATCGATGCTTTGGCGGGGGCCACCTGCGGGGACATCGTGGGTGGGCACATTGTCTCGCTGACCGACACCACATTCGCCGCCATCTCGGTAGACGGCGGGAACGAAGCCACCGGCATTACCGTCACCTTAGCGTCCACCCTTCCCGTTGAACGACCGGCCTTCTTTCCGCTCACCGCAACCGGCGCGCCCGGTATTCCCGTTGTGGACCGCGCCCGTGCAGCAGAACCCCAAGGCTTCGCACTCCAGACTACCGGCATTCATGCCGCTCTACGTCGTCCAGATGGCACCCCGTCCATCACCTACGACCTCGAAGGTCCGTACACTGTCGACCCTGCCAGCCCGGCTGAAGGCAATCCTTTCGGTCTGGCCCCCTCATCCGTATACGACGTGTTCTCTCCGAGCTGCGACACCGCGTTCTTCGCTCAGTTCTTAGACGACGACGGCGACGGCATACCCGACCCTCACCCCTCGGTGCCCGGCGTGTTCAATAGCTGGCCGCAGATTGGCCTGACCTGGGTCGGTGTTCCTGTGGACACTACTGGGGATGGCGCTCCCGACAGCTTCTCCCGCGAGGGTCGTGAGTCTGAGAGTTGGTCGGCACTCTCCGTCTTGTCCCCATTGTTGCTTCAAGCCGGCGTTCCAGTCGGCATCCCAGTCCTACTGTCCCAGCTTCCTGTGGTGTGGGTGCCGGCAGCACAACGCAGCAGCGCATCGACTGAAGACGACTGCACGGGTACATGGGTGAGCGGCGTCTGCACCGACCTCATCACGACTCCAGCCGACCTCCCTGCAGGCGCTTGGGCCATCACCGTCATAGAATCCACGGGTCAGACATGGACTGTTCCAAATACTCTCGCCACCAGCTCCTCCACGGACGCAGCCGGGTTCCTTCCCGCACTGCAGGGCAGCTTCTTGCTCGTGGAATAGCGCTACTTAGCTTGGCTTTCACCGCATGTGGAGGCAGCTCAGCGGACCTGACCCAACTCACGTGGCTACAAGGCTGCTGGGACAGTGCGTCCCCGGAGATGACGGTCTCCGAGTGCTGGTTGCCAGACGGCGACACCTTTGTGGGCCAAGGTCGTATGGATGACCGAATCTACGAGAGTACGGTCATTGGCCTGACCCCAGACGGACCCCGGTATGTGGTGACCAAAAATAACGGCACCACGACCACCTTCACTGTCACCCGGGCCACCGCAACCGAAGCACGGTTCGAGAATCCCACACATGACAGCCCCAAGTGGATTCAGTACACGAAGGTGGGCGACGATATTGTGGCGTCGGTCGGGAATGGGAGTGCGGCAGAGCACGAGTGGCGATTCGTTCGACGGTAGCCAGCAACAGTGCTCGTTCAACCCTCCAACACGGACTCGGAGTTGCCGGGCGTATAGGCCACTTTGGCTCCCGCATCCTGTGACGCAATGGCCTGGCTCAACCACGCCTGGATACACCATCACAACGTCTGCACCTGCTCCGCCGTCGTCACACTCAACAGGCGTCTCGCCTGGATATTCGGTCCAGCCGCTATCAGCAGACCCTCTGGATCCGAGAGCAAGACCCCCTGGATAACGCCGGTCGCGAAGCTGTCTTTGTACGACGTGAGCGTTACCACGACCCGGCCGTTGTCGTTCTGCCAACGCTGACTTCATCTCCTCGACGAGCGGTGAGTCTGCGAGCACCGCACGTATCGCCGGCGCCCACGGACACCCCTGCACTCCGGAGTCTGGTACAGACTGTACCGACCACATCCGTCACGCAGATACGACCCCACACTACCGGCGTTCATCGCCATAGCGTCTGCCCTCGGACGCAGACTAGTCTAGGTAGGTCGGATAGGACAGCGAGGTCCACTCGGTCCAGTCTGCCTTCGCAAAGTCCGACCAGCTGTCGCCCTGCGGATTTCCAGCGCCGCACACCGCGAACACTTGATGGTCGTTGGCGGTGGGCTTGGTGTGCACAAATACGCCAATATCCACAGTCCCCGAGCCGACTCCTGTAGCGCCGATGTAGTTGCGCGGGATGGACAGCTCACTGACTTGATTGCCCGAGAAGCCGGCGTAGTTGCTCCACCAGTTCACATCCTGACAGCCCGAGCCGTTGTTCGGGCAGTAGTAGATGTCGTTCGACCGCGAGAAGGTGACCGCGTAGTCCCAAGTATCATCACCTAGGCCAAACTCGTACGCGAAGTAGGTGCCGCTGGTGTTGAGGGTATCGGTATTTCGGAAGACAACGCTGATGAACGGCCCGCCACCGCTGCGCCCCAGACTACCGTCCATCGAGATGTCGGTGACAGCAATGTGAATGTGGGTGTCATCTACAGAGGCGTAGATCCGGCCGTCCAACCCGCCACAGAGCGGATTACCGAAGTCGACGGGGTTGCCGTCAATCGTGATGGGCCGAATAGACTGAGTTCCGAGCACTTCATCGCGCCCGATACGTTCCCCAGAGGCCACCGTGACATTTGCGTGCACGCGGGTGCCGGGAGACATGCGAACCTGGGTCTCTAGGGTTGCACTGGTTCCGACACGAGCGTCTCGCCCAACGCTTACGCCGTCTTGCAGCGTAGCAAACCGGTGGATGGTACTCCGCTTACGAAGACGCACGCTCGTTCCTGTACTGGCGCCTAGTTCCACTCGCGCCCCAGGTCCAACCACTGTATTCGCACCAAGCGTTGCCCCTGCAATGACCCCGTTTCGAGCGACCACCACACCATTGCCTAGCGTTGAGCCATCCCGCACTGTCACCAGCGCACCCACGACTACTGTGGACCCCGCTTGACTACCGCCGCTTATCGTCGAGGCATAGCCAAGTGCGCCGTTGGCACCTAGCGTACTGCCGGCTTCTAGCCTTGCACCGCGCGCGACTACAGTGTCCTGGCCGACCGTGGCTCCCGCGCCGACGAATGCGTTGCGGCCAACAATGGCACCGGAACCAATCTCGGCACCGGCCTCAATCACGGCGCCAGCGGCAACGTACTCGGGTGCGAACACGGTCACCGCACCCACTGTTGCTGTGGGGTGGACGCAGGCATCTCCGAAGCCGTCACCGCCAGTGTCTTCCTGAAGCGGGTTTGCCACAGAGATGCAGTTGTCTAAGAGGTCGTCCACACCATCGAGGTCCGAATCGACCGCGAGTGCTGCCGTAGGAAGGACGAGCAACAGACCGAACGTCAGCGAGGAAGTGCGAAGCATGGGGTTCTCTCCGGGTCCGCTATTTTGCCACGTTTCAACGGCCATGTCACGCCAAGAACTCGACCCATCATCTTACGCCCTACAGCGCGGTGCTGACGGCAGCAGACCCGGCACTACCAGGCAGCTGCTTCCGTGCCCATCGCCCCGCACGCAGCCACTCTGCATGGCTGTACAGCGCTGGGTACATGGCCAATGAACAGATGGCGAACGGTCCAATGTCCATCAACACGGTCAGCCAGAAGTGAAAGATCAGGCCCAAGACCAAGTAGATCTCGCGCACATACAAACGGTTGAACACATGACGTAGCCGACCTGGGCGGTCCGCCGTTCGCGCATACCACCACGACAACAACCAAAGCGGTGCGCTCACTTCCCAGAACCACGACGTAGCGGTTCCCAGCTGGGTCAGTGGGTAGACGTACGCGGTCCATGCATGGTCCCAGCGCTGCCAGGTTGGCTGCTGGAGAATGTAGTACAGCGCCGAGAATCCACCGCCCGGCACCCAGTGAGCGCTGACCTTCTGCACACCCGTCGCCCAGTACATCAGGATGAGCTGCCACAGCAGCAAGAAGCGCACCCAGCCAGCTACTGGGGTGTCATCACGCCAGGCACCGGTCCGAAAACGGCAATCGAGCGATAGTGTACGGGTGGACGGTGCGAGGAGAACCAGCCACAGCACATTGGACAGCACTTCGTCGTACGAGCCACCAGTGTGACCGTTGGCGTCTGTGGTCGACAGGATGAGCTGCAGAGTGACCAGGGCTGTGAGCCGTCCGCCAAGACCGACCATCAACAGCAAGCTGGACAGCATTCCGGCAATGACCAAACCCATCATCACCGCCTCGGTGGGACCGCCGAGGAGCTGGACAAACCAGTCCCCTTTGATGGGTCGGTAGCCACCGTTGTCGGCAGACGTCCAGATCAACCGAACCAGGTCGTGCCGCCACACCGTCTCCAGCGTCAGAAAGCTGGCTACACCCGCAAGGATTCGTACCAGAGCCAACGGCGTGGCCGGCTCTTTGACGTCAAAGAAGGCAACGAGACGGGACCACATCAGCGGTCATCCCCGTTGCGCAAGTCCTCGAGCTCAATGACGCGTCGCCCTACCTGCGCTCCCTCAAAGGCAACACCCGCGCGTGTGTCTGCCGGGGAGAGCGTGCGGTACTTCCAGTAGTACGCGCGCAGTTGGGTCGCTTCGGGGAACTCGTTGGCCGCTTGTTGGGCGAACCAGCTGCTGAAGCGGCGCCAATCTCGACGATAGCTGGACCACGCGTAGCGGAACATAGCTGAGCGCGCGCGGTCATGGTCGAGTAGCTCTCCATTCCACGTATACTCGGTACTACCCTCGACATACAGCGGACGCCACTCGCCATCTTCGTGAATTTCGAAGTGCAGAATCGCCGGGTTTCGGTGTGGGGCAACGAACATGCGCCACGACTGCTGGGTGCCGCAGTAGCGGTAGTAAGGCCGGAAGGGTTTGACCACGACATTCACGCCGC
>JBLHSN010000101.1:0-17130 GCA_047626195.1 Myxococcota bacterium
GCGCTCCCATTCGCGCGGCATGGTCGACTTCGTCTTCGGCAGCCGCGCGTGCACGCTCGATGAGGTCAGTCGGCGCTCCGTGGCGTTCTAGGTCGACGGCTAGCCGCTGGAAAGCCACGACTGCGGCACCTTCGAGCCAAGCCAAGTGTGCGAGATGGCGGGCCACGGCGTCTCCGCACACGGTGCCTGCCGCAGCAATGCCGTCGGGCAGGCGTCCGGCGCAGCTGCCATCGCTGACGACCTCGAGCACTTCCACAACGGTGGTTTGACCGGTCAGCGAGATGTCGATGGTGCGGATTTCTTCGGTCCATGGGCAGTCGGACGTCAGGATGGTGGCCGTCATCCGCCAGCTGCTGTCAGGCGTGAAGACCACGGAGGAACATTCGGGTTGGTATTCCTGGGTCTGCGCTAAGAACAGCGCATCCGCGGGGGTGTTGATGTCGCCGAAGAGGGCGATGACCTCTTCGGTGCTGTCGTAGAGAAGCACGTCATCTCCAGCCGTTGTCACCAGCCCGTAGTCGGTGCAGCCTTCGCCGCAGTAGCCCCAGCCGGAGCGGTCGGGCCAGGTGATGTCCAGCTCCTCGAGGCACGCTGTGGAATTCGCTGCAGTAGCGCAGGCGGCTCCGGCGACCCACAGCTCATTCGTGTCGCCGTCGCTGCCGAAGTACTCCGTGGAACGCAGATGCAAGGAGTCTACTGAACTGGCAAGGTCGACATACTCGAGCCATTGGTCGCTCGCACAGACTTGGTCGAGGTTGAAGTCCATTCCCGTGGTCGTGGCTTGCGTATCGGAGTCGGCGTCCGTGTCGGAGTCGGCGTCCGTATCGGAGTCGGCATCCGTGTCTGGGTCCACGACAGCGGTGGGGGTCCCTGGGTCGCAGGCCGTGAGCGACAGCCCGGTGGCGAGTGCCAAAGAAAGAGCGGTCAAGAGGCGTGGATCTGTTGGGGTCATGAGCGATTCCAGTGCGTGGCGTACAGGGCGAAGGTGCCGCTAGTTTAGCCTGAGAAGTGGGGGGCCTCACATCGAACATGAATCTTACCAACATATGAAGCGCTGCTGACCGCTCAACCCAACAGGCGAACATCTGCGATTCCCGGTTAGGGCGGTCGCGGAGGCGAGATGTCGAAGACGCCGGTGGTACTGCTCGGAGCAACGGGCATGGTTGGGCAGCGCATGGCGCAGCTCTTACGGGGACATCCGTCGCTACGGGTCGTGGCCTTAGCCGCATCCGAGCGGTCAGCGGGTAAGCGCTATGCAGACGCTTGTCGCTGGCACCTTCCCGGAGAACGCTACGCCGGCCTGGGAGATGTGCGGGTCATCCCCTGTGAGGCGGATGCCGTGTTCAGTGCTGTTGGGGCTGGAGCCATTGCGCTGTCGGCTCTGCCCAGTGGTGCGGCTCGCGCGATTGAACGTCCGCTGGCTGCGCGCGGGGTTCATGTAGTCTCCAACGCGTCAGCCCACCGGATGGACCGCGACGTTCCGCTCATCATCCCAGAGGTCAACGCGGACCACCTGGCTCTGTGCGATGTCCAGCCAGAGTCCGGCATGCTGCTGACCAATCCGAACTGCACATCCATGCCAGCGGTCATCGCCCTGGCTCCGATTATGCGTCATGCTGGGCTAGAAGCGGTCTGTCTGTCATCGTACCAAGCGGTGAGTGGTGCGGGATACCCAGGTGAATCGGCGTGGGACATGATTGGCAATGTTCACCCGCACGGGGGCGACGAAGAAGAGAAGGTAGCTGAGGAGCCGGTCAAGATCTTGGGCTCGCTCCACGGCGACCACGTCAAGAATGCCGAGTTTGCCATCAGCGCGCGCTGCGTGCGTGTTGCGGTCGCGGATGGCCACCTGGTGGCGCTGCAGTTCAAGACCCGCGATTCGTTGTCGCCTGCCGACTGTGCTGAGCTTCTGCGCACCTTCGACCCTGGGCTGAAGTTGGCAGGTGTTCCACGTCCGCTCATCCATGTGGCCGGCGAACGTGACCGGCCCTCGCCTAAGTTTGATGCGCATGCAGGCAACGGCATGGCCGTGACGGTGGGAAGAATTGAGGCCTGTCCGGTGATGGGACTGAAGCTGTTTGCGCTGTGTCACAACACGGTTCGCGGTGCTGCGGGTGCTGCCATCCTGAACGCTGAGCTTGTTTTGTCGAGGATTTCCTGATGCGTGCATCTACCTTGTCGTCCTGTCTGCTCGCTGCCTCTCTATTGTCGGCCTGTGGCTCGTCCGAGTCCGTTCAGTGGGTCGAAGGCGTGGGCTTTGAGTGGGATATCTTCAATCACCGGCTCTCCTATGCGGAAGTCAACGTCGGCGACAACACGGTGGACGTGGTGATTGTTGGCGGCACTAGTACAACCTTGAGTGCCACGGGTGCGCCCCCGGATCTCTCGGCAGAGTGTGACCCCGATGAGACCGAGACGGCCCTGCCGTGTGACGAGTTTCCGTTCAACGACACCGCTTTCGTCGACATTCGCACGGGTCGAGGCTCAGGAAGCAAGGTCGCGTCTGGAACGGGAACCATTGACGTCGTCGCAGACGCTGATGGCGAGACGACGTCCATCGAGATTGAGCTGTCCCGCAAGCCGAAAGGCGACGTCATCGCACTCATTCACGGGCTCACTCTGGACACCGACGAGCCCCTCGCGGACGGTCCTTCCTGCTACGACCCGGCTTACGGCTGGCATCCGCGTCGCATTGCGGTGGTGCTCGGCGAGCCGTCTATAGACGGCACGACGGTGACAGTGCCTGTTGATGTGGCTTTTGAGGCGGGTAATAGCTTGGAAGAAGAGCGGCAGTGCATCGACGCGGTCATCGAACAGGCGCGTGTCGCGATGACCATCGGTGTTCAAGTCATCTCGGCCGGCGGAGACGCGGTGACGGAAGACGTCAGTCATGGTCAGGTCTTTGAGTACCTTGACAACGGCGGTCAGCCGGCGGCACAACCCGCTCCAGACCTTGCTGAGCGGACCATCTCCGTGGGCTTTGACGGCCCTATCGGCTGGTCCGCGGTGGACTTCCGCTTTCATGAGGACGACCCTGAAGACCGTGGCGCGTACTTGCGCTCGATGTCGTTCGCATTGGATGCGACGTCGACCTCGGCCTCTGGCGCTGCCACCAATTACTCGCCGGGTACTCAGCTCTCGGCCTTCGACTACAGCTTCACCGGAACGGTCTCCGCCATTCCCGGCGCGTTCGACGTCGAGCGCCGCGCTGCCATTGACGAGGTCGACATTGACGTGACTGACGGGATGTTTGACCTTCAGTCCATTGACTTGGAGGTGCAATGACGCGTGCCCTCGTCGCTTGTGTGGCGCTAACCGCCTGTGGGCCGACTGCAGAACTCGGCTGGACCCTGCAAGATGATGGCGTGATCATTGTCACCGAGCGCCGTCAGACGACCACGCGCACCCCGCTTGGTGTGGAAGAAGTGACCCTCAATATCCAGCAGCTGTGGCGCGTCACCCAGTCCGGAGTGGTCGGGGTCGATGACGTCTCGTGGCAGGAAGAGGTCATTAAGTGGGACCTCTCCTACTCGGACCTCGGCGGAACCTTCATCTGGGAGATGGGCAGTGGTGCTCCGCTGCCCGAGGCATTGCTCGCGCTTGGACCCTCGCAGCCGCGCGAGGTGTTCGTGGGCACCTCTGGAGACGTTCGCGTGGCGCATCTTGGGATTCCTGAGCCCGATGAGGCTGCGAAAAAGGCGGCTCCACCGCCGCGCGACCGCTGGACCACTACGAGCCGTGGTGGACTTCGGCGTGCGCGTGCACCAGAAACGAACGCACCGATTCCGTGGACTCGTGATGACCGTGTGTACACCTGGGTCGTGGGCTTCACCCATGCACCACAAGGCAAGAAGAGGCGCGGTGCAGGCTGGTCCTGGCAGTCCTCACGCGAGGTCACGCCAAAGACGAGCGCGACGACCACCTCCGCATGGACGTTCGACAGCGTGGATTCCGGCACGGCGTTGGTCCGCGAACACATGACGCTCGAAGGCTCGCCGCCGCCGTCGGAAGGTCACTTTCAGACTACACGGCTCTCTGGTGGTGCAGATCTTCGGCTCGACACGCGAACCCACTCGTTGGTTTCGTACTCGGCGCGCTACGAGGCCGACATCGCGTCGCCGTCGTCCAGAGGGACGGCTCTTCGAATCTCTGAAATCTCTCTGGAGGTCCAATAATGGACGTCGCACAACACCTCACGGCCTACGGTGCCGCACGCATGAACTGGGTCGACGTCACGGGGCGCTCCCATGTCTCCGAGCAAGCGGGCGGTAGTCTTGAGATGAACTTCGACCAGCTAGGCCGGTCGTTGTTGGTAGATGTCTTGCGTCGGGGGCACCGCGAGGTCGTCCTCACCGATGGCGAGCTGTCGGTCGTTGCGGGCTACTCGGCTGACGGTGCTCGGCTGGAGGTTCGCTGGGGAGAGACACTGGTCGTCGATGAGCCGTTGAACGGACTGAGCCGTGTGGTGCACGGACCGGCAGGGTTGGGCAGCGCCCACTTTCGCCAGGTTCATGGCGTCCGATACGCCTACGTTGCCGGTGCAATGGCCGGTGGGATTGCTTCGGCGGACCTCGTCGTGAGCATGCAGCGCGCTGGGTTGTTGGCCTTCTACGGCTCTGGGGGCGTACCCGTCGGATCGGTTGACGCGGCTCTGCGCAACATCAAAGAACGCGTCGATGGCGACAACTGGGGCGTCAACCTTCTACACAACCCGGTCGAGCCCGCGGTGGAAGAAGCGACGGTCGACCTGTACCTCAAGCACGGGGTCACTCGGGTCAGTGCTTCGGCCTACGTGCGATTGACACCGGCTATTATCCGCTTTCGCTTCGCCAATCTCGCTCGCGGGAAAGATGGCCTTGTCACCGGTGGAAACCATGTCTTCGCCAAGGTCAGCCGTGTTGAGGTCGCCGAGCCATTCTTGCGGCCACCGACCAGTGAGATGCTCGCTGACTTGGTCAGCAAAGGCCACATGACGGCCGAGCAAGCTGGGTGGGCCAAGGCCATGCCGGTCGCGACCGCCATCACCGCTGAAGCCGACAGTGGGGGGCATACGGACCATCGGCCGCTCATGGTGATTCTTCCTGCTATTCGCCAGCTATGCGACCGGATTTGCCTGGAGCTTGGCTACTCGGTTCGACCATTTGTGGGGGCTGCGGGAGGTATTGGAACGCCGGCCGCTGTTGTTGGCGCGTTCGCTATGGGAGCCGACTACGTGTTGACCGGCTCCATCAACCAAGCCAGCCTCGAAGCCGGCACCTCCACAGCGGTCAAGAAGATGCTGGCGGATGCTGCGAGCACAGATGTGGCGTCGGGGCCAGCGCCGGACATGTTCGAGATGGGTGCAAAAGTCCAGGTGTTGTCGCGCGGCTCCATGTACGCGGCACGTGCCCAGCGGCTGTACGACCTGTACCGCAGCTATCCCTCGCTGGAAGCGCTGCCAGACAAGGAGAGGGCTCGCGTCGAAAAGCAGATTTTTGCCCGCCCCATCGCGGATGTATGGGCAGATACCGAAGCATACTGGATCACTCGAGACGCCGAACAAGTCGCTCGGGCCCAGACCGATGCCCGCCACAAGATGGCGTTGGTGTTCAGGTGGTACCTCGGAAATACGAGCCGCTGGGCACGTATGGGGGATCCGGCTCGGGCACGGGACTACCAGATCTGGTGCGGCCCCTCCATGGGCGCGTTCAACCAGTGGGCCCGCGGTGGCCCGCTTGAAGCCTTGGACAAACGTGGTGTTGTCGACATTGCCGAGGCGTTGATGCACGGAGCGGCGGAGATGGTCGCCGGTGCCTAGGGCTCGATGGGCTAGCGATTAGGACGCTGACTGGGGCGTCGCGGACGGCCGGGATGCGCTGGGTCCGGCAGGATTGCAGTCACGGGTTGTTTAGAGCCCGCACCCAAAGACAGACCGCACAGCGTCAGCACACCGGTAGCGAATCCGGCAATCAGCGCAGCACCGACCGCAACCACGACTCGTTCCGTGGGGTCGGTGGTCGACGTGTAGGCCGATAGAATACCGGCGAACATCGCGAAGACGGCGGCAGAGAGAGCCGTTGTACGCCGGATATCGGGTAGCGTGAGCGCCGGGAGGCTACGTCTTTGTCGCCACTTCACATGGGCCGTCGCGCCGAGAATCACAGCGCCGCCAAACAACCAGATGCGAGGGCCTAGGCCCGATAGTGTAGCACAGGTGAACGTGGCTACGATGAAGGCGGCTTGCCAAGGAATGACGAGTGCATGAGACGAAAAGCGCATGGGACCACCCTAACGACATGTTGAAGCGGTGGGGTGTAGCGGATTGCTGCGCGTGTCTATGCGTGCAGGGGCTTCTTCATTTTCACGTGGCGGATGCACGCCTCCATGAACGGCTCGCCGTAGCCGATATACCCGAGGGTCTCGTAGAACGGGACCACGCGTTCTTGGGCGTTTAGGCGAATCTCAGCATCCCCGCGCTTGCGTGCAAGGTCTTCCAGCAACGCCATGAGTGCTGTCCCAATACCCCGGCCTTGGAAGCCGCCTCGAACGCCTACGCGCTCGGCTTTTGCAGAACCTTCCGGCGTAGTTCGCAGGCGAGCGGTACCCACAGCTTCGTCTTTCCACAGCGCCAATATGTGGACACACAGCCCGTCATGGCCATCGACCTCGAGCTGAGGCGGGACTCCTTGGCCGAGCACAAAGACTTCGTAGCGTAGTGCGAAGCAGGTGTGCATTTCATCGGCACGAGCTTTGCGTACAGTGAGCACGGAGACCTCCAGAAACAGGGAGCGCCAGTCCTATTGTACAACGAACGTCTGTCAAAACGCGTCATCCGTGACGCGTGTCAAAAGCCGGCGGATATGCCAGCGCCCGCTAAATTATTTGGAGCCTCCATGTCCTTCCGTTCCCTCGTCGTTCTGTCCCTGGTCCTCTCAGCGTGCGCTGCTGACGTCGGTGAAGGCCGCGTCGCTGCAACCGTCACCGAAGCCGCCGAAGTTACCGAGCCTGCAACGCCCGCCACTGCGGATGCCAAGACTCTGACGGTCGACGTCGCGCAGTCCAAGCTCGGCCTTATCGGTGCCAAGATCACCGCACAGCATCCCATTCACTTCAACGAGTTCACCGGTGAAGTCATGGTCGACGGAAATGCCGTCACCGGCATTCACTTTGTCGCGCAGATGGCATCGGTTGAGTCGGATGACGTGCGCCTCACCGAGCACCTCAAGGGTGAAGACTTCTTCCACATCGAGGTATTCCCGACCAGCGAGTTCGCGTCCACAACCGTTGCATCTGGCTCGGATTCCGAAGGCTTCACCCACACCGTCACGGGCAACCTGACCATCCGCGGCGAGACCAAGCAGGTGACCTTCCCGGCCAACATCGAAATGGCTGACGGAACGGTCAAGGCGACCACCGAGTTCGTCATCAATCGCCAAGACTTCAAGGTGGTTTACCCGGGCCGCGCTGATGACCTGATCCAAGACAGCGTAGCGATGAACATCGAGTTCGTTGCTATGGGCGCCTAAGTAAATGAGTCTTCCGGCGGCACTTTCGGCGGTGGTCTTCGACCTCGATGGCACCCTCGTTGACAGTTCGTCGGACCTCACGACCGCCGTGAATATCGTGCTGGTTGCCAATGGCGGCCAGCCGGTATCCATTAGTGCGGTCAAGCACTGGATTGGGCACGGTGCCACGCACATGTTGGAGCACGCATTGGCGAGCCAAGGTGTTGTCGTAGAGCACGATATCTATCCGGCGTTTCGTGCGGCGTACCGCGCTCGGTTGTCGAGAGAAACTCGGCCCTACCCTGGCATCGTTCGTCTCCTGACCAACTTGCGCCGTCATGGTGTGAAGGTGGCAGTGTGCACCAATAAGCCGGAAGAGCCTGCTCTTGAACTCGTAGCACAGCTTGGGCTGAGCGTGCTGCTAGATACGCTGGTTGGTGGAGACACCTTTGAGGTGAAAAAGCCACACGCGAAGCCCATTACTGAAGCATTAAGGCGCGTAGATGTCGCTCCTGAATACGCGGTTATGGTGGGCGACAGTGTGGCGGATGTTGGTGGCGGAAAGGCGGCGGGCATTGCCACCCTCGGCGTGAGTTACGGGTATGGAGACGTCAGTGGGGCGGACGTGATTGTAGCGTCGTCCGAAGATCTGGCCGAGCTGCTCAGCGCGCACCTGCCCCAGCGCTCATGACACGCGTCATGGGGAGCATTGTGCTGGTCCTCATGGGGCTGGCGGCGGCGGTTCAATACAACGACCCGGACCCATTCCGGTGGATGTTGTTTTACGGTCTCGGCGCTCTTCTGGGAGGGCTCGGTATAGTCCGGCGCCTATGGTGGAGACATGCGGCTGGGTTCGCACTGCTCGCCACTGGCGTTGGTGTCGCTCACTGCATTGCCGGTGCTGATGCTCTGGACGCCAACTGGGTAGAGAGTGAGTGGGTCCGTGAAGGCTTCGGAGCGTTGATCAGTGCGGTGCTCGTCGGTGTGCTGGCATGGTTACGCTACAAAGAAGCGCCCGACCAAGCGAATCCATACTTGAATCGCCCGACAGACGCCGACCTGTAGAGCGGTCTATGCAGTGGCTGGGCTCTTTTGGCACACTGCTTCCACGGCCTCGATGGACTTCGGAATCGCGATGGTCAAGTTGTCTGGCTCACCGTCTGTCACTAAGATGTCGTCCTCAATACGCACGCCGATGCCGCGCAGATGTTCGGGGGCATCTTCGTCATTGGTTTGGATGTATAAGCCTGGTTCCACCGTCACGACCATGCCTGGCGCGAGGGGGCGGCTATCGCCGCCGCGCGCGTACATGCCGACGTCGTGAACGTCCATGCCTAGCCAGTGCCCGGTACCGTGCATGTAGTACTTCTTGTAGGTCTCTTCCGAGATGAGCTCGTCGATATCGCCTTCAAGCAAACCAAGGGCAACCATGCCTTCGGTCAGAACCCGAACTGCGGCGTCATGCATGTCAGTGTAGGGGCGCCCCGGGCGGGCAGCGTCAATGGCTGCTTCTTGCGCCTTGAGGACCCACTCATACACGTCGCGTTGAGCTGCCGAGAAGGTGCCGGAGACTGGAAAGGTGCGTGTGACGTCGGCGGTGTAGTAGGCGTACTCGCAGCCGGCATCGATGAGCAGCAGGTCGCCTTCGCACAACGCCTTGTCATTCTCGATGTAGTGCAGGCAGGTGGCTCCCGCTCCACCGGCAACGATGTTCGTGTACCCAGCGCCAACACCGCCGTTTTTGCGAAAGGTGTAGTCGATGAATGCGTCAATGGCGTGTTCGTTGACGCCGGGAGCAGCCATGCGCATGGCTTCGATGTGCGCTTCTGCGGTGATGGCGGCGGCCTTGCGCATCAGGGCAATCTCGGCGGCGGACTTGATGAGGCGAACCTCGTGCAGCAGCTTGGACGGTGCATGGAAGGTCTCCGGTACGCTCATGCCATTCTTTCGTGCAGTGCGTGCGGCTTTGCGGATGGCCCCCAGCAGAACGGCGTCATGTTCCGGACTCTCGGCAAAGGCGTGATGCAGTGTTGTCACGCCGTGCAGCAGGCGAGGGAGCTCTTTGGCCATCTCGCCAGTGGTGAAGGCTTCACTGGCGCCGAAGTCTGCTTTGGCACCTTCTGGCCCCGGACGGTAGCCGGTCCAGATCTCGCGTTCTTCGTCTTTCGCTTGGACAAATAGGGTCAGTGGGGAATCGCCGGGACGCAGGAAAAGCACCATCTCGGGCTGGATCCATCCGGTCAGCCAGTACACATCGGAGCTCGGACGGTAGCGGTATTCGGCATCTCCGTTCCGGATATGGTGAGGGCTCGCGAAGAGGATCACCGCTTCATCCGGTGCCATTTGGTCAAGTAGGCGTTGTCGATTCGCTACGAAATCCGGGGAATGCGTCACAGAGGCTCCTGGTGAGGGAGGGTCCTAACCGACCTGTTCTGCGTGCCACATCTCGGTTGGTCATCAGCACTTTCGCAGGTGCGTACCGGATTACGCACGTTGACAGGACACCCTAGGCTCTTTACCGGGGGGTATCGGAGGATGAATGGTTCAGACAGGTGCTGTGAATGACAAGTCCACGCTACCTCCGCCGGTCGTGATTCGCGTTGACGAAGTGAATGAGACTTCCCGGGAAGCGGTTCGCACGTTGATCGACATTGACCTGCAGACCTTCTCTGAACCCACATTTTCGCATTACACCGCCGCCGCATTTCTTCAGAGCGGCCACGTCTACACGTTGACCGTTGACTCGGGTGTCATTGGCACCTGTGTGTTCATGCGCTGCTGGGACAGACCCGGAGACGCCAACTTGCTGTCGATGGGTATTTTGCCCGGGTTCCGAGGCCAAGGATTGGGACAACGTTTCCTGTTGGAAGTCTTGGACCACTTGCGCGACCGTGCGCTGATGGGCGTCACGCTGATGGTCGCGGATGACAACCGTCGAGCACGAAAAGTGTACACAGATGCCGGATTTATTGAGACGGGCGTGCGGTATGAAGATCCGCGCACGAGCGAGGGGTTCATTCAACTGCGTGTTCAGCTGACCGAGCCCATGCTGGCCGCTTTGCCCACTCGCTAGTCTCTCGCTTCGTTGATTTTGCAAGCCGTTCGGTCATTCCGCGTGCCGGAGTGAGACCGCGGGCGTGAGTGTGATACGACCCGTCGTTACTCCGCTCAAAACAGCATCCATGGACAGACAACTATGCCCTTACAGCCCGAAAAGGCGTACAAGAACCAAGAATTTCTTTCCTCACCAGCAGCGCGCCACATCCGCATCCTGTGTGAATACGAAGAGACTCGTCAACGCCTTCACGAGCATGGCGTCAAGAACACCATCGTGATGTTTGGTTCCGCTCGCATCAACTCGCCAGAAGACTCCGCCGCACGCGTGGCAGAGCTCAAGGCTATGACCGACGACCGCCCCGAAGACTACGCCGCACAGCTGAAGAAGGCCGAGCGCGCAGTGGAGCTGGGGCACTACTACGAGGGCACTCGCGAGCTCGCTCGCCGGTTGACCGAGTGGTCGATTGAGCGCGAAGGTAAGCGCAGCTACTACATCACCTCCGGTGGTGGGCCTGGCATCATGGAAGCCGCTAACCGCGGTGCTGCAGACGTTCCTGGCGGCAAGTCCGTCGGCCTCGGTATCAGCCTTCCCTTCGAAGCTGGTGTCAACGACTGGGTCACCCCAGAGCTCGCATTCGAGTTCCATTACTTCTTCACCCGGAAGCTTTGGTTCTTGTACTTGTGCAAGGCGCTCATCGTTTGTCCCGGCGGCTTTGGCACGATGGACGAACTGTTTGAGTCACTCACGCTTATGCAGACCAAGAAGATCAAGAAGCCTATGCCGGTTGTTCTGTACGGAACCGAGTACTGGGACAAGGTCTTCAATGTCGAAGCCATGGCTGACTTCGGCACCATCTCGCATGACGACATCAATCTGTTCTTCCGCACAGACTCTATTGATGACGCCTTCGACTACGTGACCAAGGCGATTGAAGAGCAGGAGCTTCAGATTCCAGACGGTCACACCGGCCTGTAGGTGCAAGGTGGCTCCACTGGCTGAAACGCTTCGCACAGCGGAGCCTTTGGCCAGGATGGGCTGTCCGCTGCCAGCCACTAGAGTCCGCGCTTTGCGTCGCTCACATGGTGGATATGCACGGCTGCCCTGGGTGCGGCTGTGGGGGGCGTCATCGGAGCCTGTTGACCTAGCGCGGTCTGACAGCGGGTGGCTGACCGCCCGAATCGTGGAGGTCAGCCGCAAGACTGAGCTTACTTCGCCGCAGCCGGCTGAAGCCTTGTCAATACCTGCGAGACTTGTTCAATGACAGCCCGCTTGGCACTGGCCAGGTCTGTCTTCAGACATACGCCAGCTGCCTTTGCATGACCACCCCCAGCCGGGGAGAGCGCTTGGGCGACGTGGGCGACGTTGACCGCACCTTTGCTGCGTAGGCTAATCTTGACCTCGCCGCAATCGCGTTCGTTGAGAAGTGCCGAGACTTCGACGCCATGTACGTAGACCAAAGAGTCGACGACGCCCTCGGTATCTCCAGAGACCACACCAAACTTCTGGGCGAGGTCGTTGCTGACGTCTCCGATGAGCAGTTGGTCGCCCAAGTGAAGGGTGGCGTTGCGCATGATCTCGCCGGCAACACGCAGGGCGGTCTCGCGGCGGCTCATGAGCACGCGTGCATTGAGCCCGGCATGGTCGATACCTTGCTTGAGCAGGGCAGCGGCCATCAGGTGCGTATTAGGCGTGGTGTTGCTGTAGCGGAAGCCGCCGGTATCGAAGATAGCTCCCACGTAGAGAAGCTCGGCCAAAATGGGATCTAGAGGGACGTCGCACGCGAGCCACGCGGCGTACAACATCTCGCAGGTACTCGTTGCTTTGGCCTCGACCCATGCATGCGTGTAGCCGTCGAGCTTGGTGGACGAGTGGTGGTCTACGATGCCCCGGACGGTCGCCGCAGAGAATGCGGCAGCCACGGGAGGCGAGAGGCGGTGGCGGTCGCCATCCAACACAACCACTGCGTCGTAGACAGGACGGACATCGTTGTCGTCCAAGATGGTGTCTGCGCCGGGCATGAAGTCGAACCGGTAGCCGGGCAAACCGGCTACGTCAGACGCCACGCCATCACGCGCAAGCACGCGTTGAAGGGCGAGACATGCACCCAGACTGTCGCCGTCTGGGCCAACCGGCCCCGTCAACAAGACACGCTTCGCCCCAGCTAAGGCTGTGTAAAGCGCTGACCACTGTGCATGTCCAACCATGACTCAGTCTGCCGACAGCAGAGAGTCGAAGTCCATGTCGTCACCTAGGGACGCAGGCGGTGTGCCGGCCTCGGACGATTCTGACTTCTTCTTGCGACGACGACGACGCTTCGGCTTGGCCGAATCCTCTGCCGGTGTAGGACTGGATGATGGTGCGCCTTCGGAGAGCAGTGCGTCCAAGTCGCTATCAGCAATTTGGACTTCCTTTCGTGGCTTGCGTTCACTGCGTTCGCTACGGTCGCTTCGCTTGCGTCCCCGGCCTGAGTCGCCATCCGAGTCACGTCCACGGCGGCTGTCGCGTTCTGCGCTGCGACCTCCACTACGGCCCCCGCGATCGTTGCGCTCAGCCTTGCGTTCGCGGTCGTCGCGGCGCTTGTTTGAGATGGCGCTCAGCGAGTCGACACCGCCGGCAACAGCACGGCGTTCGCGGTCCCACTGGAAGAAGGCGCGCAGAGCGGCGGCCAGCAGAGCGTCACCGCCCTTCATGGTCTTGAGCTCGCGAACCGTTGGAAGGTAGGCCTCGAAGACCATGGTGCCCATGGCGGCACGAATCTGCTTGGCCTGACGTTCGACGCGGTTGCGTACTGCGACCTCTTCACTCGGCAGTTCGCGGATTTCGAACTTGATTTCGTGCTGCTTCTGCAGGGTATTTCGCGTGGCCAAGTCGGGTCCGCCAGCCAAGCTGATGGCAATGCCCTTGTTGCCGATACGACCGGTACGACCGATGCGATGCATGTAGACCGATGGGTCTTGCGGCAGCGAGTAGTTGATGACGTGGGTCAGATTGCTGATGTCGATGCCGCGAGCGGCGACGTCGGTGGCGACCAAGAAGCGAACTTCGCCGGCCTTGACCTTGGCCATGACCTTGGTGCGCTGCCCCTGGGGAAGCTCGCCGCTGAGCAGCTGAACATCAAGACCCTGGCGGTCCAGGTAGGAGGCCACAGTTGCCGTGTCTTCGCGGGTATTGCAGAAGATGATGGCGTTGTCAGGGTCTTCCATGTCGAGCAAGTACAGCAGAGCGCGAGCCTTGTGAAAGCTCGGGCTGGTCTCGTACAGAATGTGCTCGATACCTTCGACATGGTCGCCGTCTGTCGACAAGTAGATTTCTTCAGCATCTGTGGTGTAGCGCTGAATGAGCTTTTGAGTCTCACGGTCCATTGTGGCGCTGAAAAGTAGGATCTGACGGTCTTCTTTGCAGGCATCCAAGATCTTACAGACATCTTGGTAGAAGCCCATGGAGAACATTTCGTCCGCTTCGTCGAGACAAGCAGCGAGAGTCTTGGACAAGTCCAAGTTTCCCCGACGGATGTGGTCGAGTAGGCGACCGGGAGTCCCAACGATGATTTCAGCGCCGCTCTCGAGCGCCTTCTCTTGCGGGCCAATCGCAACACCGCCGACGAGGACTGCAAACTTGAGGTCGCGATGTATAGCTATGGCTGCGAGTTCTTCCGCAATTTGCTGTGCAAGCTCACGGACTGGGGCCAAGATGATCACTTGCGGGTACCCAGCATTATCGTCGCAGCGTTCGATGACGGGAATGCCAAAGGCGACGGTCTTGCCGGTGCCGGTCTTGGCGCGGACGAGGAGGTCCTTGCCAGCGAGGCCGGGCTCGAGGGTCTGCGCCTGCACAGGCGTAGCGAACTCGAATCCGTAGTCGAGGACGCCCTTGAGGATCTCCGCGGACAGCGGAAAGTCCGCGAATCGCCGGCCGGAGAGATGGGAGTTGGCCGGTGTTTCGGGGGCTGCGTCCTCGGTGGTTTCTTCGGTACTCATTGTGCTCCTTCAAAAGAGGGCAACCATATCCAGTAGGGCTGATTGCGTCGAAGATTGCGCCGCATCCACCGTCTTGGTGGCGTCAGGTCTTGACCGCCAACCGTGACGCGGTACGGGTGCTCGCTAACCCGGACTCAAGGACACAGGTGCGCGTCGCAATTACCGGCGGAACCGGCATGATTGGAACCTGGCTCGCGCGTGAACTGCGTGAGCGCGGGGACGAAGTGCTGATCGTGTCCCGGCGGCGGCCCAAGACCCCCGAATTCATCAGGTGGGACGCCAACAAAGGTGTTCATGACCTGGCGCGCATGGAAGGGTTGGACGCGATTGTGAACTTGGCTGGCGAGCCGATTGCGGCACGTCCTTGGACCACGGTTCGGCGTCGGAAGCTGTGGGAGAGCCGCGTAGATGCCACCGGTGTCCTACTGCGCTCACTTGCGCGCCTCGATGCGCCTCCCAAGGCATTTATTGGTGTGGGCAGCATTGGCCTCTTCGGCGACCAAGGGGAAGACTGGGTCGATGAGTCGACGGGAGCTGGAGATGGCTTTCTTCCCGAGTTGGCGGATGCTTGGGAACACGCTCATCTGGCTGCGAAGCGCGTCATTTCGTCGCGGACGGCGGTGCTCCGCTTGTCCATCGTATTGAGCCCGACTGGCGGAGTGTTTCCGCTGATGCTCAAGCCATTCCGTATTGGTATGGGCGGCTGGCTCGGCCACGGGCGTCAGTTCACCCCATGGACGACGATTCGCGACACGTCGGCTGCATTCCGCCTGCTCATTGACGACGGCACCGCTGAGGGCTGCTTCAATGGTACGATTCCCGAGCCAATACGCAATATTGACTGGCTTAAGGCCTTGGGTCGCGCAACGGGGAAGCCGGTCGTTACGCATGCACCGCGTTGGGCACTTCGTGGAGCGCTCGGAGAGCTTGCGGATAGCCTGCTCATCGCCAGCATTCGAACGCGTCCAACGAAGTTGCTAGAGCATGGCTTTTCGTTCGTGGATCGGGATGCAGAAGAGGCATTTCGCTGGCTGATTTCCGAGGTGGAAGCAAGCCGTTAGGCTTGCCAGCCTAGCTGCTCAGCGGCGATTCGCCTTCACTCTTGGCAATGACCACGGCCCCCACGCTGTCGCTGAAGATGTTCACCATGGTGCGAACCATGTCTAGCGGCCGGTCGAAGACGAACAGCAGCGCCATGCCACCAATGAGTGCTGGGGCGGCTTGCGGGAGTTGCTGCTGTACGGCCTGCAGGATGATGGCAATGGCCACGAGCGACGCACTAGGGACACCGGCAACACCAATGCTGGTCAGCAGAGCGACCATGACAATGAGGAACTGTTGTGTGATGGCCAGCTCGATGCCGAAGGCTTGGCAGATGAACATGGCCGCAATGCACTCGTACAGCGCAGTGCCGTCCATGTTGACCGTTGCACCCAGCGGCAAAGTAAACGAAGCGGTCTTCTGTGAGACGCCTGCACGGTCGCGTACGCAGTCGATGGTGACGGGAAGGGTGGCGGACGACGATGCGGTTGAGAACGCCGTCAACATGGCGGGTGCCATGGCCTTGAAGTGCTTGATGGGGTTCACGCGGGCAAAGATGATGAGCACAAGCGGCATGACCACGAGAACGTGAATCATTAGCGCGACAAGCGCTGTCCCGGCGAACCAGCCCACGCCGGTGACTAGCTCGGTGAATCGCCCGTCGGGCCGCAGCTTGGCCCACTGCTCGCTCACGGTGGCTGCGATGAGTAAGCCCACGCCGATGGGAGCCAGGGCCAATACAAAGTCGGTGACGTGCATGGTCAGGTCGTACACGCCCTGGAAGAACCGGTGCATGGTCTCGCGAACCGGGGTGTCCAGACGGTGCAGAAAGAAGCCAATCATCATCGCAATGACAATGAGTCCGAGGAGCTTGCCGTTGTTGGTTGCCGCTTCGAACAGATTCTCTGGGACCATCGCGCGGAACACGTCTAGAAAATCAGCACTCGACCTTCCTGCGGTTCGGCCTGCAACTTCGGCTTGTTCTGCCGCGAAGGCGCTCAGGTCTTGCCCTTCCAGAATACCGCGTCCGTTGGATTGGCCGGGCCGAACCAGATTGACCAAGACCAGGCCGATTAGGATGGCGGCCAAGGAGGTGCTCACGTAGTAGCCAAGGGTCTTGAGGCCCAGCCTGCCGAAGCCACCGTCTTTCCCGAGTCCGGCGATTGCCAGCACGATGCTGCTCGTCACCAGAGGCACGATGATGAGCTTGAGGCCTTGCAGGAACAGGTCTCCGCCGAGGTCCAACAGCCGCCAGAGGAAGGTGTCGTGGATGAGCTCGGCGCCGGCTTGTCCGCGCAGCGACGGGGAGATGTCGGCGGGGATCTGGCCGACAATGGTGGTGCCGAACAACAGACCGACAGCGGCCCCGATGAGGAGGCCGATGAGGATTTGCCAGTGCAGAGCGAGTCGCGGAGTTTTCATGGGTGCAGTGTGCCAGAGGCGATGGACCTGCGACACCGATGCGCTGTTTTAGACCCACTTGGGAACGACCTTCGGAAGCAACCATCGCGTTGTTCGACTCGCCGCGGCACGCGCACCCAGCACACCCAGCACACCCAGCACACCCGTA
>JBLHSN010000102.1:0-16935 GCA_047626195.1 Myxococcota bacterium
TATCTTGGGCGCGGTTGATGCCGTTCTTCAGGCTGCCGCTGATAGCGGTCAGAGTCTCTTGCACGCCATCGAGCGAGCCAACGCCGGGGAGGGCACTCAGGCGCTGAATCTGCTTGCCCAGTGGACTGGTGAGCAGCTGGTCGAGGAAGCCGGGGCCCTCTGTGATTAGATTGTCGGCGAAGGGAAGGGCGATTTCCATGCCGGCAAAGTAGGCGATGAGCATCTGGCCGGACTCGTACTCGGCGAACGCTTTGGCCTTTTCAGTGACAGTTCCGGGAATGGCCTTGTGGACCATGTACGCGATGCCGAGTGCCTTCAGGGCAGCGTCGCTGCGTTGGGCAGCATCAAAGTCCACATTGCGGCGCTTACCACCGAAGAATAGGTTCACAGCCTGCTTCACACCCGAGTACACGCCGTAGGCTTTGTCGGTTGTGTCCAGAGCGGATGCCATCCACAGCGCGTCTCCAACTCGGTCTTCCTGCGCCAAACTGCGGATGCGGTTCATGTTTTCTGGCGACGGTGCCACATGAAGTTGTTGAGCGAGCATTTTCAGACGCCCAGCATGATGATAATCAGGCGAAGACGGGACGATTCGCATGACAGCACCGACCAACTGAACCGTGCGGTCGTTCTCGTCAAACTCTTGAATGGCAGCAATCAGGTTTCTGGCCACGACGTCCTCCTTAGCGCGTGGCACCCTAGCGCATCTGGATAGAGAGGGCGTTGGATGAAGTGGATTGCGATAGGCGGATTGCTCATCGCTGGTTGCGTGAAGAAGCCGGTCTCCACAGTCTTGGCGATGCCGGCTGATCTGGACGAGGCGCACCTGAATGCTGTGGTGCGCGAGCTGGTGCCTTTGGTCGAAGCAGCAGCGGGTGTGCGCTTCAAAGAGGTTCCGTTCGTGCGCTTGGGACGGAAGTCAGACCTGGACCGCATTGTGCGTAACGAGGCGGGTGCGACCTACGATGCGCTGAGCCCGGACGCACCAGATTGGTTGCGTGACCGGTTTATTCGCGACGCGGGTTCGGCAGGTGTGGCGGGTAAGTACGCATTGACCGAACGCATCTTGCTCGTCGCTCCAGACGCGATGGCCCGAGTAGCCTCCCATGTGGACGGCGACCCATTGGCTCTCGACCACGTCACTCGGTTGGTTCTTGCTCACGAGATGGCGCATGCGCTGCAAGACCAGCAGTTTGCAATTGGCGAGCAATTTGAGCACCCCGAGCATGTGGATGCGTTTCAAGCGCTTCGTGGCGTCACCGAGGGGCACGCCAATTTTGTGGAGTCCAAAGTCGCCGAGGCATTGGGTCTGCAAGCGGTGGAGAAGGTGCTGAACCAAGGGCAGGGGTGGGACGAAGACGGCCCCGTTGGCGTCTGGTCATTTGGCACTTGGGTGGCGTATGGGCAGGGGACCGACTTTATTCGCTGGCATGCTGCGGCAGGCGGACTTCCGCGGACGCTGGAAGTGCTCGCTGACCCACCCATGCGGTCGCGCACGCTGTTCGTACCTGAAGAGTACGGCGAGGAACGTGGCGTAGACCCCGAAGACGAGCGTATTCTAGATGGGATGGAGTCGGCCGTGATGGAGGCGCGCTGGTTCCCACAGACAAGTCCCCTGATCGAACAGGACCTTCGTCGGTTGTTGTTCGGTGCCCCAGCTCCAGAGGTCGAGTCAGCACTGGACCACGTTGTGGGAGGAGCGACCCGTTCCGCTGCCCGAGACGACCGATCGGTGCTGTCTTTCTACCTGCGCTGTGACACCGAAGCAGCGGCATCTACGCTGATTGGCATGCACAGCGAGTTTAGCGACGGCCTGTCCAAGGCTCGGACCATGACGCCAAGCATGCCGAACCTATACACGGCTGAATCCGTGTCAGCACTTGGCGACGAAGCCTGGATGGTGGTGTCAGCGTCCAGTCGAGATGGAGAAGCCTCCGCCGGACCGGCGTCGGAGATTCACACGTTGTGGGTACGCCATGGCAGCGATGTGGTCGTTGTTCAGGCAGCTGGATTTCGTCCCGGGGAACGGCTTCCGCAGGCTGTAAGATTGGTGTTAGGACGCTTGGACCCTGCCGAGTAGCGGGCGTAGTGTTCGGAGCGGATGCACGGTGCAGTGGCTCGCGGATGGTTTGCCGCATTAGGGCGCCGGCCAACGACGAGGATGGACATGGGACACGACGAAGCAAGCTGGTACGCCGATGTGGTGGCCAAAGCAGATTCGCTGCCGGCAGATGACGCGATTGCTTGGTTGACCGCATCGATTGCGGAGACCAAGGGACGTCATCCAAACACAGCAGACCTGGCCTGGCGTCTTGGCCTGGCGCACAGCGATGCCTTCACGGGCCACGCCCAACATTTTCTTCACCTGGCCAGCGAGATGGCGACCGGAGCGTTCAAGGACATTGTCCTGCTCGACCTGTTCATTGAAGCGCTGTGCATCGCCGACGTCGATGACGACACCTGGGACCTCATCAATAACCCCTGGGCTGTTGGAGCCGAGACGCCTTGGGGCGGTGGAGAGGTGGTCGATTGGCCAACTTTCCGCACCGACACCACATCCCATTCGGCGCTTGCGAACTTCGTACGTCCTATGCGCACAGCGGTGCGGGAGGGCGGACTTGCGAGTGCGGAAGCGCTTATCGCGGGGTACCGAGGACTCACCTGGCTTATTGACGAAGAGCATGAGAACGAACGCAAGCTGGAAGACTGGCTGCACGGGATTGTGCGTATTCGTTGCGAACGTCAGGACGATTCTCTCCGCGCCGACATGGTCAGCGTTGCCGGGATGCTGGCCGAGCCAGAGCCGTTCGCCGAGGCGGTTCGTGCGGTGTGGATGGATGGAACAAGTCCGGTCTAGCGGTGGGCTGAGACGTCGGGATCGCGGTCATCAAGATTGAGGGTGTACAATCCTCACACTCGCTGAAAGAGAGCCTTCCGACCCCACCAGCGAGGGAATGGCCGAGAATGCGCCTTTGCTCACGAGTACGTGAGTGACAGTTTCGTGACGGAACTAGAAGACATCCCGCTTGCAGGGGGCTCGTCGCCATGTGAATGAAGCTTCATTCAATTGGAGCCATCTATGAACCGCGTAGCATCCGAACAGGAACTCGCTCAAGCCGAAGCTGAAACACGGGACCTCATTGAGGAGTCACGCGACTCGGACTGGAAGGGCCGTTCCTTCATGAAGGACATCTTCCTCGGCAACTTCAAGTACGAGTGGATTGCCGACCAGCCCGAAGTGGCCCCGAGCGCCCGATTCGTCGAGTGGGCCAATAAAGCCGATGCGTGGTTCGCTGAAAATGTGGACCCGGTCAAGATTGACGCCACTGGTGAATACGGTGACGACGTCATCAAGGGCCTCACCGAGCTCGGCTGCTTCGGAATGAAGATTCCAACCGAATATGGCGGTCTTGGGTTTAGCCAAGTGGAATATGGCCTGGCAATGGAAATGCTCGGCCGCTACGACGCCAGCGTTCTCGCTCTGCTCTCGGCTCACCAGTCCATTGGCGTGCCCCAGCCGGTCAAGCTGTTCGGAACCGACGCCCAGAAGAAGGAATTCCTTCCGCGCTGTGCCGCTGGCGCCATCTCCGCCTTTGCACTCACCGAGCCACAGGTTGGCTCGGACCCCGGCAAGCTCGCTAGCTCGGCTGTGCTGGACGCGGACGGCAAGAACTACATCCTCAACGGCGAGAAGCTGTGGTGTACGAACGGCACCATCTGCGAATTGATGGTCGTGATGGCTCGCAACCCGGAAACCAAGAAGATCAGCGCCTTTGTCGTCGAAGCCAACTCCCCTGGCATCACCGTCAAGCACCGTTGCCACTTCATGGGTCTTAAGGCACTCGCCAATGGCGTCATCCTGTTCGAGAACGTCAAGGTTCCTGTTGAGAACCTGCTCGGTAAGGAAGGCATGGGCATGCGCATTGCGCTGACCACGCTCAATGCCGGTCGCTTGTCGATTCCGAGTGGCACCGCAGGCGGGGCACGCGATGTGCTCAGCTCCTGTCGGGAGTTTGCGAGCGAGCGCGTCCAGTGGGGTGCACCGGTTGGCAAGCACGAAGCCGTTTCGCACATGCTCGCAGACATGACGGCACACACCTACGCCATTGAGTCCGTTGCGCGCTTGTCGAACGAGCTTGCAGACCGCAAGGGCTACGACATCCGTCTCGAAGCCTCTGCCGCAAAGGAATTCTGCACCACCCGTCACTGGGACCTCCTCGACAAGGGCATGCAGGTTCGCGGCGGTCGTGGCTACGAGATGGAGTCGTCCCTCATCGCCCGTGGTGAGAAGCCGGCCAACATCGAGCGCGCCATGCGCGACGCCCGTATCAACCGCATCTTCGAAGGGTCCTCCGAGATCATGCACCTGTTCATGGCTCGCGAAGCCTTGGACAAACACCTGCAGGTTGCAGGAAACGCGGTGAAGCCGAACGCCAGCATTGGCGACATGGTCGGCGCACTGCCGAGCATGGCTGGCTTCTACAGCTGGTGGTACCCGAGCCTGTGGATTGGTCTCACCCCATTCAAGTACCGCTCCGCTGGTAAGCTCGGCTCGCACCTGCGCTTCTGTGACCGCGCAGCGCGTCGCCTTGCTCGTACCGTCTTCCATGGCATGGCTCGCTACCAAGCTAAGCTCGAGAAGAAGCAGGGCTTCCTGTTCCGCGCCGTTGAGATTGCGAATGAGCTGTACGCTATTGGCGCCTGCACAGCCCGTGCCGAGAAGATGAAGCGGGCCAACCACCCGGATTACAAGCAAGCCGAAGAGCTCGCAGATCTGTTCTCCCGCGCCGCTCGCCGTCGCATCAACGATTGGTTCCGTGACATGTGGCGCAACGATGACGCCTACAACTACACCGAAGGCGTGAAGATGCTCGAAGGCGGATACAGCTGGCTCGAAGGCGACAAGCTCTAAGCGCTCGTCGACGCTGAATAGAATGGCCGCTCCCAGTGATGGGAGCGGCCATTTTTAGGTGTGGGGCTGACGTCAGCCCGCCATTCGGTCCCGCCGTCTAAATACACTCGGGATGCGGCACTCGATGGTTGTGCCGACTCTAGTCACGCTGTGCACAGTCAAAGTGCCTCGAAGGTGCTCGGTTGCTTGTCGGACGGCTGCCATGCCGATTCCCCGCCCGGAGAATTGACTGACAGTCTCTCGGGAGCTGACACCGTCGGCGAATAGTGCGTCTTCCAAATCCGACCGTGACCTGTGAGGCATGCCAAGTATCGTGGCCTTGTCTCGGAGCACGTCCCAGTCGATGCCAGCGCCGTCGTCGCGAATCGATAGGACGAAGGCATTGTCCTCGCGTCGGGTAGTCAAGACCAGAAGGCCCGTGGACGATTTTCCTTGGCTGACTCGGACGTCTGGGTCTTCGAGTCCATGGTCCAGTGCGTTGCGGATGATGTGGGGGACAATGAGCCACAGAGAATCCAGGATGTGCGGGGGTGTACGAACGCCGTTGTCCTGGATGTGTACGTCCACGGGACGTCCAAGGCGTTGGCCCAATTGCTCCGCTTGGCGTCCGAGTCGAGCCAAGCGCAGAACCATAGACTCTTCCGTCCAAGTGGCCGCCTTCGCCGACAGTTGTTCGTACGGAACCCGTTGTTCAATCAAGGTGGCGATGCTCTGAAGCTCTGCGGCGTGCCGGGAGGTAGTGCAATCGCCGACGAAAAAGGGTTCAACCTCTTCTTCGTAGTGTTTCCACACGTGGCGTAGCTCCGCCACGTCTGCCATGGTTGGAGTGCTGCCGCGTTCGTCTAGACGCGTCTCGAGTCGATGGCAGTAATCGGCCATTCGTAGCATCCCGTACATGCCCACGTTGCCTTTAATAGTGTGCAGTTGACGCTTTGAAAGCAGGGTATCATGGATTGAGATCTGAAGTTGGTCCAGCAGGATGGCCGTTTGCTCCATGCACTCATGGAGACCGGCCTGGTCATTCATGGCATGCATCAACACCACCAAGCGTTCCGCATCCCAAGCCTGCTTCTGTTCTACTTTTTCTTGATGAGTGATGTCCCGCATCATCAGCAGTACGCGCTTTACATTGCCCGTGGCATCTAGAATAGGACGGTAGCGAAGTCCCAGGGTTCGGTCGTCCAGCTCGATTCGGCTGGGTAGCTGCGCCAAGATGACCTCATGCGGCATGAACCCCGCTTGCAGGTCTTCCCAGCCCATCTCCAACCACTGGGCTTGCTCCGGGGCATAGCGACCGAGCCACTGCCAGATAGGCTCGGCTTCCGAAGGTTCGCCGAGCCAGGTGCGAAGCGCTGTCGACGCCTGGGACCCCGGCAGACCGTCGAGTTCGACGGAGATGAGCCCTTCGCCGACATTGTCCAGGATGAGCCGACTGCCGGCGACAACCTCGGCGAGCTCCTGGGTTCTGCGTGCGATGCGGTGTTCAAGTGTTGCATACAGAGCGTGAAGGCGCAGAATCAAGTTCGCGAACAACAGGCCACTGACAAGGACCAGTCCATAGATGATGCGCTGTAGTGTGGTCCGCGTCTGCTGAACGTCTCCGTATGCGTCGACGTAAGCTGTATGAACCCATTGAACGGCCCGTTGAACATCAGGGTTCAACAGCTGGTCCATCGTGTTGTTCAGAGGTTCGGTTATATCCAGAACGATTCTGATGTGCCGTAGCAACAGGGTCCAGCGCTGCTGGGTAGGCGCTGATGACAGTTCGGGTAGGCTCTCGGCGGCGCTGAGTGCATCGAGCAGCTGGGTTCGGAACTCGTCTGTTGGAGTGCCGTTGTACGTGAGGGCGAGGCGAACTAATTTGTTGGCTGCAGCTGTTTGGGCCGTACTGGCTGGGTCTCCCTCAACTGACCGCGTCCATTGGTCAAGCTCTTCGGGCAGGTGGGTCAGCGAGTTGCGGTACTTGGAGACTTGCCGGATGTAGCGGTCAACAAGAACCGATTTGTGGTCGGTTGTGGCTGCTAATGCTGTGACTGCCGAGTCCAGTGAGGGGGTATGCCCCACCACTTGAGGTGTCAGTGTAGCCATCTGCGCGTGAGCTCTTCGAAGCGCGTCGATGTCGTCGATCAGAGGGTCGTAGACACGCAACACCCCGAGACGAATCGTCAGAATGTGCTGCTGGAGCTCGGCTTGCGCATCAATCGTCGCCGTCATGGCTTTGAGCGCGTGAATGTGCTCTTGGTCGTGTGCTTGTCCGCTCCACCACAGAGTCCCGGCTGTGAGCGTCATCACGGCGAGTGCCGCTGCTCCTTGCATCCGGAGGATGTTGCCGGCGCTCATCGTAGCGACCCGTTGGCATTCACTGTTTCGTCGACGTCACGAAAGCCTAAGACTCCGTCAACTGCCCGGCGTGGCGGATTCCGGATGGCGGCTCGCAGGTCGTAGTCATTCGCAGACCGGGAGTGTGCAACAGTGGCTTGGGTGCAGCTGGATGAGCTGAAAAATCCGACATCTGGCAGTGGTCTGTGCAGAACTTGTTTCCCCCTGCAGGCCAGTCGGACTGACCTACAGGGACTTGAGCCCCGCATCATTGGGTCCCGCAAGCAGACCTAGACCACCGGAAACACGGCGTCTACAGCAGGGCGTCGATTGCTGCGATGAGTTCAGGGCTATTCGGCTCCACACTGCTGGGGAACCGTGCAGCGACGCTTCCATCGGGGCCCACGAGAAACTTTTCAAAGTTCCAGCCGACATCGGCCCCTCCGCCGGCATCTGAACCAATGAGCGACGCGTACAGTGCCGAGCGACCGTTGCCGTTGACATCCTGCTTGTCCAGAATGGGGAAGTTGACGCCGTAGTTGACGCGGCAGAAGGTGGCAATCTCCTCAGCACTGCCGGGCTCTTGTCCGCCGAACTGGTTGCACGGGACGCCTACCACCACGAGTCCGTCGTCGACCTTGTCCGCATAGAGTGCTTGCAGGCCGTCGTACTGGCGTGTGTAGCCACAGCGACTGGCGACATTGACAAAAAGCACGGCCTTGCCTGCCAAGGTCTCTGGAGGGAGCGGGGTGCCGTCGAGTTGGGTCAGGGTCATGGATTGCAGGGTCACGGAGGCCTCTTCGGATGTGGGTGGCGCTGGGTCGTCTGCGAGTGCAGAGCAGCCGGTGAGCGAGACGGCGATGGGGAGCAAGAGTGATGTGAAGCGCATGGTCAACCTTGGTGAGGCGCTCAACGTATCGCTTGCCCTCGTCGCGTTTTATCTCTGGGTGTCAAACGTGTAGGCTCCCGGCACCGCGAGGCCCTCCATTTGTGGTCACGCAACGGCGCGCGGCATTGTCGGTTGAAACGCCGGGGTTAGCTGCGAGGCAACGGAGGCCCCCTGTGATTGACACCATTCGCAATAAAGTCCATGCTCACCAGTCTATTACCCGCGAGGAGGCCGGTTGGCTGTATGGTTGCGCAGACGACGCAGACCTACGCGAACTCGCGTCTTTCGTACGTGCCCGCTACCACAAATCGAACACTGCGACCTACTTGGTCATGGCCATCGTCAACTACACCAATGTCTGCATTGCCAAGTGCGACTACTGCTCGTTTTACCGGCTGCCAAACGCGAAGGACACGTACTTGCTGAGCACTGAGCAGGTGTGCCAGCAGATTGACGTCATGCAGGAGTTGGGCGGTACCTTGGTCAGCTTCAACGGTGGTTTCCACCCCAAGCTGCGCATCACCGACTATGCCAAGCTGTTCGGTGAGATTCGCGAGAAGTACAAGGATGAGGTCGATTTTTTCGAGTTCACCGTGGCAGAGTTCATGTTCTACTGCAAGGTGAGTAAGGTCTCGTACGACGAAGGCGCGCGCATTCTCGCAGAGAGTGGCACCCGCTGGATTACCGGCGGCGGTGCCGAGATTCTGGATGACCGCTTCCGCAAGCGTCACAGCCCGCTGAAGTACAAGGTTGAAGACTACTACACGGCACAGAAGGCAATTTTGGACGCAGGTATGGGCAGTACAGCGACAATGGTCATTGGGTTCGATGAGAGCTTGGACGAGCGCTTGAGCCACCTCGAACGCCTGCGAACGTTCCAGACCGACACGCATGGTAGTCTGCCTAGCTTCCTATGTTGGACGTACAAGCCTTACAATAACGAGCTCGGTGGCAGCGAGATCGACAGCGAATCGTACATGCGCTGGCTTGCGGTCAGCCGAATTTATCTCGACAACATTCCGCACATTCGCACGAGTGTGCTGACCAAGAACGAAGATGCGCTCAAAGGGCTGCACTACGGCGCCAACGACTTCGACCTGCCTACGGAAGACGAAGTGACCACCAAGGCAGGCGCTAGAATCAGTCATGAATTCGAGACGATTCTCGCGAGCTGCAAAGCACAGGGCTTTGAGCCACAGCACCGGGCGCCGTTTGGGCTTCGGGGTGAAGTGGCGTTGGTGGAACCGAAGGCGGCGTAAGACGAGGGTCGGGTTGGGCCACCGCCTGCTGGCCGGGGCGGAATCCGTATCCGACGTGTGCGCTACACGTCTGCGCTGGTTGCGGTGCTAGCACGGGCTGCCGCAGACTCGGCAAACCGCGCTTGGGCTTCAGCCACCGCTTTCAGCGCCGTCTCTACAATCTCACCGAGGCTCTCGGTCCGCTTGTTGCCGCCGTCGGTCAGGCAGCGTCGCCACAGACGTGCGCCCACCTCACCGGCGTACAGTCCGAGCATTGGCTTGACCACGTGACTGATGCGATGGCCCTTCGTCATGCGCTCTTGCGCGTACGGAAGGTAGCGGTAGACCACCTCTTCACGCGACAGAGTCGGGGAGTCATCTCCGTAGATATCTGCGTCTACCGTCACGAAGCTGTAGGGGTCATCCCAGGCAATGCGACCGAGCATGACAGCGTCGACCTGGGTGAGCTGGGTCTGAATGTCGGCCACGCGTAAGCCGCCGTTGATCTCCACAACGAGATTTGGGAACTCCTGCTTGAGTCGGTATACGTCGTCGTAGCGCAAGGGTGGAATGTTGCGGTTGTCCTTGGGGGACAAGCCCTTGAGCCAGGCTTTTCGGGCATGAACGGTGAAGCGGTCGCACCCGGTCTGCGCCACACGCTCGACGAAGCGGTGCATGTCCTCGTAGCGGTCGATCTCGTCAAAGCCGATGCGGTGCTTGCAGGTGACCGGGATCTGAACCGCGGTTCGCATGGCGTCAATACAGTCCGCCACGCGGTCGGGGTCGCCCATCAGGCACACCCCGAAGTTCCCGGACTGGACCCGGCTGCTCGGGCAGCCCACATTGAGATTGACCTCGTCGTAGCCTAGGTCTTCGGCAATTTTACTGGCTTCGGCCAACAGTACCGGGTCGTCGCCGCCGAGCTGTAGCGAGATGGGATGCTCCACATCGTCAAACCCGAGCAGCCGGTCTTTGGGACCGTGACGCACCGCCTGCGCCACCACCATCTCGGTGTACAGCAGGGTGTGTTTAGTGATGCCGCGCATAAACACGCGGTAGTGCCGGTCCGTCCGTTCCATCATGGGAGCGACGGATACAGGGTGGAGGGCGGCACGATTTATTGTAGCGGGGGTAGATTGCATGCTGCCACTTCCTACGTCCGACTCCACCCGTCAAGGTACCGTGACGTGCTACTGCTCAAGCGACGTGGGGTATACCCTCGGGTAAAGGAGTCGATCACGTGGGGCAAAGACAGCGAACCGTCACCGGACCCGGGTTCGACCTGCTGTTGGACGATAGCGCAAGCACGGCTACCGTCTGGTTTCACAAGACCTTCCGCACCCACGCCGAGCTGCGGAGAGGGTTTGGCGACGCCGATGTTTGGCTGCGCCAGCCTAATATCCCTGGCATGGCCGCCCTATTTGGCGAGGTCCAACAGGGTGCCTTTAACTACAAGGTACGGCCTGGTTTCTCCGTTCGTGAGGTCGTCGATACTCTGAAGGCTGCTGGCAATACCTGCGGTCCGCGCGCCTGCGCCGAGTTCTTGCGCCGCGTAGGTGAGGTACTGATTCGCGCCTCTCGCATGGGCGCTCGCGTGGGTGTGTACGCTCATGGCGCGGTCACCCCATGGACCGTCTTGGTCGACGGTGACGGCGGCGTTCAGGTGTTGGGCTACGCGATGCCTCGCGTGGATATCTACGGCTTCTTAGACGACGACGCAGTCAAGCTACCCGGGGATGCCCTTCGCTATACGGCGCCTGAAGTCATCGACAACGCTGCAGAGGAGTTGTCGAGCGACCTGATGGCGCTGTGTTTGGTGGCTGTGGAAGTTCTGACGGGTCATCACGCGTATGTGGGCGACGCCGAAGAAGTCTTGGAGCAAATTCACCGCGGTGAAGGTCCGGTGGCCATGGCCGAGCTGGGGGAGGGATACCCCGCTGAGCTGGTGGTGATTTTGGCGCGTGCCACATCGAGGACCCCGTCGGACCGCTACCGCCGCGGCTCGGAATTCCTTCGCGCGCTGGATGGTCTTGGTGTGCTCGAAGGCCCAGGTCTGGGACAGGCCGTACGGACTGCAATGAAGGTGTTGTCGCCCGAGACGGTGCACGCGGAGGACGATGTCCCCGAGCTACCGCTGGATGATGAGGCGGCGGTGGACGTGGTGGTTGTCGATGTGGAATTCGACGATGAGGAGGCCTTTGACCCCGCACCCACCCAAGTGCTCGGACATGTCGACGTCGTTGAGCCATTGGCTGGCGAAGTTACGCTTGAGCGGGTTCAGACGTACGCTACCGAGGTTGTGGAACGTGCAGGACGCGTTGCTGCACTGGCCAAGGAACTGGCTGAGCGGTGCCGGAATGAGGGGCGAGGCCTCGGTCTGGAGTCGGCCGCCGACATCGACCGGGCATCGTCGGCGGCACGTCGGGCCGAAAAAGCGCGCGATTCGGCACGTGGTGCCTCGAATCTAGTGGACATGGATGAGTCGGCTGCTGAAGCCCAAATTACCTTGACCTTGGTGCATGGCGCTGCTCGTCAGGCGGATGTGGCGTTGGCCGCAGCGCTTGACGCCCTCACTGACGTTCGCCGGTCGGCTCACCGCATTGCCGGCGAGATGGAAAGGGTGGAAGAAGCCCGCAGTGAAGCTCCAGAAGCAGTCACTCGCGCACGCTCTGGTGTTCGTGCTGTGGCTCGGGTTGCAGATGCTGTACGCTCGGAAGTGGCGTCGGACAAGCTGCCCGCTGGAGCGGGTCAACAAGGGCTAGATGACCTACGTCAGCGTGCAGAGCGAGCGCTACGGGTAGCCGAAGAGGCTGCCTCTGTGCTGGTGTCGGCAACGCTTGCTGAAGTGGCGGACGCGGCGTTGATGCGCCTGCGCGACGCTGCGAATGCCGCGGAATCGGCAGGAACAGCAGCGAGTACGTTGCTCGACACATTGCGGGCGGACGTAGACCGGGCACGGCTTGAGGCCGTTGATTCTGCAGCGCGGTCACACCGGACCCTCGAAGAACGGCTCAAGCGACTCACAGACCGCTTGGAGAGTGCGCAGAGCGCGAACGCCGTCAGTCCCACAGACGAGGCCACGGCTGCCATCGGGCGGGCATCTGCGATTGTGGACATTCTCAACGGTGAGCGTGAAGCGTCGGCGGCTGCGGTCGATGATGCACAAGCGGCTGACAATGAAACGGATGCTTTGGTCGCCGCTCAGCGGGCACGGGCGTGCTTAGGCCGCGTGGATGCCCAGCTTGTTCTCGCTGGCGAGCGTGTGGAACAGGCCATCACTGCGACTCGTCTGGCAGCAGAGGCGCTGGCCCGTCGGGATGCCGCCCAGCAGGATGCCGCCAAGGCTGTGGAGCAGTCGGATGCCGCGTCCGCTCGTGTTCGTCAGGTCATGGACCAACTCCAAGAAGACACGAAAGAAGTCCAGGGCGGGTCTGCTCGCACTGTCATTCGCCAAGCCAGCCAGGCCTGGTCGGAGCTTCAGAGTGCCGGCGTGGAGGCCCGTGGACACGCCGCTCGCGTTGCAGTGGCTGCGACCGCCGAGGAGGCACAGGCGGCCCTCAGCGCTGCGCGTTCGAGTGTGGCAGAAGTCACTGGGTCTGCCGACCACGTTCTTGATCTGGCCCGGCGCGCACGCGAGGCATGCAACCGAGAGTTGGCTGAGATTCGCCGCGAACGCCAAGCTGCACAGGCACTGACCGACGCCGTCACAGAGGCCCAGAAGAGTGCCGAGCTTTGTTCCGCGCAAGTGGTGAGCGCCCAAGAAGAATTGGGCACGCTCTCCGCACGAGTGACTGACGGCGGCCATCTCGAAGCGACTCGTCTACGGGATGTCGCGGCTGAAATTATTGATATCGCTGCGTATCAGGCGTCTGAATCACGCGATGCGGCTCGCCAAGCCAAGACCCAAGCTCACGCAGATGAAGCCTCTCGCTATGCAGATACGGCTCGGTCGTTTCGCGAGCGTATTGCAGAGGACCTCCCTGCAGCCCACTCGGCCATGGCCAAAGCGACCGCCGCACTCGATGAAGATGTGCAGCGTCGCAGGTCGGCCATGGAGCGTCTGACGGGGTTTGAGACGACGGTTGCCGATGCCCAGCGAAGGTGGATCGAGGTCATAACGACTGCCCGTCATGAAGCACGCGGGTGGAACACGCCGGACATGCAGAGCGCCATGTCAGCGCTTGAGGGGCTCGGGCCCGAGTTCGACGCGCAAGTGCAGCGGACCATGGGTGCACGTCGCTCTGCTGAAGGGGCTGGCGCCGCGTCGGTGGTGGAGTCGGCCATGGGGACCACCCATGAGGCATCGGCGCGTGTGGAGCGTCTGCTACAGCGTCTCGATGGGGCATCGGGAGCTCTTCAGGCGGCATTGACCTCTGCACGAACCGAGTCGGATGCGTTGACCGAAGCCCGCGAGACGGTCGGGCGCTGTCGAACCCAGGTGGCCGCCCATACCGACACATTGCGTGGGCTATTGTCTTTTACCCAGCGGAATATTATTCCCTTTTCGGCTCGAGGAACAGCCATCGTCGAGGGGATTCGCCGGTTGGAAGTCATGGTGCAACGGGCCGAGTCTCTCGTGCCGGAGTTCCAGCTGCTGGCGGATGGCGTAGCCGGTGCCAGCACGCGAACGGCTGCAGAACCGCTCGCCAATCAGGCGCGCGCGGCTAGTGAGGAACTTGAGGCGCTGACTCAAGAGGCCGGCGAGCTCTCCGAGACTGTTGTGTCCGCCGCTGAAGACGAATCCCAGGCACGCGCCAATGAGGCCAAACGTCGGCGCGACGACGCCATGCGTATCGTTCAAGCCGGCTTTGATCGGGCGAGTGAGATCCGAGACCGGGTGGATGTGGCTATCGAGGGCGCGCGTGAAGAAGTCACGCGCTCGGACTCGGACGATGCATTGGACCGGTTCGCTGCTGCGCGTCGCGGAGCCATGCGGGTTGGGGCGGCCTACGAACGTCTGGCCGACTTGGTCGAGCGGCTGACCCACGACGACCCCGAGCTGTTGTCGCCTGAGGTTCAGTCATTGGTGGAGCTGGCCGAGAGCTGCGCGGGAGACGTTACCGCTGCGGTCGAACTTGCGGTAGACAGCGCGCGTCGGGCTGTGGAAGAAGCGTCTGCTCTGCAGACGGTGCGGGACGAAGTGGCAACGCTGGGTGGACGTGCACGCGCCGCAGTTGAGGTGACTCGTGTTCGCGCTAGCGAGGTCGCTCACTTGGTGGAGCGGGCCGAACGCACCTCTACTCGCGAGGTCGCAGAGCGCGCACATGCCGCGGTCGCCCTCGCCGAGAAGGCGGCGAAGAAGGCCGCAGCTGCCGGACCGATGGTCGCGCTAGTGGCAGAACTTGCGGCAGCAGAGCCCATTGTTCGCGCAGCACGACTGTCCGCAGAGCGCGCGGAAGAGGTTGCGGCCAGTGTCAACGAGATCTTGGCAGAGGCGAACCGTCGGATGGACGAAGAGCGTGCGGAAGCGGACCGTCGGCTGGAAGAAGCCCGGTCAGATGCCCGTCATCCACTGTCTCAAGCTCGTGCCTCGGTTGCACGTGCGCAAGGATTTGTGACCGCCGCCGAAACCGACGCAGCGACCGTCGACAGTCCAGCGATTCAAGCAGCTCTTGCCGCTTTGCGGTCGGCCGCGGACGATGTTCGCGTTCGTGCGGGCGACACCGTTCGAATCGGAGAGGGTCTTGCTGCCGCACCCGACCTCGACGCCGTGTTGGATCTGGCCGACTTGGTCCGTCTTGGTACGGACGCGACCATCGCAGCCCTGGGTGAGGCCACACAGCGCATGGAGGCTGCGCGAGCTGCCATTACTCGGCGCCAAGAGCATGTGTCGGCCATTGAACGGGCGCAGAGTGACGTGTCGGATGCCGCAATGTCGGCACAAGAAGCGGCAACCGGCTGCCGCAACACGCTCGAAGGTCTCGAGAGCACCGCGAATGAGCTTGCCGAGCTCGGACCCGCGGTTCAGCAGACATTGGCGGACCTTGAGCGTGTCGTCGATGACGCCGAGAATGCGGCTGCCAAGGCCTTAGGTCTGTCGCTCGAGGTCAGTGAGGTGGACCGCCCGCTTCTGGCCGCAGACATGTCCGACCAAGCGAGCGGCGCCTTGGAAGCGGCGATTGCAGCACTGGCCCGGGCTGTAGAGCTCGACCGCAAGGGTCGCGAAGCTATCGACCGGGACCGCGAAGAAGCGGCCCGCAAGGCGGCAGAGGCCGTGGTCAACGAGCGCCGTCGTCTTCCGCGTCGGAGTAGTGGAAGCAGTCGGGCCGACCGTCTCCGCAGCCGCTTGGAAGCCTCGGGAGGCGCGCCACGGCCAACCCGTGAGAACCGTGAGCGCTACGCCCGGAGTCGCACGTACAACAACGAGACATCGTCGAGTCCTACCCCCCCTGCCTCGCGTGATGCGGCTGCTCCACCCCCGGCCCCCCGGCCCCTCGGAACCCCACCACCGCCGCCGCGTCGGGGGCCTCCGGAGCCGGCCGGTGCCAGCAGCGAAGACCGAATTGCCCGTTTACGACAGTCGCTTCGCGCGGCAGGTCCGGCGAAGAGCCGGTCTAAGCGTATGGAAGAACGACGGGCAGGTGGGGACTCGCCGGCCCGTGATTCTGCCGCATCTCGTCAAGACCCGCCGGCGGAGAAGTTGGCGGCTCCGCGTCGCGAGTCTTTTGGAGCTGAGGCGAAACCGGTACCTCGTGCGGCACGTCCTGCACCGCCAACTGGAGATGCGGCTGCAGAAGCGCGTCGGAAGAAGCGGGAGGCGTTGCGTGCGCGGCTGCGGAAGTCCCGACGGGAAGACGAGGACTAGCCGCTAGACGTCCACCACAGCATTCACCCAGGCGCGCAGGCCATCCGGATGGTTGGAGACCCCCGAGTACACGGCATCCAGGACCTGGGCGACGTCTGCCTTAATTGACCAGTCCCCAATGATGCGCTCTGGGCGGACGTGGAGGGGGTGCCCGGCGCGAAAGGGAAGGGCGATCCGGCAGCGCCATTCACCGTCGACCCAGGCGGAAACCTGAATCGTTCGTTGCCCTGCATGTTCTTGCTCTTCGAGGAATGCGGCGTCAGCTACGCCGCTCCCGAGCGTCTGAAGCATTGCCGTGACGCGGGTCATTGGGTCTGAGGTGGTTTCGAGGGGAATGCACTGCATGGTCGTGCCGTGACGCACCACCAAAGCCGCTCCGAGCTGTGTGGCCTGTGTCGCCCGCACAATACCTTCGGCCAGGGCGAACCCTGCAACCTCAAGACCTTCGCGTTCGGCACGGCTTAGGGACACTTTATCTCCTCTAGAGAATTAGTGTAGACCAGTTGTCAGTGGGTACAAAAGCGATTCCGGACGGATTCCGACCCCGCGCGGATATGTCTGGATGGGAGGTAGCGATCAATGCGGGGCATCCGCCGACAAAAGGCTACTCAGCCCGCCACGAATCGGATGGTCCACACTAGTATGAGTGGTACATACGCGACCCGAAAAATCCGTCCCAGACGCGTAAGGCCGTCTTCGTGGAGTATCGCAAGTTGATAGGATGGGATGGGGCGGGGTGCCCGCCCGCGCGTCGGACGTGTGCCATCCCCCC
>JBLHSN010000103.1:0-16822 GCA_047626195.1 Myxococcota bacterium
ACCACGTGCGCAGGCTTCAACGGCCTACACGACGCCTACTACACACGCTCCGGCACTCACGCGCGCACCTCAGATGTAGACACCGGCGATGACGTCGGCTGCTGGTGGATGCAGGTTGTGCCGCTCGCCCAGTACCAGGACTCCGCTTCACACCCCGGCTACCTAGAAGGTTACGGCGGCGTGTTCAACTACCACACGTGGCAGACTCTGTGGATTCGCGGAGATGAGGGCCCAGTCGCCGGCGACGGCGCTACGGCCGCCTCCGCGGGCGAAACCTGCGGCACCATCTTCGAGTCCGGCTTGGCGGGTAGCAATGGGCGCTACTGGATCGATCCCGAGGGTCTAGGCGAGTCCTCAGCCTTCGAAGCGTACTGTGACATGACGTCAGACAGCGGCGGCTGGACCCTCCTCGCCACCCTAGCCTCCCGTAATGTCACCGACTCTACGCCCTTCCCAGGCTGGTCTGAGGACTGGTTTGCTGCCGACCACGGCGACCCTGTGGACCCCGCTGCCCGTTGGTCAAACCACGACTTCAGCAAGTTCGCCGGGCATATCGACAGCAGCACCCTGCTCCGAGCGAGCAACCCCGTAAACAGCAACTCCCGCTACTACAGCGGCTTTAGCCCGGACAACTGGGCGCTGTGGAATACCAGCCGCATCGTCAACACCGTCGACATCGTCGGTCCGTTCGAGGATACCGGCGTCATCGTTGCGCGGAATCCGTCAATGCACCCTTCTACGGCAGCACGCACCAACGGCTACTGGAGCTGGGGTATCTTTTATCTGGGTACCGGCGCAGGGCGCGGTGACAGCGACACCGAGGGTAACGGCGCTCGGTACGGCACATGGTCCAACGCCGCGGGTCAGTTCGGCTACGTGGGCAACCAACGCGTGGACAGCGAGTGGCATATCTGGGTGCGGTAATCACAAGCCCCACGCAAGCCATGCCCCACGCATAGCGCCGAGTGGGGGCAGGGCCCGCGCCGTAGCCTGTCCGGTTATGCCCGCTGTCTCCCGGAGCGAGCATGACTGACGACGTGATCTATGACTGGAGCGGCAACTCCGTCGCTGGCGCCCCCAAGCTGCGCTTTCCAAATATTCACGACGAGACCCTGCGTGACGGCATGCAGAGTCCATCGGTCACGGACCCATCGATCGAACGCAAGTTCGAGATTGCCCGTCTCATTGCCACCATGGGCATCTACAGCATCAGCATCGGTCTACCCGGTGCCGGACAGCGCGCCGTCGACGACGCTACGGCTCTCGCCGAACTGGTACGGGACGAGAAGCTTCCGCTAGCTCTAGGCGCCGCCTGCCGGACCCATCCGAACGACATCAATCCCATCATCGACATCAGCCAAAAGACTGGAATGCCCATCGAAGTGATGGCATTTCTCGGGAGTTCGCCGATTCGTATGGTCGCCGAGAAGTGGGACGAGAACAAGCTTGAGGAGCTGACCCGCGATGCTGTCCGCATGGGCGTCAAAGAGAGCCTGCCCACCAGTTTTGTGACCGAAGATACCGTCCGTAGTTCACCCGAGACCCTTCGCCGCCTGTTCACTGCCGCCGTCGAAGAAGGTGCCGACCGTCTCATCCTGTGCGACACCGTCGGTGCGGCTGCTCCTCATGGGGTCAAGGCATTGGTCAGCTGGACCCTCAAGCTTCTCGAAGAACTCGGTGCCCGAGACCGCGTTCGCGTCGACTTTCACGGACACAACGACCGAAGTCTGGCCCTCGCGAACACCATGGCCGCCATTGAAGCTGGCTGTGACCGTGTACACGGAACCATGCTGGGAATTGGCGAGCGCGTGGGCAACACCTCCACCGACCAGCTGCTGGTGAACCTCAAATTGCACGGCGTCGACATGCCAGAGCTAGATTCCCTGGCACAGGTCATCGAGCTCGTCAGCGACGGTGGTGACTGGCCGATTCCGTGGAACTACCCGGTGTTCGGCCGAGACGCGTTCCGAACCGCGACCGGTGTCCACGCGGCAGCTGTCATCAAAGCGCTGAAGATGGGCGACACCGATCTGGCTGACCGGATCTATAGCGGCGTTCCAGCAAGCTGGTTCGGACGCAAACAAGAAATCGGTGTGGGCCCTATGAGCGGCACCAGCAATGTGCGCTGGTGGCTGCATGAACGTGGGTTGCCTGAAGACGAAGAAACTGTTCAGCGCATCTTTGCCAAGGCGAAACTGGCGAAAGAGTCGCTGACCGATGACGAACTGCACGCTCTCGCTGCGCGGTAGTTCACGTCAGGCCAGTCGTGATACTTATGATCAGACCTCGGAGGTTTTATCATGTGGTTTCGCTCTCTATCATTGGCGGCGGTTCTTTCTACCCTCGTCGGCACCGCAAATGCGCAGGATATTGAGTTCGCCTGGCAGGGGCGCATTCTAGATGCAGGCGGCGGCGCAATAAACAGCGAAATCGAGGTTGTCGCTTCCCTATACGACGGCCAGCTGGAAACGACTCCGGTGTGGACGGACACCTTCACGGTGACGCCAACCGACGGCTACCTTACCCTAGAGCTGGGATCGGTAGCCACACTGACTCCAGACGTCATGGCTCGGGATCGCCTGTGGATGGGTCTGCAGCTGGGAGCCGATGGACCGCTGCTCGGCGCACGTCAGCGAATGCGTTCGGTGCCTTACGCAACGGTTGCTGGCGGTGTACGTGTGATTGATGTGTCTCCGGACGAAACGGACTGTGCGGGGAAGACTGGACAACTGTTCTACGACACCCAAGCTGCAGGGCTGTTCATCTGCGATGGCCTCGACTGGGTTCTCGCAGGTAATGCAGCTCCCGACCAAGGACTGTCCATCCACAACACGGTCGTCTTTTCCGCCACGGACACCGCTGGCGGCTGTTCCTACTTAAGTAGCCACGCAACGCCGTACGTAAACTTGGGCAATATGCCGTGGAAGCAGTGCATGGCTGAAGCCTCTCGCCGAGGTGCCATGGTCAACTCCAATGCCTACACGTCCAGCAACGGCGGCACGAATGGGTGGGCCCCACACCGAAATGGTGCCAACGCCATGTGGGCACAGTGGGCAGCCTACGCACAAGCTGGCATTGGAACCAGCCGTGCGTGCGTTGTGGCACGCGATGCCCGAGCCGGCTCGCAGAACAATGCCACGCCGAACAACTCGACGATATACGACGGCGATACCTGGATTTACCAAGACCATGGCGCAAAGTACTTCGACGAGTGCCAACTGTTGGCCAGCCAAGCTGGCGCCTCAATCATTACTCCCGGTACCCTCGGAACAGGAACCGGCGATGGATACTGGGTGCCGTCCGTTCACACCTGCAATACCTACGAATGGATTACGGGCGGTGGAACGTCATATGCTTATGCTAACCTGGGGGGTTCCCAGCGAAGCCCACAACAGCAGTGCATGATTGGCTACATGGAAACGGCCCCGGAGTAGCGCGCAACCCGAGGGTCATTCCTTGCCGCGACGCAGCGCCTCAGCAATCGCTTCACGGCGCGCGTCTTGGTCACGGTCCCGAGCCTCATGCCGCAGCCATTCCGCACGTGATATGTTGTTCTGAACCACGCGAAAGAACAGAAGCAAGCCTATCATCCAGCTAACTGCAGGCCAGTCTTCAAAGCCCGGCATTCCGAACCACAGCAGCGCGGTTCCGACAATTAGGTTCATCAGCTGCAGGCTGTAGAACACCACCGCACGCGCCTTCAATCCACCCACTCGCATGACGAGCTGATTGACCGCCATCACGCCAATCAGCCCCAAAAAGGCCCACAGGTTCATGTCCATGGGAACTCCGGCCCAATGGCGATGTTGTCGATGAGGCGGGTCTTGCCCACGTGACCGGCGACTAGTGCACGGGCGGGCCGGTCCACTGTCGTCAAAGGTGCCAAGCTGTCCGCATTGGCGATGGTCAGGTAGTCGAGCCTATCGACCTTGAGCACCTTGGCGCCAACAACAGCCAGCTCTGCCACCCCGGTCACGCCATCCTCAAACGCATCACGCATTGCGTACAGGGCGTGGTGAAGGGTGCGCGCTTGAAGGCGCTGTGAGTCTGACAGGTACTTGTTGCGGCTCGACAGGGCTAAGCCGTCAATGTCTCGAATGAGCTCACCCGGTACAATGCGCACCGGAAGCGCCAAGTCACGGGTCATCCGGCGCAACACGGTGAGCTGCTGGTAGTCTTTCTCACCGAAAATAGCCGTAGTACAGCGAGTCAAACCGAACAATCGGGTGACGACGGTGCACACGCCCTCAAAGTGCCCTGGGCGACGGTCGCCACACAATCCTTGCGAGAGGTCGTGCACGCTAATCGATGTCTGAAATCCAGGTGGGTACAGCTCCTCTGGGGCGAAGACCGCGTCAACACCGGCGTCTCTGCAGCGTTTGAGGTCGCTCGGCAGGTCGCGCGGGTAGGCGTCTAGGTCTTCCCCTTCGCCGAACTGCAACGGGTTGACGTAGATACTGACTACTAGGTGGTCGACCTCAAGGCGCAGGCGCTTCATCAGCGACACGTGACCATCATGCAGAAAGCCCATGGTCGGCACCAAGCCAATGCGGTCACCGTGGCACTCGCTGGCCCAAGCGGTCATGGCTTCGGGAGAGGTCAACACGTCCATATCAGTACAACTTCGCTATCTGTCGGGGTGTCTTGCGATTGAAACTATGCGCACGGTCCGGGAAGCTGCCCTCGCGAACGTCCGTGGCGTACGTCTCAACAGCTCCTATGATGACCTGTTCCAAGTTGGCATAGTACTTGACGAACTTGGGCTTAAAGTCGGTGTTCATACCCAGCAAGTCGTTGATGACGAGCACCTGACCGTCGCAATGTTCGCCGGCACCAATACCAACGGTCGGAATGTCTAGACGCGCGGTAATCTCTGCGGCCAGGTCTGTCGGCACTCCTTCGAGTACCAGGCAGAACGCACCGGCTTGTTCCACAGCCAAAGCGTCGCGCAGCACGCGCTCGGCGTCGTCGTCGGAGCGCCCCTGGACCCTAAAGCCCCCCATGGCGTGGACCGACTGTGGCGTGAGTCCCACATGGCCGACGACCGGAATACCGGCCTCAACAATGCGGCGCACAGCTTCAGCGCTACGCTCACCGCCCTCCAGCTTGACCGACTGGGCCATGCCTTCTTTCATCAGCCGGCCGGCAGTCATGAGCGCCTGTTCCGGACTTATTTGGTAGGACATGAACGGCATGTCGGCGACCAAGTGCGCTTGTTCGAGCCCCGCCGCGACGCAGCGTGAGTGGTAGACCATCTCATCTACAGTGACCGGCAGTGTGTCCTGCCGTCCCTGCACGACCATTCCGAGAGAATCACCTACCAAAACCATATCGACGCCGGCTTTGTCTACCAAGCGGGCCATGGTCCAATCGTACGCAGTCACCATCACAATCTTGTCGTTGTCGGCCTTCTTCTTCCGAAGGTCCAACACGCTTTTACGTGCCAAAGTCTCGTCCTCCTAAGCTCCGGGGCCAAACAACTCGGCTTGAATCTCCCGGTCCGGTTGGGATCCAGGGATAGCCTCGCCGTCAGGCTCGGGAATGGGTCGTCCATGCAAGGTTGCATCGATGATTTCTAATACCCGCCGCTGCCCCTCTTCGGAGTCAACATAGTTGATCTCTTCGTTCGACAGTCGCAACACCGGGCAGTGGTTCCAGCCTTTCAGCAGGATGTCGTAGCGGTCCGACAAGTCTTGGAGATACTCGCGGGTGATCGCTGCTTCTCCGACAGCCTGGCGACGCGCGATGCGCTCCATGATCGTGTCGAGAGGCGCGTGAAGGTAGATGACGAGGTCAGGCGCCGGGCTGTGCTCATCCAGTGCCAACGCAAAGCGATCGTACAGGTCCAGCTCTGTGGAGTCGAGGGTCTTCTCTGCGAACATCCTATCTTTCTGGAAGATGTAGTCGCTGACAATCAGCTCATCAAACAGCTCGGGCTGACGAATACGGTCTTGCTGACGCCACCGGTTCACCAGATAAAACATCTGAACAGGAAAGCGGTACCGGTCGGGGTCCGCGTAGAACGGTCCCAGGAACGGATTGGTTTCGGACGGCTCTAGAATGAGTTCTGCCCCCCACTTGTCGCGCATTAAGCGACATAGCGAGGTCTTCCCCACCCCAATCAAGCCCTCTACGACGATGAAGCGGCCCACGGTGACTCCCGGCGGCCAGTCTACCCCACCAAGCCCCGTCGGTCCCGCGCCCCGTTAGACACACCGCTACAACGACGCGGATAGGGGCCTTCGAGGTCGATCGACAATCTGCGTATGTACCTGTTGTTCACCCTGAAAGCCGGAGAGCCCATGTCCACAACCGTTCGCACACTCATTGCCACGGTCCAACGAGTCAACGGGGTCGGCGCTGTGCTTCTGAAGTCTCTCGGTCCGGCATTACGGCGGTTCGCCATGCCTGCGGAAGGCCGCTAACCCATGCAAGAAGTCCTCCATATTGCCCTTGCGGGTGTGGTCGCGATCGGAGCAACGGTTGCGGTCGAGCGCTTCGGGGGACGCCTAGGTGGCGTACTCGGCGCACTACCCACCACAATCGTTCCTGCGTCACTCGGCCTGGCCGCAGCCGGATCGAGTGACGATCTACGCGATGCTATGGCCGTGGTTCCTGTAGGCATGGCCCTCAACGCTGCCTTCCTGTGGTTGTGGCGCGTCATCCCACCCAAGCTCCCCAACACCTCCCTACGCCGCCGTCTCGCAATGATGGCGGTGCTGTCGGTCAGTGCATGGCTGCTCGCTGCGGTGGGCACCGTGTTGGCCACAGACGCGCTGATGGCGCGTGGAATGCCTGCGGGCGTACTCGGAGTTCTGGCCTCTGTGGGCCTAATGGGCTTCGGAATTGTTCTGTGCCAAGACTTGCCGCCAGCACCGAGAGGCACCCGGCGGGTCAGTCCGGTGACTTTGCTGATGCGCGGCGCTCTTGCCGCCACTGCAATTGGCGTTGCCATTGGACTCGCCCACGTGATTGGCCCCGTCGCTGCTGGCGTCGCAAGCGTCTTTCCGGCCATTTTTTTGACCACCATGGTGTCACTGTGGCTGGCGCAGGGTGAAGCCGTCCCGCTGGGTGCCATCGGGCCTATTGTCTTGGGGTCCTCCGCGGTCTCTGTCTACGCCCTTGTCGCTGCAACCATCATGCCGCCGCTGGGCGCTCCTGGGGCGGTCATCGCTTGGGGGGTGGCGGTCATTGGAATCAGTGTTCCCGCAGCCGCCTACTTGCGAATCGCCCGGCCAGATCGCGCTATTTGACGTCGCCAAGCCCAGCGCACTCCCCACACAGCAGCGGTCACCAGTGCTAGGAAAGGTGCCCAAGCGACCGTTGCCTCGCTGCCAATCCAACCAAGCTCGTAGCGGTGGGTAGAGAACGGGAAGAGCAGGAAATAGCCGTGGCCGTGATGGTCTTGGAGAATGTCCACGGCCAAGTGAAGTATTCCCCCCGCAACGAGCCACAGGAGTGCTTGACGACGCTGCTTGGGGTGCACAACCTGCGCGACAATCACCGCCCCACACACAATGCCAATGGGCATGTGAAAGACCGCCAATGGCGACTCGATATTGCCGGGAATCGGTACGCTAAGACGCCGCAATATGTCGAGGGCTAGCCCAGGAACGCGTGCCGCAAAGTCCGGCGCCACAGCACCGAGAGCCAACCACGTCGCACGAGGAGCTGTCAGCAGAACTCCGGGCAACAATGCCGTACACAAGTGCGTCACCAAGTCAGCCACGAAACCACACCCGCCCGTCACGCAGCCGCGCACCGAACATCAGCAAACCAGCCGCCGCGACCAGTCCAATCAGACCCAACCAACGCTTCGCAGGCCGTCCCGGATGCAGCTCCACCCAGGTCGCTCTCCATGCGCCATCTGTTGTGGGAACGGCCGCAACAGAGATGTCTTCACCCACCAGAATAGCCGGGTCGATGCCAGCAACAATCGCCGTGCGGTTCCCCTTGTCCAACCGTACGCGACCGTCATCTTGCCACGCAGACACACGGTACAGCGACAGCAAGGCCTCTCCCTCACGCTCGGCAACCTGCACCGGGTCGAGAGCCCCCGTGGACAACCACAGGGTCCACAGCGACGCCGTGATGACCAGCACCAGCGCACTCACCAACACGCCCACGCGTTCGGTCACGCTCCTTCCACTAGGGGCTTGACTTTAACATTCACATCCACCATATCAGGCGTCACAAGGTCCATCACTCGGTTCCAGATACGCTGAAGCAAGGAGACTTGATGGGCCAGCTCCATCCAGTCCGCCTCATCCACGCGACCCGATGCTTGAATGCGCTCGTAGATCTCGCGTTCAATCTCCGAGAAGGCGCCGCGCGGTGGCAGGGTTCCCTTTCCGTGAATGCGAACTGCCCAAGCTTGATCGAGGGCTTTCTTGTACAGCTGAAGAGGTTCTTCCAACCTTACGACACGAAGGACCCGAACCCGACTCGATTCCTGCTCCAGCCGACGAGTCAGGGAGATGGCCTCATCGAGTAAATCTTCGAGGTTATTGAGCTCGGAGAGGAACTGCCGAAACCGGCCAGGAAGTGTTCGACGACCGCGAACAGCAACCTCGGCAATGAGCTCCTGGACACCAAGTACACGGGCCCGCAGGTCATACGGTGCCCGCAGTGTCGACGTCTCCCCATGCACCATGAGCTGGGCGGTCAACAAGTCCACAAATACCTTCGTCTGACGCAGTGCCGTATCCCGCTCACGTGAGATCTCCCCGGCCGCTTCTTCGGGCAGCCGGGCCAACATTCGCCGAACTGATCGGGCCAAGAATGGCATGGCGCGACGCTGTTCTGCAGGCCCGAGCACGCGACGGGCAAGTAGTGGCGCCACCGGAAGCCACAACACGCTGTTGATGATGTTGAACACGGTGTGCGCCATGATGACCTGAGTAGCGACGGTCTGAATCCCAAGTACCCCAGACAATCCGGTGGTCAGCACCAAGAAGGAATGGAAGAACAACGCTGCGAGTAGCGCACCTACGGCTTGCGTCGATAAATGCACAAAGGCCACGACGCGACTGCCCGAGCTGTACTCCACACTGGCGAGGACTGGGGTAATCGTGGTGCCAACGTTTGCCCCCAAGACGAGGGCCGTGGCGAGCTCAAGTGACAGTACACCCTGTCCAACCAATCCCACCGCAAGCAACACCACTGCCGTGCTGGACTGAACTACGGATGCTGCCAGCACACCAACAGTGACCACTAGGCCAAGCCCAGACAAGGTTCCGACGTCCAGCCCGGTCACAACCCCCAGCGCTTCAGGATTCTCTAGCAGCGGCCCAATACCTTGCAGAGCGAGCTGCCAACCAAGATAAATGAGCCCGAACGAGAACACCCCCCGTGCGAGCCGACGTCTCGCTAGGCCGCGCGTCCACAGCAACCAAATACTCCCGGTTCCCACCAGCGCAGCCGCTAGAACGCTGGTCGGAAGCACAAACAACCACAGCTTGAGTGCAGATCCAACAGACGCGCCGAGCACCAAGACAACCGCTGTCTCCACGCTCAACACACCCCGGTGCGCCAAGGCCATCACCACCAACACACTTGCCGCGCTGGCTTGAAGCACAACAGTGCCCCCAATACCGACGGCGTACGCAGAAACCGAGCGTTCAAACCATGGAACGACCGCTTCACGAAGACGCGTCACAATGGTGTCCGTCAGCGTTGCGGCAACTCCGCGCAAACCTGCAAGCACAAGGCCAAAGCCAGCAATCGCAAAAAGTAGGCCCACAATCATCGGGCATCCATGTAGCGGTAGCGGCCGCGTTCTACGGGTTCTTCAAGTCGTACAATGCCGTTCTTGTCCAGGATGACCCGTACGACTTCCACCGAGACACTCGCATTGACACCGTCGGTTGTTGGCACACCACGCTCCATCCGGATGACCAAGTCGAGATGGTACACCTTAGGTGCCTCGACAACGACCGACCCTTCTTCGGAATCGTACAGCGCTAGTTCCTTGAGCGGATTGTCCAAGTGCGACAGAAAATTTGTCAGGTCTAACCTAAGGATATCCTTGACCGAAAGCGTTGTATACTCCAACACATTCAACGCTTCCGGCGCCAACCAGGTCACCTTGCTGTAGCGCAAAACATCCCGGTCAATTCCCAGGTCGGCGGCCTCGCAGCGCTGTCGGACGTAGGCCACATCCTCCCGAAGCGACAGACTGGACATGTGGCTGATGAACTCATGATGTTGGGCGACGAGCACATGCCGTTGGTCGCCGGACTCATCCACATAATCGTACATCAGCTCTGAATCACGGTCAGGCACAGCGCTCATTACCCTACGTCCGAAGTATTCTTTTGAGAGATCCTTCAGGCGGTCTTTGAACACGTAGGCCATCACTGCGATCGCCAGGAAGAAGGCCACACGAAAGCCGAAGTCGGTGGTGCCGGTCGCTGTGTTGTTGTAGTAGCGAGCCGTTTCAGCAAACATCGCAGCAATCGCAGCACCGGTCGCGGCCGCCAGATTTCGGTACAGCCGGTCCCGGTGAAGCTCTCGCCTGTTGAGGTAGAGCACCTCTGCGACGTACTTTTTCAGCTGACCGTAGCGGTGAAAGTAGCGTTCAACCGCCTCATCGTCTCCCTCGCTCAATGGCGAGTCAACGACCTCATGTTCTGCTTCTCGCACCAGCGCACGTAACGCCTTGCGCTTTCCAGCCAAGGCCACACGAGACAGGGCAGAACGGGCTCGGTCAGACAGGTACGCCTCTACCCAAAGTACAGCGTCGCGTACTTCATCATCGAACAACAGCGATGACTCCCGCATCGCATCCGCATACCGAGCGCGGAAGTTGTCGAGCAGTGAAATGGTCTCGGAGAGGTCTCGAGTGTACTTCAGGCCAGGCCGTGGTTGGTTTCCAACAAACACCTGTTTCAGACGAAAGTTAAAGTAGTTTGCGAAGAGTTTGGTCTGCTGGATCACACGGGGGGCTAGCGCCGATTTGCCCGCGAAGTCCAGATCCAACGCAAGGTACCTGTCCAGCGCTACCACCAGCCCTTCATCGAATCCGGGAATCTCAGGCGCGTGCAATCGCATGCGGTGGGTCAGATCGGCGAGAAAACGCTCTTTTGGATAGGTGTCGGAGTCCAGGTCCAATGCCGCTGGCGCCACCAAGTACACGTCAACGGCAAACCGAGGGCGAACATCCTCCACGAGAACGCCCTGTTCAACCGGCTCGGACGCCGTGTAGTCAAAGGTCAGCTCGACTTGGCTGTCATCGTGAACACTCGCCGACCAGTCCAGCTCGGATGCTAAGGCGGGTTTCGGATCCCGTCGTCGACGGAGGAAGGTTGGCAATACACGTACGATGGCCGCTAGTGTACCCGCTTCATGACCTAGTTGTCGCGAACCGGGGCAACTGGCCTTGCCACTCGGCTCTACAGTCGATAAGCGCTTGGCCACTGGTCGATTAACTCAGTGGGAGAGTGCCACCTTCACACGGTGGAAGTCACTGGTTCAAGTCCAGTATCGACCACCATATCTATGATCCGTCCGAGCATTGCTCGGGCGGATTTTTTTTGGGATCCTGGGTTGTAAATCAACCCATCGACCAGATCTGGTTGGACATGCGGTGACAGCCACATCTGACTGGGTTATATTAACCCCACCGTTGGACAGCTGCTACCGCATGGAAACCGTTCCCACCTTCATATCTCGCGATGTCATCGACAAGGGCCAGGAAGCTCTACTCCGCCTGATGCTCACTGGCTTCGGCCTATTCTTGTTGAGTTGGGCCCTTGGCAACATGGCACTCGGCGAAGCTGTTGTGCATCCAGGAGTCCCCACAGCAGCGGGGCTAGTCTGTCTACTGGCCGCCTTTTCCGTTGGACGGATTTTGCCGTGCAAGGCTGCAACCCTGGGGTGTACGGCAGTGATGGTGGCTCTTGTGAGTCGAGCAACGGTAACCGGTGGCCTGGCTTCGCCAATGATGTTGTGGTTGGCCGTTCCGCCGTTCCTTGCCATCACTTTGGGCGGAACGCGAAGTACCCGACCCATGCTGATTGTGGCGGTTGCCGCTATTCTCGTCCTTCTGCTTGCCCATCATCTGAAGGGACTGTCGTCCCATGACAACACTTTGCACATTCGGCTAGCCATCAGCCACGTAGGGTTGTCCGGATTCCTCATCTTCACCGCTCGGCATACCCGAAGCCGTCATCGTACCTCGTTACGGGTCGCCGAAGATGCCAACAGAGCGTTGAAAGTAGAAGTCATGGGACATGAGAAGACGCGCGCAAACCTCGACACGACCTACGGAGAAATGCTGCACATCGCCAGGAAAGCCGGTATGGGCGAGGTGGCCATTGGCGTCCTTCACAACGTCGGCAATGCACTCAATGGCGTCAATACGTCGGTGGCATTGGCTGTCATCGCAGTCGAGCGGACCGACGTCAGCCTAGCCCGCGTGGCAACTCTTCTTGAAGGCGACCTCGACAAACAGCACAAGGTGGCTGCATACCTACGCCGATTGGACGTGTCCATGGCAGGTAGGCGGGGCCACCTGCGAGAGGAGTTAGACCGTATCCGATTGGCGGCGGAGCACGTCGCGGCCATTGTCCAAGCGCAGCAGCGGCTCGCAACGACCGGTGGAGTCATCGAGGTTGTGCAGGTTGCCGACCTTCTCGCCCAGTCTCGGCTGCTCCTAGACGCCAGCCTCAAGCGGCATGAGATTGTATTGAATGAAGACCTGCCAGACGTGCTGCGACTCTCTACAGACCGCCATCGCGTCATTCAGATTCTCACCAACCTCATCGGCAATGCACGAGATGCCCTGCGAAACGCCAAGGGCGAGCGCACCATCCGAATCCGATGTCGCCGTATTGGTTCCGATGTTCGATTCGACGTTCGCGACACCGGAGATGGCGTCCCGCAGGACTTCCGCGCACGCATCTTCACCCACGGATTCACCACGAAAAAGGATGGCCATGGGTTCGGCTTGCATTCGAGCGCTCTTGCCGCGCGTGACATCGGCGGCAGGTTGACTCTCGAACCCTCGACCGAAGGGGCTCACTTCTGCTTGGTGGTCCCGGTCGAGCCAAGCAACATGAGTACATCCCCTCATCTTAGCATGCGCGAGTCGTTCACCGCGCAGATCGGCTGACCTGTACCTCGGCCACTACCGCAGTCCCCGGGCTTGCAGGTCTTCTGAGCTGGCCACAGCACTGGCCTGTGCGGTACGACTCCATCAACGTCACACTCTGACAGTGCGTAGTCCGTCGCTGCAGCAGCACAGCATGCAGTAACCATCAGCCCAACCGGCACCTACTTCTCGAGTACTAGGGGACATCATGTGGGTATTGTGGATGGCATTGGCATTAGCCGGCACTGGCCCGTGGGTTCCAGGCACGGGTGTAGCCAACGTATATATCGGCTTGGAAGGTGACCAGTTCAACAATCTGGCCACCCCAACCGACCCTGGGCGACAGACAATTGCGGTGGGTGAAGGCATCAGCACCATCACCGGTTCTGGGACCCTCACTTACGGCGTTGCACCGCGGCTGGAGGTCGAGCTGCGCATCCCCTACTCGGCTTCTCATGCAAACCGTGAAGATGCAGCTGCATGCCTCGATCTCGGCCTTGATGCTTGCGACACTACCCACACTGTTGGGGTCATCGAAGCCAACGTCAAAGGGCTCCTCTTGGACGAGGTGGCTGGCGCACCACTGAGCCTGGCTCTGGGAGGTATCGTTCGCTATGGAGGCCTGGCGGCACCCTTTCGCGCCAGACTGACCAATGCTGGCGAAGGGACCACCGACCTCGGCGGCAAGCTTTCTGCGGGTCGGGTAGGCGCACTCGGCGGCTCGGGTGGCTACTGGTCGACGTCGGTGGACCTGTACTACCTCCACCGGATTCCGAATACTCGGAGCTTTCCTCTGCAGATGGGCTCTCGCCGTGTCCCCGGAGACGATGTCGCCGTCACCTTCGAGGCGTTCTTCTCACCACGAGGTACCGTGGCGTTTGGCCCGGCTGTTTCCGCTCAACACCGTCTGTCCGGGCTAAACTTCACCGAGATCGAGTTCAGCGACCCCGACCGCTTGGGCGCGCTTCGGACAACTCTTGTCAGCGGTGGGTTGAAGGCTCTGGTCCGTGATAATCGCAACAACGTGTTTGTAGTCAGCCTGTGGCATACTTTGTACGGCGTTAACAACCCTACAGACCAGCTCATCGTCAGTGTGGGTATCAGCCTGAACGACGTACTCAGAAAGCGGAACCGAACAGACTGATGCTCAACCCCGGCGACATCGTAGACAATCGCTTTGAGGTCTTGGCTCTCATTGGCCAAGGCGGTCTGGCGGAAGTGTTTCGCGTGCGCCACATGGAGTTGGGCTCGGAATACGCGCTGAAGCTGCTGACTTGGCGCCGTGAAAAGCTGGCCGAGCGCATGGTTCTGGAAGGGCGCATCCAAGCCCAGCTCAAGCATCCCAATGTGGTGTCGGTTGTCGACTTGGTCCGCCACGAGGGACAAGTCGGCCTGCTCATGGAGTTCGTAGACGGCGACACCCTTGAAGCCACCATCCTTGCAGGCCCCACACCCGTGGAGGCATCCCTGCGCCTGTTCTCTGGGGTTCTCGCCGCAGTAGACGCTGCTCACAACGCCGGCGTTCTTCACCGCGACCTCAAGCCTGCCAACATCATGCTCGCCCGCTCTGGCAGCACCCTCACCCCCAAGGTGGCCGACTTTGGCCTGGCCAAGGTCGTCTTGGAGACGGCTTCGGGCATGACCAAGGTGGGGATGACCATGGGTACGCCGGGGTACCTGGCACCCGAACAGCTGAGCGACGCCTCCACAGCCGGTAAACAAGCAGATGTCTTTGCCCTGGGCATCATCCTATATGAGCTGCTGACCGGTACCCGCGCATACGACATTATCGACGGTATGGTGGCCATACATGCAACGGCGAACGAGGTCCCCACACCGCTAAACGAACTGCGCCCGGACATCCCGCTGGCCATTTGCACCGTCGTTCAGCGCGCCACGGACCGCGACCCCGCAAAGCGCCTACAGAGCTGCGCTGAATTCGCAGCACTGTTGTACCGCGACCACCCGATCTTGCTCGAACAGTTCTCCGACAGTGTACACGGCATGCCCATCTCCTTGTCGCTGGCCAGTCCGTCGTTCACAGCATCGAGCGGGAGTAAGACCTACCGCGACTTGGAGACCGCCGTCCCGCCAGTCGAGAAAGAAGCCGAGCCCCAGAAGCGCAGAGTCGGTCTTTGGATTGGCATCGCCGCTGCCGGACTTCTGCTGAGCCTCACCGCCATGGCAGCCGTCGCGTGGGTGAGCCTCTCGGAGACCCAATCCGGTCCGGCCATCACTCCAGTGGTGAGCGTCCCTCAGATTAGCCCTGTGGACGCGGACACGGAGCCAGACACGCAAGCAGAGCTAGACGCGGTTGTCGACGCCGAGCTGCCCGCCGACATCGAGGCTGCCGTCGCCGAGCCGGTAGAGCCAAGCCCACGTCGCGAACAATCCCAACCTGTGCGAGTGCAGCCCATCGAGCGGGACACGGAAGCCGACATCCAGGCCCAAGAGCGTGAAGAACCGGACACAGAGCGCGAAGAACCGGACACAGAGCGCGAAGAACCGGACGCAGAGCGCGAAGAACCGGACGCAGAGCCTGAAGAACCGGACGCAGAGCCCATCCGCGCAGTCATGGCCGTGACAGCACCAGTACCCCAGCCGGTCGCGTTGCTGCAGCTTCAAGGGGACTGGTCCGGTACCGCCGGGCGCCAACGCATGACGTTGTCCCTCGACTCCTCTTCAAACGGATCCATCAGAGGCCGCATGACGGTATCTCTCGGCCCCACCGTGCGCACCGAGTCGGTGTCTGGAACGCTTGCCCCAGGCGGCGCCATCACCTTCACCGCCGGTGACTTCCTCTTCAGCGGTCGGGCAACAAACAGCCGTCTGTGGGGGTCGTACAGCAGCGGTGGCCGCGACCGTAACCTCGACTGGTCTGCCACCCGTTAGTCGCCGATTCCAAAAGCCTCCAACACGTCGCCAATCGGTTCGCCCACGTACAAAAATTCGGATGCGCCTGCCAGACGAACCTCGGTGATATCACGCTCCTCAAGCTCGTAATTGTCATCCGTGACGTAGCCCTGGAAGGTCCCAACCGCCGACACGTGGGCCTTTGCCACCCAGATTGGGCTCACCCCACGGAAGGCAAACGCCCGCAGCTCTCCCCGAGGTCCACCCTTCGATTTTTGTTCGACCATTCGGGTCAGCTTTACGAACGACACATCGCCTCCACTCGTTGACAGCACTCTACTGCGATACCGCGTCCCCATGCCTATGCAACGACTCGACAAGTACCTCGCCCATGCAAGTGGTCTGCCCCGCAAACGCGTACGCGCTGTGATTCGCCAAGGCCGGGTCCGGGTGGATGGTGTGGTCATTCGCGACTCCGCCCACCCAGTCGACGACCCCACAGTGATGTTGGACGGCGAAGTCCAGGGTGCCCGGATCGAAATAGCGGTCTTTCACAAAGCTACGGGAACTCACTGCACTGTGGGCGATCCCATTGGACGACGCTCGCTGACCGAAGCTGCGCACCAGCTGCTGGACTTGGGCCTGCATCCCGTCGGTCGCCTCGACGCAGACACCTCGGGACTCTTGGTCTTCGCCCGCGACGGTCAGCTGACCCAGCGACTGCTGCACCCGCGTCACAAGGTGTACAAGACCTATCAAGCCACTGTCGAAGGCGACATCGACCCTGGACTGGTTCAGCGCTTGGCCGAAGGAGTAGAGACCGCCCACGGTATCCATCCGGCCCGCGTAGACAGCATTGATGGCCAGGTTGTGACG
>JBLHSN010000104.1:0-16721 GCA_047626195.1 Myxococcota bacterium
ATGCCTCCCGAAGGCGCCAAGATTGACCTGTCCACCATGCCCGATGCCAAGGGTGAGCTGTGGGCCATGATGCTCGATAGTCGTCACACCTTTGACGACCTCATCAGTCGGATTGCACCGTCTGAAGAAGTACGCGACCGCATCTTGGCCAATCACGTCTACCAGCAGATGTCTGCCACGTTTGCCGGTTCCCAAGACTACATGGCGACGGAACGCATCTACGATGTGGTCAGTGACAGGGACTTCGACATTGTCGTCCTCGATACGCCTCCGGTCAAGAACGCTCTTGATTTCTTGGAGAGCCCGGGTCGGCTCATCAAGTTCCTCGACCAACAGGTATTGGCGTGGTTCCTAGAGCCAGCCAAGAAGGGGCTTATTGGCAGTCTGATGTCCGGCGGTAGTGCTCTGGTGCTGCGTCTTCTCAGTGCCGTACTCGGAAAGTCTTTTATCGAGGACCTCACAGAGTTCATGCAGGACTTCGAGTCCCTGTTCGAAGGCTTCCGCGACCGTCATGACGAAGTGCAGAAGCTGTTTCGTGCGGAAGGCACCACCTTCGTGACCATCTGTGCGCCAACAGAATCGAGCACCGATGTTGCCGTGTTCTTTCAAGAAGAGTTGCACGAACGTGAACTTCCGCGTGGTGGCGTCATCGTCAACCAGCGGCACCGCAGCGATGCAGGCACCGATAGCGCACAAGAAGTGCTTGGTGAGGTTGTAGCGAAGCTGTCTACAGACCTGCAAGACAAGACTGCGACCAGTATCCTGGCTCGATTGTCCATGGCCCACAAGCGGCTGACGGACTTGTCAACCGCTGAAGCGTCCGTCATCTCTCCACTACGCGAGGCGTCGATGGGCGGTGATTTCTACCAAGAAGTCCCGCGTCTAGACACCGAGGTCAATGACCTTGAGAGCCTGCGTCGTATCGGCCATCACATCTTTGCCGTTCCAGCGGTGATCCCGTGAAACTCTTCCTTTGATTTCGATACAGTCGCCGCTTGGTGACTGTTTTGACCGCTCGTCAGCTGATGGCTGACAGCGCGTCTCGCCCCCTTCTCCGCTAGCCGTTTCGAGGTCCCCATGGATCCCATCGCACGCAATATCGTCCCCATTCGCATCGAAGATGAGATGCGCAACTCGTACATGGACTACTCCATGTCGGTCATCATTGGCCGGGCCCTACCCGACGTCCGTGACGGTCTAAAGCCCGTGCATCGTCGCATCCTGTACGCGATGCACCGAGAGGGACTGGCTGCGAACAAGCGCTACAGCAAGTGCGCCGGTGTCGTTGGCGAAGTGCTGAAGAAGTACCATCCGCATGGTGACTCTGCCGTGTACGACGCGTTGGTGCGAATGGCTCAGCCGTGGAACCTTCGCTACCTACTCATCGACGGCCAAGGCAACTTCGGCTCTGTCGACGGTGACCCCGCCGCTGCCTACCGGTACACCGAGTGCCGGTTGACCAAGATGGCCGAAGAGCTGCTTGTTGATATCGACAAACAGACCGTCTCCTATTCGCCGAACTACGACGGCACTGTGCAAGTGCCGGATGTTCTCCCGTCGCGTTTTCCGAACCTTCTCGTCAACGGTGCTGACGGTATCGCGGTCGGTATGGCCACGAAGATTCCGCCGCACAACCTCACTGAGATCATCAACGCCGCCATCGCCCTGGCCAAGAATCCAGAGATGGACCTCGATGAGCTGATGGCCTTTGTCCCGGCCCCTGACTTCCCCACCGCGGGAACCATCTACGGTCGCAAGGGTGTGCGCGATGCGTACGAGACCGGTCGTGGCCGCGTCGTCGTTCGTGGAAATGCGTTCTTCGAAGAAGTTCGCCCCGGTCGCCGTGCCATCATCATCGATGAGCTGCCGTACCAGGTAAACAAGGCGCGTCTCGTCGAGCAGATCGCCGGCCTCGTCCGCGACAAGCGTCTCAACGGAATCTCCGCCCTACGCGATGAGTCCGACCGTAGCGGAATGCGCGTTGTCATCGAGCTCAAGAAGGATGCCTTTGAAGAGGTCGTGCTCAACCATCTGTACAAGCACACGCCGCTGCAGAACACCTTCGGCGTCATCTTGCTGGCCATCGTCAACCAGCGTCCGCGCGTGTTGTCGCTCAAGGAGATGATCAGCCACTACATCGCCCACCGTCGCGAGGTCATCCTCCGCCGCACGCGGTTCGAGCTTCGCAAGGCCAAGGAACGCGCGCACCTGCTCGAGGGCTACCGAATTGCTCTGGACCAGATCGACGAGGTCATCAAGACCATCCGCGCCAGCCGCAATACGGAAGAAGCGCGTCACAACCTTATGGATCGATTCGGCTTGTCCGAGATTCAGTCCAATGCCATCTTGGAGATGCGTCTTCAGCGTCTGACTGGCTTGGAACGCGAAAAGGTCGAAGAGGAGTACCGTCAGGTGTTGGCTCTCATCGGAGAGCTCGAAGCCATCGTAGCTTCGGAAGACTTGCTTATGCAGGTTGTCACCGACGACCTCGCTGAGATGCGCGACAAGTACGGTGACGAGCGCCGCACACGCATTGTTGATGCCCGCGGTGAGCTCAGCATGCACGACCTGGTTGCTGAAGAAGACCAAGTCGTGACCCTGTCGCACAATGGCTACATCAAGCGGACGTCCCCTGGCGAATGGCGCATGCAGAAGCGTGGCGGCATGGGCAAGAAGGGCATGAATACCCGCGAAGAAGACTTCGTCTCCAAGTTGTTCGTGGCCAACACCCACGACACGTTGTTGGTCTTCACCACCGACGGCAAGGTCTTCCCCATGCCGGTGTACGAAATCCCAGAGTCCGCTCGGGACGCACGGGGTCGGCCCATCGTGAACCTGTTGCAGCTACCGGATGGTGCAAAGCTGGCGTCGATCGTCCCGATTCGTCAGGCCGAAGATTCCAAGCCAGGAGAAGGCGAAGACGACAGCACCGCGTTGTTGTTTGTGTCGCGTCGGGGCCTCATCAAGTCCACCGTACTGTCGGCATTCCGCAACCTTCGCGGCGGTGGAATGATTGCTGCGGGTGTCGCAGATGACGACGAGCTGTTCAGCGTCCTCGCCGTCGAAGACACCGATGTTCACGTCATGTTGTTCACTCGCAATGGCCAGTGCATTCGCTTCCCGTGGGATGAAGTCCCCGAGTTCGGACGCTCTGCACGCGGCAACAAGGGCATGGCTCTCGTGGGTGACGATGTACTTGTTGACGCGGTTCTCGCTCCTGCACAGTCATCCGACGAGTCCGAAGACGAAGACGAGTCGGAGGTCAGCGAAGCCGAAGCCGAAGCCGAAGAGCAAGAGGGCGAAGAGGATATCGAAGATACCGGCGAAGCTACATTACTTACCGTGACCGAACATGGCTACGGTAAGCGCACACCGTTCCCGCGCTACCGTGCACAGAAGCGCAACGGCAAGGGCATCATCTCCATCAAAGTGGACGACGAGACCGGTGTGGTCGGCGCAGTCGCAGTACTCGCAGATGATCAGGTGATGCTCGTCACGGACACCGGCCGGGTCATCCGCATTGGTGCTGCTGACGTTCGCTTGCTCGAAGGTCGCAGTACCCGCGGCGTTCGTTTGATGCGTCTGGACGAAAACGAGCGCATCGTGGACATTGAGCGCTTGGCCGACACTGAAGATGAAGACGAGGACGAATCCGCAGAGGCACTGGCCGAAGGGTCGGAAGAGATGCCAACGGATGGGGTCGAGGGGACGTCAGACGACGACTCCGCCGAGGGTGATGCGTCTGCGGCTACCGAGCCGACTGAGGAGTAGGGCGAAAATTTTTCATCAGCCCATTACTCCTCTAGTTGACACGGCTATCACTGGCCGGATAGGTAGGAGGGGTCACCTAGTGGGAGATGGCTTTGCATAGCCCCCAGAAACGCCTTCAATGGTTCACCCCGGCTTCATTCACTAGCTTTTGCGGCTTGGTGACTGTCGCTGGGTTTTTGCTTTTGAGCGCGCGCTCTCCCCTTGCCCTCCCTCTTGCGGATGCCGCGGCCGGCGCCGGATATCCAGTATTGGCTGTCGAACGCTATGACGCGATAGCCAGCTCGAGCCCGTGGGCCGATCAGCAGCAAGACGCGCTGTGGCGTGCCGGGAATGTGTTGGATGTGAGCCTGCGGGACTCGGACGGCTCGCGCACACGGTTTCGTCGACTGTCTGTCATGGAAGACAGCCCGTACCGAGCACGGGCTCTCGATCGTGTAGGCCGTATTCTTCGCCACCGTGAACACCGTCCACAAGCGGCGGCCATCGCGTTGACCGATGCGTGGAAGGCGAATCCTGAAGCGGTGGACGCTCCGGATAGACTTCGTCGCGCTGCCGCGGCGTTCGAAGAAGCCGGCGACACCATGGCCGCATTGGATGCTCTTGAGACGTTAGAGATCGGCTACCCAGCTGCTCGGGGTCGTGCCCAGTTGGCTCGCGGTGTATTGCTTCTCGCCCAAGACGATGAAGCCGCCGCACTTGCCGCTTACCGGGATGCCTTGGAAGGTGATGACCCGTCGGTCCATGCCGCTGCTCGTTTGGGCTCGGCGACCTGCCTAGAGCGTCTCGGAAATCTCGACGAAGCTCTGGCAGAGCTAGACGCAGCAGATTTGCCCGAAGATGTCCTCGATGCCCGTGCCGGAAGTATCCGCGCACGGATTCCGACGGACGACTCCGACGCCGAGTAAGTTGTAGGGCCTACGCGCGTTCGTCGGATGCGGTAGCTTGATGACAGACTTGGACCGCGGAGATGCAGATGCGTGTTTGGATGTTGGTGAGTGCTCTTATGGCCGGGGCTTGTAGTCACCAGGGAGCTGTCGAGAACGCACAGCGCTCGGTACTTCGGAATCCGGCTGAAGTTGCAGCGTGGGTTGCGCTCGGAGATGCACACCGAAAGAATCGCGACTTGGAGGCTGCGTCAACGGCCTATTCGCAGGCTCTGCGTTTAGATCCCGAGAACGAACAGCTTCAGCGTCGTGCTGGGGCATCGGGACGCTCGCCAGCGGTCCGTGAGCTCGAAGCCCAGGTGCTGTCAGATCCCAACAATGACGAGTTGTGGGGAGACCTGGGCGATGCTTACGCAGCTATGGGCGATCGTAAGACCGCTCTTCGTCACTACCAATACGCGTTGACCCTCGACCCCGACGATAGCGAATGGCAAGGCAACATTGTCGAGTTCTCCGATGGCGGCGACATTGACGTCATGATCGATGCACTGGCGACGTCCAACGATGACGAGCGGCTGGGTGACTTGGCTGACCGCCTGCGTAGTGAGGGTCGGGAAGACGAGGCGTGCGCTACGTATATGCGTGCGTTTACCGTCGATCCCGGCGATAACGAATGGACTACAGCGCTGGGTAGCTGCGGACAATCTCCAGCGGACATGATCGATCAAGTCGTTGCGGACGCCATTGCTTCCAATGATGATGAACGCATCGGCGATGCCGCCGACCTCCTGCGTGACCAGGGAGACACCGAAGGAGCGTGTGAGCTTTATCAGCAGGCGATGAGCATCGATTCGGATGACAGCGAATGGATTCAGGCGGTGAGTGAGTGTGGCGGACTCGCCCCTGACCTTGTCGGTCGCATAGCTGCTGATGCCTTGGCTTCGGGCGATGACGAACGGATTGGCGATGCTGGCGACATGATGCGTACCCAAGGCGACACTGCGCGCGCCTGTGAGCTCTACCAAACAGCCAATCAGATCGACCCTGAAGACAGTGAGTGGATCGAGCGCCTTCGTGAGTGCAGCGGTGAGATCCCAATGCCTCCGTCCGCGGACTCGCCCTTCGTTGGTGGCAGGGGTGGAAACATGGCGCCGCCATCAGGCATGCCAGATTCACTGGTTTCCCTTGGTCGAAGCGCTTTGTCGAATGGTGACCGTGCGGGTGCCCTGCAGCACTTCGAAGCAGCTCTTTTAGATAGTCCAACCGACCGCGACGCGCGGGTTGGTGTCATGTCGATCACCGGAAAAACTCTCGTGACGCTGCTTGAAGAGCTCACCACGCAGAGCGGTGATGACGACGAGCTGTGGGGCGATCTGGGTGATGCGTACCTTGAAAGCGGACGGGTGCCGGATGCAATGCGCGCCTACAGCCGTGCGGCAGAGCTGGATCCCGACGACTTTGAGTGGCAAGGCAAGCTCGATGTACTCGACCCAACCCGGATGGGCGCTGAGTGAGGTCGCAGGCCGGTTGTAGGCGTGTGCCGCGACCGTCATTTTTCGGCGCGTTGACGCACTTTCAGGTGCGTGCTACGTCGCCGTCCCTCCGGAGCCGGGGGAACGGGTCCATGATTCAAAATGCTCGCTAAGAGCGGCCTGAATCACGCTTTCGCAGCGGCGACCTTGGTCACGGGAATCACTATCCTCACCGGTAGTGGCTCTCTCCTAGGGCACTTGTCTGACAAGTACCTGGGGACCGAACCCTGGCTGTTCCTTTTTGGAACGTTCGGCGGGTTCGCCGCAGGCGTTCTGCGGCTGTTCCGAGCAATCAATCGGCTGGATTCCCTACCTGATGACGACTCCCCAGACCATCCTTCGTGAGAGCCTTCTGGTTCTGCCCTTGTTGGCAGTTCTGGGGTTTGCTGTTTCGGGTGTTCAAGGCGGCGTACCGGTCATGTTGGGAGGCCTGCTGTCGGTCGTGAACTTCGCTGCACTCGCATGGGCCTTGGAGCACATGTTTGAGGGTGACACCTTGGTGGACCCGACCGGCGTTGTGATTGTGAAGACTACCGGTTCATTGCTGGCTTGGGCCGGACTCATGGTGCTGTTCAGCCCCATTTGGGTCTTGGTCGGCGCCAATACCGTTCTCATCGGCATCGTTATTCGCGGCACCTTGGATGCGTTGTTAGACGCAGGCCCAATGCTGGCGGAGGAAACATGATTTTCGCAAGTGGCTTTACCTGGTTCACCCTGGTCGACGCCTTACGCGACGACAAGCTGTTCGGCTTCATGGGTGTTGACTCACAGACGAACCTGTTCGTCCACGCCATGTTGGCCTGCGGCATTATTCTGGTGTTCGCCATTCTTGGCCGCATCGGCTTGAGCCGGGCCATGGCAAAGCAGGGTCTGGAAAAGCACTACGCAGACGAGTCGCTCACCACTCGAACCTTCTTTGAAGTGTTCGCAGCTGGCGTCTTCGGCCTGGTAGATGACCTCATGCCACGCAAGGACAGCAAGCTGTTCTTCCCGCTAATCGGCGCACTCTTCCTCTACATTTTTGTGAACAATCTTCTCGCCGTTGTTCCCGGGCTCTCCCCCGCTACGGACAATGTAAACACCAACTTCGGCATGGCTGTTGTGGTGTTCGGCGTGTTCATGTTCGTTGGACTCAGGCGTGACCCAGTGGGCTTTCTTAAGCACCTCTGGGGCCCCATGTTCATCACCGGGTTTTTAATCTTCCCCGTTGAAGTCTTGGGTTTGTTGCTACGTCCCGTCTCGCTTTCCCTTCGTTTGACGGGAAACATGTTTGGTGACCACACCGCCTTCAGCGTGGTGAGTCACCTCGCCCCGATTGTTCCTGTGGCCATGCTAGGACTCGCGCTGTTCGTGTCCTTCATGCAGGCCTTCGTGTTCTCACTGTTGACTGCTGTCTACATTTCGATGTCGTTTCCCCACTCGGAAGACGACCACCACTGATTGAATCATGTCCGCGCTCATTGCGGCACTGAGGAGTTTCATCATGACTACCGCCATTCTCGCCAAGGTTCGCACCCTTCCGGTCGCCGTTGCGCTACTGGCCGTCTCCACCAGCGCATTCGCTCAAGACGGCGCAGCTTACGACAATTCCGGCGCAATCGGCCTCGGTGTTGGCCTCATCATGGGCCTCGCCGTTCTCGGTGGCGGCCTTGCTCAGGGCAACGCTGCCAAGGGCGCACTTGAAGGCATCAGCCGCAACCCGCAGGCTGCTGGCAAGATCCAGACCCCAATGCTCATTGCACTCGCTTTCATCGAGTCTTTGGTCATCTTCGGCTTCGTCATCGCTTTCTTGCTGTTGGGCAAGATCTAAGCGTAGATGGTTCGCCGTTCTGACCCCTAGTGGGCCAGCGAACAAGCCCACTCCGGTTTACCGGAGTGGGCTTGTTTCGTTGTAATCGGCTAGGGTGCCGGCACTCGGAGGCCAAAATGCGGCATTTGTTGTGGTTGCCTGTTCTGACTTTGGCTTGTGGTCCCAAGACCCCGCCGGCACCTGCCGCACCTTTGGTGGGTTGGGTTCAGCAGGATGGTTGGGCTGGTCCGTGCTATTTTCCGTTGAACTTCGATGAAATTGGCGGCGGAGCCAAGCGTATTGCGCGCTCCGAAGCCATTACCGCTGTGTTCCAGCAGTGGCGTGGTGACAAGGACAGCATTGTCCACTTCGAAGACACCATCGTTACGGCTGCCGAGACCACTATTCTTGGCAACCCCGACAAAATGGAGTGGGTCTCCCAAGAGAATGCTGCACAATGCGCTGATGCCATGAGTCGCGGCGGAGACATGACCGCTTGGACCCGTTGGTTCATGGAAGCGGTTCCGCGCATGCAGGAAGGCCTATGTCCATACACGCCGCTCGACTACACCGTGTACGACTACCTCTCCATCACCACGGGCTGGCAGTTTGACCGCCGCGTTTGTGAGGGTGATGAGTTTGATGTCAGCGCAAGCGTCATCGACTTCTACAAGCTGAGCGCAGATGGTCCCTGGATTACCGCGGCGGGCGACACTAGCCAGTCAGCAATCGGAACCGAGCTGCCGTGTAATCTCGAGACCTGCTACCCGGGTCAAGTCATTATGCGCTTTAAGGGCGATGACGGCTATGAGTCTATTGTTCCGGTAGGCGCCGGTATTAGCTTCACTGCTCCGGGTCACGGTCAGGTGTGGATTCAGATTAACGACGACTCGTTCACCGACAACACCTTCAAGGTTGAGGGCGGTATGCGGCACCACACCTCCGTTGAATATGACGGAGAGAACTAGACATGAGTGACGACTTCGACAGCGACAGCACTATTGAAAATGACGCCACCGCTCTCGTTCTCACCGATGACGAGAAGACGATGGCATTGCTGGCGCACATCCTTCCGATTGGAACCGGGTTTATTGGTCCGCTGATCATCTTGCTGGTGAAGGGAGATGACTCCGAGTTTGTCAAGTATCACTCTATGCAATCACTGGCTTTCATGGGTATCTTCACCGTGAGTTTTGTGGCGCTGTACATCATGACCTGCGGACTGGGTGTCATTCTCATGCTTCCGGCCATTCCGTTCATTATGGCCGGACAGGTCTACATCGGTATCCAGGCCCAGAAGGGTCAATGGCTCGGCTACCCTGGCATCGACAAGATTGGTCGGAAGTAACTGATGTTGCGCGTCGTTTTCGTGATTGTTGCCTTTGCGCTTGCTCCATCCGCGTTCGCACAGGATTGTGTGGATGCCACGGCACCTGTTGATGATTGTGACCGTGACGGCTTTGCGCCCAGCGAGAACGACTGCAACGATGAAGACGCCACCATCAACCCAGATGCGCTGGATATTTGTGGCGATGGCATAGACAACAACTGCAATGCCGAAGTGGACGACGCTTGTGACCTTCAGTCGGGTGAGCTCGGCGGCGGGACCGGCTGTGGCGCGGAGAATGGTTGGGCAGTTCTGTTCTTACCGATTCTCCCAGTCTTTTTCCGTAGGCGTCAACGCACATGATGTGGTTGCTCGCAGCCGCTGCGTTGGCACAAGTTCCAGGCGAGCCCTCACTGGACGTGGAATTGTTCCGTCCGATGGCAGACCCATCGGGCACCATGGTTGTTGAGAGCGCGGAGACCTTGGGTCACTTGCAGGTCGGCGTGGGTGTCTGGGGTAACTACAGCGAGGATAGTGTTGTCCTCAATCGCGGTGACCAGCGGCTGTACGTAGGCGACCAGCCGCAGATTGGTAATGACGGTGACGGCATCATTGACCGCCGTAGTCGCGTAGACGTTCAGTTTGGCGTGGGTTTCTTTGGCCGTGTCTCACTGACCGCCAACATCCCGCTGTTGGCGTGGCAGGAGGGCTACGAGCTTGGCAATGCGTTTGACCCAACCGTGCCAAACGAGTTGGTCAGCGCCGGCATTGGCGACCCTCGCATTACGCCGAAAGTCGTCTTACTCGACCACGAGACCGGAAGTCCCCTGGCGATTGCGGTGCTTAGTCGCTTTACTCTGCCACTAGGGACTGAGCGGTCGTTTATCGGCGAAGGGGAGTTCACTGTCCATCCAATGGCGGTGTTGGAGTTCGCAGATGCTTCGGTTCGCGATGGTGAGCACTGGGTCCGGCTGACGTTGAACGGCGGCTACTTTGTACGTCAGGCCGCCACCGTGCAGAACATAGAGTTCAACAACGCGTTTACTTGGGGAGCGTCGCTCGGCTTTTCGCCAGGCACCTACCTAGAGATTGGCGCAGACATCATTGGCCAATCTGGCGGTAATGAGGCCGCTACACAGCCGATCGAGCTGCTTCCCTGGATGAAGTTCCGTCCTGACCGCCGTGTCACTCTCACCGTGGGTGGCGGCTTTGGTTTGTTGGGGGGCGTGGGCGCTCCGGACTATCGGGTCATTGCCGGCGCGTCGTTCCAGCCGTCGTTTGACCCGGCTGTTCGCGACCGCGACCGCGATGGCATCGTCGATAAGTTGGATGCTTGCGTGTTCGACCCCGAAGACATCGATGGTTTCGAAGACGAAGACGGTTGCCCCGAGTTCGACAACGACCGCGATGGCATCATCGATGGTCTCGACCAGTGTCCCAGCGAGCCTGAAGACATGGACGGCTTCGAAGACGAAGACGGCTGTCCCGAGAACGATAACGATGGTGACGGCATCTTGGACAGTGCAGACCGGTGCCCGAACCAACCGGAGACCGTCAACGGCTACCAAGACGAAGACGGCTGTCCCGATGAACGTCCACGCGGCGACTCAGACGGCGATGGCTTCTTAGACGACAACGACCAATGTCCGATGGAGCCCGAAGACTTCGATGGCTACCGCGACGAAGATGGGTGCCCAGACCTAGACAACGATGGTGACGGGGTTCCCGACGTCGCTGATAGCTGTCCGCGAAATCCCGAAGATATAGATGGCGTGGAAGACGAAGACGGCTGTCCAGAAACGGACGCCGATGGTGACAGCTTTCTCGATGAACAGGACAGCTGTCCAGTAATTCCGGGTGTTGCTCCTGACGGCTGCCCGGTAAACGACACCGATGGTGATGGCATCCTAGATGATGACGATGCCTGTCCGCTCGAGCCCGAGACCATGAATGCTTTTGAGGACGCCGACGGCTGTCCGGATGAAGCGCCACCGCGTCGAGTCATTGTTCGTGAAGACCGAATCGATATTACCGAGACCATCTTCTTCGCGACGAATCGTGCTGAAATCCAACCCATCAGCTTGTCTCTCATCGATGAAATCGCCATGGCGATCCGCGATAATCCGCGAATTGGCCTAGTCGAAGTACAGGGTCATACAGACGCTGACGGGTCTGACCAGTACAACCAAGACTTGTCTCAACGCCGCGCCGACTCGGTGCGTGAGTCGCTGATTCAGCGAGACATTGAGCCTGAGCGCCTGCGTTCGGTGGGCTTCGGCGAGAGCGTGCCCCTTGCGGACAACGCCACGCGCGATGGTAAAGCCATAAATCGCCGGGTTGAGTTCCACATCGTCGAGTAGCTGCGCTAACGGCAGTCAAAAGCAGGCGAACAACGGACATGTCAACCGAGGGACTCCCGCAGACTCCTGTGGGGTTGGTTACGCCCGCGTCTATCTGTCTGGAGTTCCCATGCGTTTCACTTTGCTGGCTGTCCTGCTCGCTCTCCCTGCCATCGCCAACGCTGGTTACCGCGCGTCATCGGAACGCCAAGCACGTGGCAATAATGCGCCTAACTGGGGTGTGACATCGGCTCTCGATAGCGATGGTACTACCGCATGGATGGTCGATCCCGAGCGTGACAATGTCGGCTCGTGGATTGAGATTGACATCCCCAAAGGTGAGGTCGACAAGGTCGCTCTGATCATTGGCTGGGACCGTGATGAAGACGTGTTCAACGACTACGCGCGCGTCCAGACCCTCAAGATTGAGGTATTTGACGAAGCCGCATCGGACAGCTTCATGCCGAAGCTTGAGCACTCCATCACCTTCACCGACCAGCGTGGTTGGCAGACCATCGACATCCCGAATGTCGCAGTTGGGAACGACTTCTCGGGCGGTCGAATCCGCATGACCGTCGTCGACGTCTTCGACGGCAAAGACTACCCGAATCTGGCGGTGAGTGGTGCTCTTGTGCATCTCGTTGAGATGGACGCCCTCGCCACCATGGACACGCCGCCAACGTCTTCCCATGACGATCATTTCCCAGACGCATTGCTAGACGGAAGCGACCGTACCTACTGGTCTGCAGGTCCTGATGGTGCCGCAACCGAGTTTACGGTTGCCGCCTCGGGCTTCGGCGTCAGCAGTGTCGGCATCACGCCGGGTCCGCGTACACATAAGCGTCCCAAGACCATCGAGATCAGAGCCAACAACGTCACTCAGACGGTCGAGCTTCCCGAGAATGCGCGCACCATGACGTGGTTCGACATTGCGCCCCTCTCCGGGTTCACGGGCAGTGGCTTCGACGAAGTACGCATCAACGTCACCGAGACCTGGCCTGGCAGCTCTGTGGACGAGCTCGCCATTGCCGAAGTGAAGCTTCGCGCCACGAACTACTCGGGAATCTAGGGCACCATGCCCGGAGACGGCAGGTCCGACGCCGATTGTTGCGTCGCTTCGCCCCCGCGCACAGGACGGCGGGGGCCTTGCTCCCTTCCCTCGACGCCGCCTCTCGGCCGCGGCCGGAGCGAATGGCTGGGCGCTCCTCATTCGTCTTGAGACGGATAGTTCGGCTGCTGACGGTCTAGCGCTTAGCCGTTGAATGGGGCAAGGACTGGCCGATGCACGAGCTTGGCTGCTTTCCCACGACCGTTTCCCACGCCCAATTCATGTCGGAGATCGACCCCGGACGTTCATAGTCGGTATATTTCTATCGAGGTTGATGGGTTGAGCTGCGATACGATTTTGTGCTGATTATCGAGTTGCTAATACGCCTTCCAGGAGACTCCATGAAACGTCTACGAACTATTTTGGTGGGGCTCGGAGGCGTGGCACTGGTTGGTGTTGTCTCGCTTGTCATCGGGGGCTTCGCCTACCAGGAGTTGTCCGAAGCCGGGCACCGCAAGGCGTTTCCACCGCCAGGGGAACTCGTTGACGTTGATCGCCGACTCATGTACATCCACTGCATGGGTTCCGGTTCGCCCACTGTTGTCTTCGAGCGGGGACTCACGGGCTGTGCCGCCGGCATTGGCCCTGTGCACCGCGCGGTCGCGGAAACCACTCGGTCGTGTGCATACGACAGGGATGGGCTTGGCTACAGCGCGCCGACCGACCATGCGCAGCCGGCGTCCGAATCCGCGGCGCAACTGCACGGGTTGCTAGCCGGAGCTGGAATCTCTGCGCCGCTCGTCTTGGTCGGCGCGTCTCGGGGGGCATGCTTGCGCGTTCCTTCTACGACCCGTTTCCGCACCAGGTCTTAGGCATGGTGTTCGTCGACTCCAGCCACGAGCGTCAGATGCTGGTATCTGGCGGCGAGGTCCCACCGATGTCCACGATGCTTCGGGTAGGCCTTTGAACCCAGCCCTTCGGCTTGATGCGGGTTGCTGGCTTTGTCGAAGCAAAATTCTCGAAGAGTGAGCATTTGTCCGACGAGGACCGGGTGCAACTGGTGGCTACCTACGGCCAATCGCACACGGATCGGGCGATAGCCTACGAGCGTCAGGCGACTCACGCGGATCAGCATGGGAGGCATGCAGCCGCCTTCACGTGGCGATGCGTTCGTGGTTGTGCTCTCCCAGGATCCGATCGTAGAGGACGACGAGGAAGCCGCCGAGAAGGTGATGCGGCATGAACTGCAGCAAGAACTCGCTGCGTTGTCCACACGGGGCCGGTGGTTGGTTGTCGAGGGCAGTGGACACAGCATCGGCAAGGAGCAGCTAGAGGTCGTGGTGTCGTCTGTTCTCGAGGTCGTGCAGACCGTTCGCACGTATGCGCAGGCGCCCCCTGGATAGTGATTGGTGGTCGATTCGACGCTCCGTCAGGTACATTGATGTGCATTCGGACAACTGACAGGGGTTGCGGGCTGGCTTTCAGTGCTCAGGTACACCCCCAATGTTCAAGTTTCTCGCAACTGTTCGTCCCGATGAGCGCTCTGTGGCTTGGGTCGCATTTGCGACTCTCCTGGCCGTTACCGCGTCGCATGCGCTGTTGGAGACGGCCCGAGATGCCCTGTTCCTAGCGTCCATCGCGCCTACGAAGCTTCCATGGGTGTACCTACTCGTCGCGGTTCTCTCGGGACTTGCAGTGCCAGCTCAGAAGAGCCTGCCGGCTGCCCTGCGTGCGCTGCCTCTGACTCTTGGGCTCTCGTCCGCCCTCGTGTTTACGTTGTGGTTGGCGCTTCCTGCTCTTGGCTCACCTGGGCTGTACGCGTTGTACGTGCTTTCCAGCGTTGTTGTGACACTCATCCTGCTGGAGTTCTGGCTGTCGGTTGGGGAGACGTTCAATGCAAGGCAAGCCAAGCGGCTGTACGGTTTTATCGGCGTGGGAAGTGTGGCAGGGGCCGTCACAGGTTTTGCCGCGGCTGGCCTTCTTGCCGAGGTCACCGAGCCTCGTCATCTAGTACTCACTGCGGCTGGGGTACTGGCGAGTGCGTCAATCCTCGCTTGGAGGCGTCCGCTTGGCGCTGGTAATCACACCGAAAAAGACCAGCCTGACATCCCCATCGTCCAGGCATTCCAGCGGCCTTATGTGCGGCATGTCACCGCGCTATTGGTGGTCTCTACGCTCACCCTTACCGTCGCAGACTATCTGTTCAAAGCCGCGATTGCCGACGCTGTCCAACCCTCCGACCTCGCGAGTACTCTCGCTTGGCTCTACCTGGGACTGAACATCGTTTCGCTCGGTCTGCAGACGCTGTTGGTCCAACGCATCGTCCAGCGCGTTGGGGTGGTAAGAGCATTGCTTCCGCTTCCCATTTTGCTGGCCCTTGGTGGCGTGGGAGTGGCCCTCGGATTCGGCCTTGCCGGTGCCATCTCGCTAAAAGGAAGTGATGGTGCGTTGAAGCACACGCTCAACAAGACGGCGACCGAGCTGCTGTTTGTGCCCATGCCGTCTCGTGTACGAGCGAGCATCAAGGGATTCCTCGACACGGTTGGTCATCGAGGGGCTCAGGCGGCAGGCTCCGTCGCCATCTTGACCGCCCTTGCGCTCGGTGCATCGACTGTGGCCCTCGCCATTCCACTCGTCGCGCTTGCGGTGCTGTGGTTGGTCATCGGAAGCCGTCTGAAACGGCCGTATGTTGATGTATTTCGCCACAACCTAGCCGAGGTCGCTCGCGAGACGCACTACCCGTTCGTGGATTTGGACGTGTCCTCGTTTGCGTCTCTGATGGCCGCATTCAGCAGTCAAGACGACGAACGTGTCCTGGCTGCACTGGACATCCTTGAGCGCGAGGACAAGACTGAAGCAGTGCCCACGTTGCTGTTGTACCACCCTAGCGAAGATGTCATTTGCGCGGTGCTCGACGTCTTTGCCCGCTCGGGCCGAACCGACTTCCTCCCACTCGCGAATCGCTTGGAGGGCCAGGCCACACCCAAAGTCCACGCCGCTATCGTTCGTGCCACCATGGCCGTTGCGCCCGATATCGCCGAACTTCAACGGCACCTTGGTTCGCATTGCCGCGCGACACGAGCGAGCAGTGCCGTCTATCTGCAGAGCCTTGGCGTGTGGTCAATGGAGCAGGGCCGCGAGCAATTCGACATCCTGATTCAACACGACAACGGCAGGACTGCGTTGATTGCGATGGCCGCCGCTGCCCCACAGGCGCCATCTGATCTTCTAGATGAGTACTTAGTACAGGCGCGAAGCTCCCCTGATGACGAGGTACGGCGTGGCGCACTGGAGGCCATGGGTCGGCTTGCGCGGCCGGCATTGCTTCCTGCGACCATCTTGGCACTCGCTGAGCGGCCTACCCGCCATGTGGCCCGTAGTGCCCTTTACCTACACGGGTTGGAGGGGGTGCGTGCGTTGAGTGAAGCCATGGTCGACCCGTCGACGCCCAATGCGATTCGCTGGGAAATTCCTCGAGCGATTGTTGGTTTTCGCAATACCGATATCACTCTCGAACTCGCAGAATCTTTAGGTCATACCTCGGGTATGCTGCAGTATCGTATCATCCGAGCTCTCGAGACAGCGTCCAACGAGATTGCGGATGAGACTCTCGCTGCACTGCTTGCGAGCCGGCCCGTGTTGATGGACAGTGCCCATCAAACCCTCGCGGCGTGCTTTTCGATGCTGGACCAGCAGCTGTCGATCGAACGGGGCGCTTCCGAAGACCCGAAACGCATCACACCGGAGCATGGCTTTTTGACTCAGCTCCTTCAAGACAAGCGATCCCATGCTGTCGAGCGTGTGGTACGCGTCATTGGTTTGATGAGACCCAATGAAGATTTTGGCCGCATTCTACGTGGCCTCAATAGCGACATTCCGTCGATTCGCGCAAGTAGTCTGGAGCTGCTCGATTACGTCTGCCCGGCCCAACTGCGCGGGCCGCTACTCGCCATGTTGGACGGCGGGGATGACCGAGCCCGACTAGCGGGGGGTCAGGCCCTCCATCAAGCCCGCAGAACTGACTACGAGGC
>JBLHSN010000105.1:0-16640 GCA_047626195.1 Myxococcota bacterium
ATTCGGGTAGATGGCATGTATCGGTATCGGACAATGGAACCGGCATCCCACCGCAGCTATGCGATGTTGCATTCCTGATGGGTAGCAGACTGCATCGCGACAAAGACCGAGGTGGCATGGGAGTTGGACTTCCGATTGGAAGACGACATGCCTGTCAGGCGGGCGCTACAATGGGCATTCGTAGCGATGGTATGCATGGCACTACCGTGTGGATTCGATGGCCGGCTCTCCCTGCACTGAATCCCGCCGAGTAGATGGAAGAGGTCGTCTTGCGAACTGCTACATCATGTTGATTACGAGAGCATGGCGTCGTAGGCGGGAACTCGCAACTCAGCAATGTCGTCGTCGATTCCTGCGTGTTTGAGCAACGCGCGGTGAATGTGCTCGGGACGAATGACTTCGCCACCCGGGCTCGGCATCCCAGTGGCGAGATCGATGTTCTGTGGAATCATGCCCACTTCGCCGCTGGCACCGAGAACCCGTCCGCCTCGTAGTCCCCCGCCCATAACGAAGGCGGTGTTGCTAAGGCTGTGGTCCCGGCCACCGCGTGCGTTGACCATGGCCGTACGCTGGAACTCGGAGAAGCCAACGATGACGGTGTGGTCAAACCAGCTGTCTTGGGTACCGCGATACTCGGTGGTCTTGAGATCTTGGACGAGCTGTGCGACGCGGTCAAAACCGTCACGCAGACGGGGACCGTGGTCGCTCTCCCAGTCATTTGCGTGGGTGTCTAGGTTGTCTGTGACGCTCACACTGACGCACCGGGAAACACCCTGGGTCAGAGCACGCAGAGCCATTGCGGTGCGTGCGCTGGGTGTGGCGAGCTGGTTACGATTGAAGCCATAAGCGTCGCGAATGATGGCCATCTCTTCGGTGTTTGCGCCAAAGTCGAACACGCTTCCGAGGTTCTGCTGGACCACTTCATGGGCGGCTTTGCGGAACTCCAGAGCAGAGCTGCGTGCCTTCGACCGCTGCGACGTGGAGGTCTCGCGGAAGCGTTCTAGCAAGGCGTCGATCTGCTCGCGCTCGATCTCACCGATGTCGCTCGGATTGGGCGACAGCGCGGCGACGAGGTCGTCCACGCTGTTGACGGACATGGCGCTGGCCCACGATGGTTGGTCGGGGTTGAAGGTCTCAACGCGACCGACAAGGTTTGGCACTACGTCGTCTTGTCCGAACTGTGCGGCGAGAACAGTCGCTAAAGATGAGCCGCGAGCTTGAGTACCGGCAGGTGGGCGCCCGGTAATGAAGCGACGCCGGCCGACTTCGTGGGTCAGCGTATCCATTGACAGACCGCGGAAGACCTGGAGGTCCGCCACGTGGTTGGTCAGATTGCCAATGTAGGGGCCGAACTGGATGCCACCGGCCTGTACGCGGTTGGCATTGACCATCTCTACGTTCTCGTAGCCTGGGTAGGTCTTGTAGTAGGCGATGTTGTCTTGGGTGTAGACACTCGGGTCACGCGGGTCCAATCCGAGCAGCGCATCCCATCCACCTTGAAAGTAGACAAAGATATAGTGCAGGTCGGAGCGTCCCACACCTGTTGCGTGGGCCGGCAGTGTGAGGCCTGGAAAGGGCAGGGTGGACGATAGCCCAAGAGCCCCGGTTCCGAGGACCGTCGCAATCAACATCTCGCGTCGGGTAAGCGGCATTCGGCGCCTCAGTACAGGTAGAAGTCAGGATGGGTGATGAGAGCGACGCACAGCGACTCCCACCGGGTCTGTGGCTCCGAGGCCACTTCGGTGAGCGAACGCATCAGAAAGGCCCACTCGGCGAGCTGTTGGGAGTCGTCCGCGACCGCCGTGCCATGGAAACGCAGCAACGCGTCTTGGAGCGTGCGCTGCATGTCGGGACTGTCGGATGTATCGGTTGGGTCGACATATCGGATGAGCCAGCGCGTACCGTCAGCACGCGCCCAATCGTCTTGTACTAACCTTGGGCAGACAGCAAGGGCGGCATCGTCGAGGAACTTCTGGAACAGCAGCGATGGACTCAGTGTGTCTGAGACGACCTCGATGTAGTCGGGGGCTCCGAGCGTCGGCGCTAGTTCTTGAAAGCGGTCAATCTCCTCGCCGCCGTCATCTCGTGTCCAGGCATGACCAGTGACGCGTTCGATAGATGCGGAGAGTTGGTCGACGTCCATGCGGCGAAAGTCTCGACCGGCTTGGCCCTCTTCAGCGATGTCTCCGCCGTCAACTGGCGTAAACTCACCCACATCCGCCGGAGGTAGATCGGTTGGAGCGTCGAGGGTTTGTTGTGAGCAGCCCGTCAGTACGACGGCCAGCACAAGCGCCAGTTTCATGGGAGCCTCCGGTAGTTTTCAGAGGTGACGATGTCGCGAATCAGAGTCTTATAGTCGAATCCGGCCTCGGCGAACCGCGTGGCGAGCTCTTCGACCCACGGCTCTTCGGCAGAGGTCGGCGAGCGGCCGAGCAGCCATTCAGCCGTCTTTTCGGCGACGCACTCGGGGAGGCGACCGTCGGCCGTGGTCTTGTTGACAAGCAGTGCAGGGCCCTGGTCTACGTGGGTGGCATGCCGGTCCTCAAGGAACTCGAAGGCGTTCATGTAGCCGATGAACGGGTCTTGCTCGGGAGCTAGGCGCTGGGTCACATAGAAGGTGCGGCATTCATCCGTACATCCGCCGCGCGTTGAACATTCCAGACAGGCAGGGTTGAACGCTGGGAAGGTCTCGGGCTCGAGGTATGCGGCACCGCTCTCCGCCCATCGACCCCAGTGAGCAGCGGCGGGTTCGAGCAGCGCGTGGCAGTATTGGCAGCCGTCGCGAGCTGTGAGGTCGAGACTCTGTTCTTCCTCGGACACTTCGGGAAGACCGTTGCTTGGCGGTACGAAGGGCTGACATAGGAAGCTGTTGTGGAACTGGTTGGCCCGGCTGCGTTGGGTCTGGAACCGCAGCAACCATGCGGGGGAGGTGAGCACGCCGCTGTGGTGGTCGCCCAACGCCACCGGCACCATCCCGTCGTCCGTGTACGCGAGATCTGGCAGGCGTTCAGCATCGATGCTGTTTGGACTGAAGCGGAATCCGCTTCGGCGTTCTGTTTGGTGGGTCAGGAAGTGAGTAACGGGACCGTTCAAGTAGCCGGTATTTCCGGTCAAAAGCTCGGTATAGGGCTGGTCGTTGTCCACCATTGCGCGGATGCGATGGTCTACGTCTTCGCCCATTCCGTCCAAGATTTCCCGCTCTACAGCGACCGGAATGCACCACTGGAGGTCTGGGCCACAGCCACATTGGTCATCAGCGATGCCGTTTACATCTCCGCAGTCCGTTCCATCGGGGGCGTACTGCTGCTCCATGGCGTCGAATGCGCAGACTCGAACCGGATTCTCGGGGTCCCAATATGGCGAGATAACGAGGGAGCCTTCGTCGTACACACCCGGCGTGACTTCTTCGCGAATGGGCCATCCAAACTCGTCAAACTCGGCATCGCGGGTGGTACATCCCAAGTTGAAGACGCCGCGAAGCGGTGTGGACGCGGCGTTGCGGAACCACACACCATTACGGGTGATGAGCCGGCTCTGATTTGGTGTCAAGCGCACATTGGAGACGTTGTTCCACAACAGACTGCGGTGCTGCTTGACCACGCGCTCGGTGAAGCCTGGGCTGTCTAGCCATTGGTCGATGACGCCATCTACGGCGCCACCGTCCTGTACAGCTTGGTACTCCTCCATGGAGGGGACCACGCCGCGCAGGTCGAGGCTCATGGCGCGCAGCAACTCGGTTCCTTCCATTTGAGGAAGGACGATGGCAGCTGGCTCCTGGGCAGCCGAAATGCCGATCAGAAAGAGGCTCAAGAGTAGGGTCATGGAAGAAACCCTCCGTTGCCCCAACCCACCACAAGCGACAGCTCGTCATTGGTCAGGGGGGTACCGGTGAGTGGCATAGCGCCGCTCTGGACTTGCTCAACAATATCGGAGTACCGGTCTTGCCAGGAAGCAAAATCGGCCAGGATGGTCTCCGTGCTGTCCGTATGACATCTTGCACAGCGAGCTTCGTGCAGAGCGGAGATATGTTCGTCCCAGGTCACGTCGAAGGGCAAGCCGACGAAAATATCGCGCGCTTGTGTTCGTGAGTCGCCATCCGTGTAGCGGACGTCGATATCGAGACTGTGCAGGCCTGCTTCGAGTGACGCGGGGTCCAGGGTGAACGACCAGGTCTCGTCGACAATGATGGGCAGGTCATCGAGGGCGATGGCGACGGTGTCTACGAGCTCGGGGTCGGTGGGCTCGACGGTCAGCTGTGACGGCAGGTCCAGGACATTTCCGCGCGACAAGCCGGTCAACACCACGGGCCGGTCGACAGCCAGCACGGATAAGTCGACTCCGTCCGATGTCCACAGTCGTCCCGCCGGGTCCAATGCGATGGGGTCGCCAGCCGGAGAGGTGGTGAGCTGAGCCGCCAGAAGGCCACGAACCTGCCACCAGCCGTCATCTGCTCCAATCCAGACGTCTGCACTGCCGCGCTCGGAGACAAGGCTACGTACGCCGCTGCGGCCCAGGTTGAGCAGCTCACCGTCGCGAGACACGCGTCCTAGTTCGCCGTCTGTGACAATCCACACCAGCCCGTATGCGTCTGCGGTGATGGCACTGACCTGGACAAGGTGCTCGACCAAGACCGGCCCTCCCTGCACGGGAACCGCGTGGATGGCGTCTTCGGTTCCGACCCAGATGACAGACTGGCCTCTCGAAACGCCTCCGACAGCGAATCCACGAGTGACGGGCTCATCGCCAACTCGAATTTCAACAAGCGCGTCCGCGGACCAGCGGAACAGGCCGTCGGTGGTCTCAATCCACAATCGTGGAGCGTCGTAGGCCAGGCGTGTGATCTGCCCGGGTAGGCCTTGTGCCAGCGGAGACGGGCGCAACAGAACACCATTCCACGTCCACAGCGAGCCATTCAGCAACAGTAGTTCGACGGGCGTTCCGTCCACACCGGCATCTTCGAGGTCTACAGCTCCGGCGACTTGCAGTCCGAGGGCGCGCTCGATTAGTTCAGACTCGCTTCCAGGTGCTCGCCTGTACAGGTCGCCGTCTCGGCCGAACCACACGACAAGCCGGTCGGTCACTGCAGCGCTCTCTGCGTCTTCGATGATTATGCGTTCCGAGACGCGCGGGGCATCAACTTCGATGAGCACGGGGTCAGCGAGTTGTCGCTCGGTGGGGGTAGTCACCGTGCACGCCGCTAAGAAAAGTAGGCAACTTGTCCGCACTCCGCCTCCGTCAGTCGGTAGGGTACCCTCAGAGGCGGTAGAGTCGCCAGCGCAGAGGAGATGCGAATGAGGGTGCGCTGGCTTTTTGGACTTGCTGCGGTGTCGTTGATGGCTTGCATTGAGCCTCCAACGGCTGAAATAGACGGAGGCACGGACGTCGCAACCGACGCTGACACCGACAGTGACGCCGTTGCTGAACCAACCTGCGCCCCGCCATTGGCCGCGCAAGTGACGCCTGCGACGGTTTCTGGACTTACGACGGTGCAGGTCGATGGAGGCACCGGTGACTACCGCTTTGACGTAGTCGACGAGGGCGACATCAACGCACTGTCCGGCGTGTTCTTCGCCCCAGCGATGCCCGGCACCTATGGCGTACGAGTCACCGACGAAGGATGTGACGGAGCAGTGGTCGTCGATGTAGACGTTGTCTCCCGCCTAGTACTGTTGCCAGCACAAGCGCGGGTCCGACCCCTTGTGAGCTTTCAGCTCGATGTCGTGGGCGGCACGGGTGCGGCCACCTGTGAGCGCCTGTCGGGAAGTGGCCACGTCACCGCCACCTGCGTGGTCACCACCGGGTTGGCCGGCGCCACCATTGTGCGCGCGACAGATGCTCAGACGGGTGACACCGCAGAAGCGGTCATCATTGCGGATGAGGCCCATGCACTGGCACTCAGCCCATCTGAGCAGTTGGTTCTGCCGGTTGGGACCACCAAATCTGTTCAGGCTGTGACGGGTTCGGGCTTTCTTGCACTGAGTGTGGATTCGGATTTTGTGGACATTGTCGGCGACCAAGTTGTGGCTGTCGGTGAAGGGGAGACGGTGGTCACAGTCACCGATCTGTATACGGGTGATACCGCCCAGTTGAGGGTTGCCGTGGTGGCACCATTGGCGGTTCCCCAGCCTGTTTGGTCTGGAAATACCAGTCGAATCGGGCGCATGGTATTGCCTGGAGACGTTGATGGCGACGGCTTCGAGGACGTGTTCTTCGGCGACTGGGAACCCAGTGTCGGTGCGGTTCGCGGCGGCACATTGCTCAAATTCTCGGTCAACGCCATGGATGACGTAGACCTAGACGTCCTGCAGTTCGGTGTGTGGCCGGATGAACGCTTGGGCACCGACCTCACGCTGATCGATGTGACTGCGGACGGACTTGAAGACTTGGTGGTCACCGCAATTCAACCGGATGAGCTCGCCAACGACACCGGCCGCGTGCGCATCTATGAGCGTGGCCCAGACGGCTTTGCGACCGAGCCTGTGTGGGAAGCGTATGGCGGGCCCGGGGACCGATTGGGCTCTAGCGTCGGGACCTGTGACATCGACGGGGACGGCTATCAGGACCTCATTGTGGGTGCTGACCGCGACGAAGACCGTTCTCAGTTGTTGATAGCGAATGACCAAGGTGCAATCTGGGTGTACAAGGGGACTGCGGATGGCCTGGAAGAATCCGCGTCTGTGCAGCGTTTTGCCAAGTCCTTCGTCGATGGCGAGTGGCAGCAACGTGCTGGCGCGCTCATGGGGTCTCGCCTTTCCACGGGAGATGTCAACGGGGATGGTTTGTGCGATGTCGCCGTGGGGGCATGGAATCGCCGGCTGAGTGCGGATGGCGTCAATGGCGGCTTCGTCGCCGTGTACTTGGGTGATGCCGACAGAGGACTGACGGACAGCCCCGTTCGACTATTTGAGAACAACGCGGTCGCCAACGAGTTCGGCATAGACCATCTCATGACCGACCTCGATGGTGACGGTCTAGACGAGCTGATCATCACCGAACCCCGCTTCGACCCTGAGGGCATGCGTGATGTGGGAGCCGTTCATGTGTACCGTGGCGGAGGCTTGGACTTGGCTGTTGATGCCGGTGTACCGGTTCAAGCTGGCGAGCTGGCGGATTGGCGGCTCATTGGTGCCCGGAACAGCGACTTCTTGGGCGACAAGATTGAGCTCGTGGATGTTGATGGTGATGGAGAGCGGGACCTCATGGTCGGTGCGAGCTTCGCCGAATGGGGCATGCCTGAGCAGTTCAACGACAGCGGCAATGTGGTGGTCTTTACCGCGACGTCGCTCGCGGCGGACCTCGATGCGGGCGTTACCCAGCGCATTGCCACCGAAGGGGACCACATCTGGTGGGGACCGGGTCTAGCGGCAGCCGCTGGGCAAGCCTTCGCGCCGGTCGGCGACTTCGATGACGATGGTTGGCCCGAGCTCATCATGCGCGGTGGACGTGACGATACGTTGGGGCCAGAAGTCGGTCAATATTGGATGATGTCGTCCACGCCAATGGGGTCGGAGACGGCGCTGGGTTTCCCAGGAGGTCCTGCCGGCATGCGACACGGTGAGTCGCTAATGGCCGTGTCTACATCCGCTGGAACCGAAGTGGTTGTTGGCGCCTTCGACGCAACCATCGAGACCGCACTCCAAGGAGGGCGCTTGGTCGCTTATTCGGCATCAACGGGGGCCATTGTGTGGGACCCGGCCCGACACGTCACGCAGAGCTCTGGTGACCGATTGGGCTGGTTCGTGTCTGCCGCGGGAGATGTCGACGGGGATGGCCTGGGGCCGGACCTAATTGTGGCCGCCGCGCAAGAGGACCGTCCTGGCAACGACAACGCATACAACCCACCGGCATGTACCATTCCAGCGATGAAAGATTCGGGAGGCGCTTTTGTCTTCCGACGTCGTGCGCTGGGCGGGTGGGAAGATGAGCCGAGTGCGGTGTCCTTCGGCACCCGAGTAGGTGGCCGGGTCTTGCGCGTTGCCGGTGGGTATGACTACAACGGAGATGGATTCGACGATGTGGTCTTAGGCTCCAGCATGTGGGGTGTCCAAAATGCGGGCGGCGTTCGCGTTCACTACGGTGCTTCGCTCCCGGATGGCCTGACCATTCTGTGCGACCCCATCGACTTCGAGTCCACGGAGCCCAACGCTCGCATGGGCTCGGCAATGGTAGGGCTGGGTGATTTGGACGGCGACGGTTGTGATGAGCTGGCGATTGGCGCTTATCAAGAGGACTTCGAGAACCCCGAGTTCTTCCTGAGCAACCAGGGTGTTGTTCGCATCCTGTTTGGCCTTGGGGAGACCTGCGATACGCGCGGTGTGTTGCACTTGCTGTCGCGCGAGAGCGGTGCCCAAGGTGGTTTTGCACTCTCAAGCGGTGACTTGGACGGCGACGGTCTCGATGACCTGGCGGTCGGGTTGCGCAGTATTAGGCCGGAGGTCGACAATGTCGGCGGTGTGTGGGTAGTGCCGGGGTCGGAGCTTGTCGGACGACTACAGAGTGACGCTTTCACTCCTTGGACCGGTGTTCCGTTCCTGCCAGACCCGGCAGATGTCGTGCCTGTGCCCATGAATCGCGCATCGGACGCCGGTTTGACGGTCTGGGGACGGATCGCATCTGGTTACGGCGACGCGGTGGCCATCATTCCCAGTGCGAGCAGCGACTCGGGCATGGCACTGGCGGTTGGCGCGCCATTCGACGACGCTGACGGCCTCGATTCGGGCTCGGTTGCCGTGTACCGATGGCAAGACGGTGTGGGTCTTGATCGGGTACCGAGCACGCTTGTAGTGAGTGACGGTATCACGGCTAGACTCGGCCAAAGTGTAAGTGGCGACGGTGGTTATCTTGCTTTTGGTTCGCCACTATCAGACATTCCCGGCCCGGATAATGGTGCCGCATACGTGGTGGAGATTCCATGAAGTTGTGGTGGTTAGCGTTCCTTGTCGGCTGCGAGGGAATGGTTCAGGACAGCGACAGCGACACCGATTCGGGCACGGGCACCGAGCAAGCGACGGACACCGATTCGGACACCTGCGCACCCATGACGGCGACCGCAGATCCACCTGCACTCAATCCGCTGCAGCGAGGCGTCGTTCGCGTTGACGGCGGAACGGGTGATGTGAGCTTTGCGCTTGTGGACGGGCAAACCGGCGGTATTTTGTCCGACCTCACCGGCGAATACCTGTCTGGAGAGGACAGCGGTATCGATACCGTCCGGGTGACGGACAGCTGTGGGATTTGGGCGGAGGCCACATTTGAGGTGTTGCCTCGGTTGGTGGTGATTCCGGCATCCGCAACGGTTCTGCGTCAACAAACCCTTGAGCTGGAAGTGAGCGGGGGTTCGTCCGATATTGGGTGCAGCGTGGCTTTTGACCGGTCTGGTGGCTCGCTGGAAGGGTGTGCATGGACAACAGGGGCGTTGACGGGAACCGATGTCATCGCGGTCACAGACCATGTGACGGCTGGTGTTGTTTTTGTGGACCTTCGCGTGCGCGAAGAGGTCGTTCTAGACATTCCGGATGTTGTGCTGGTGCCTCTGAACACGCCCATGGACATCCCGGTCGAAGGCGGCTCCAACGTCTACGACGTGTCTGTCCTGTCCGGTGATGGTGCGGTGACCGATGGCCTTCGTGTGTGGGCCGACGCGCCTGGCGAGGTCATCCTGGGTGTTGCGGACCACTATGTCTCCGGGGTGCAGGCGGAGGTGCGCGTCATTGTTGCGGAGCCACTGTCTCCAACTCCCAGTGTGGATGGGATCACCGACAGCCTTCAGCGTGTTGTGACCGCCGACCTAAATAACGATGGCTTTTACGATGCGGTAGTGGGTCAGCCCAACGCCAATGCTCTCACGCATCGCGCCGGTATTGTGACGGTCTATATGGGGACTCCGACTGGTATTGCGTCCACCCCGATCCAGACCTTCGAAGGGGTGTGGCGCGTTGGCCAGCTTGGCCGAGACCTGGTCATTGGCGATGTGACCGGCGACCAGGTGCCTGACCTGGTCGTGGGCGAAGAAGGCCATTTTTTCTCCCGTGGTCGCGTGGCTATCCACCAAGGAAACGGTGACGGAACCTTCGGAGTGGAGCCGTGGAGCGAGCTTGTCGGAGAGTTTGGCGGCGACCGGCTTGGGTCGGGTGTCGACCTGTGTGACATCGACCGTGACGGGGTGCTCGACATCGTCGTTGCCGCACGGAGGCACGACGACCGGACGGACACACCGACAGTGCCCGATGTCGGAGCCGTCTACGGATGGGTCTCGGAGCCAGACGGGATGGCCGAGGCCTTTGCGTGGAAGCTGTCCGGACGGGCGTTTAACGAAGGAAGCTACGACCGCGCTCGCACTGAGATGGGGCGCAATGTCCGTACCGGAGACCTTGATGCAGACGGTCGCTGTGACGTCGCTGTAGCCACCGAGACCGCTGATCTCGTCTACGTCTACCTAAGCAATGATGTCTCCACCGGACTTCCCGAGCTTCCGAGTCGCGTGTACAGCGCGGTTGCTGGCGAAGAAGACTTTGGCTGGTCGCTGGCCATCGCAAATCTCGATGGAGACAGAACCGATGACCTTATCGTTGGGGCCTGGCGCAATGACAACGGCACCCTGAATCGTGCGGGTGCGGTGTATGTGTACAAAATGGCAGACGACGACAATCGACCGTCGACCTCACCGGTGTTTCATGACGAGGCCAGCATCACCTTGTACGGCTCGGAAGCCAACGAGGAGTTTGGCACAATGGTCGGTGCGATAGACCTAGGCAACGATGGCCTTCCCGAGCTGTATGCCAGCGGAATACGTACGGACGACTTGGTGAACAATGCCGGCGGCGTGCAGTGGTGGAGTGGTTCTATTATCGCCGGGGCTCCGTACGGAGCGATTCTCGACGAGACCACGCACTTTGGCGCGGTGTATGGCGAGATTAGTGAAGGCGGATTCGGCGTGGGAGCGGCCCCTCTGCGCCATGTGCCGGATGCCTGGGTGGTGACCGAAGGACGGAGCAATGCGCGGGGTCCGCGCGTCGGAGACGTGATTGCCGCGATTCCACAGCTGCCGCTTCAGTCGCTTGAGTTTCCGGTGTACACGGGCGGAGCGCTGGCCGGGTACGTCGACACCATGATGATGGCGGACCTTGGGGGGCCACAGCCGTCGCTCGTCGTTGCGGCTCCCTTGGATGGGGTGTTGCCGAATGGGCCTGACGCCGGACAGCTCGCTGTTGTGGGCGAGAACGGTCCAGAAGCACCCTGGTTTAGTCCGGGCGACGAGGAAGGCCCCGTGATGCCGGACTACCGAGCGGGAATCCACACCGGCTGGAAAATTCGACCGGTGGGCGATGTGGACGGAGATGGTGCGGTAGACCTTGGAGTCGTGGTGCGCTTTCAGCGAAATCGCCCTGACTTGTACCGGGCCACTGTTCACAATCCGGATGAATGCCGCAACAACCTAGGTGGCGTTGGGGGTGTCGCGGTCTACCGCGGTGGCGAAGCCGTCGGGAATCCAGACTACCTGGTCTACGGACCTGTTCAGAACGGCCGAATTGAGCAGGTCGCGGGTGCTGATCTGAATGGTGACGGTTTCGGTGACCTCATCTTCAACTCGCCGAGTGCGACCCCGGATCGGGTGACGGTTGCGTTTGGCGTGGCGCCCGAAGAGCTGTCGGTCGTCCTGTGTGACATGCGCAGCTTCTCGGCTGGAACCAACGGCGATATTCTCGGAGATGACATAGCTGCCCTTGGCGATATCGATGGCGATGGCTGTGAAGATGTGGCGATTGGCGCTCCCTCAGCTGATCCCGGTGGAAGCAACCGCGGTGCTGTTCACGTGCTGTTTGGCTGGGGCGAGAACTGTGAGACGGGCGAGCCGCGTCAGACCGGCCTTGCTGGACCCATCAATAATGGTCGAGTCGGGGTGCGGGTTGAGGCGGCAGATGTGGATGGCGACGGCATTGTAGAGCTTCTCTTGGGGGCTCCGGATTCGGGGGCTGGTGCCGTGTATATGCGCACGACCAGCGACTTGGCAGACTACGCTCAAGCGCTAGATGACGTGTTCCCAGATGCCGAGCTGGTGTTGGAACCCGCGGTTCTGTTGGGCGACCAGAATGGTTCGGACTTTGGCCGTGGTCTTGCTGTCATCGACACAGAAGATGGTGTGTGGCTCGCTGTTGCCCAGCCGTTCTACGACTTCATCGCCGACGACCCAGAGTCCCAAGACAGCACCTTCGACGTTGGCCGGGTCTCATTGTTCCGTTGGCAGGACAACACCTGGATTCGTCGTGGGCTTGTAGGCCTAGACCTTAGCCACGCTGAAGGTGCTACACAAGGAGCCGAGCTCGGCCATGGGCTGGTTGGTGGTGATGGGGTGCTGCTCATTGGAGCGCCCCGGTCCGGCGGAGTGACGCGTGACCATGGTGCTGTCTATCGCTTTGACTTGGACGACTGATCGACCGAGCGCGGGGTGTGTGAGAGTGGCTCAGCGGGAGGTCTAGGTTTGCGAGGTTCTCGGTGATTTGGTAGGTCAGGAACGAGTTATCGGATGTCCGAGCGTAGGCCTTGGGCGTCAGCGTGTTCGCTGGTTGTCTGTGGGAGTCGCCAGTCTTTGGGACATCGGATGTGCATCGATTGGCAGAGTCGCGGCGATGAGCAATCAAGATTCTAGCGACTCCTGTGGTGCGTCGCACACAACCGCTCAGAACCGTTTCACAACCAAACCGCTCAATCCCGTCAAGAACCATGAACATGAGAGCGCCGCGAGACGCGAGCTCTGATCGTTGACGGCCCGATCTGCACAGTTATCCGCCAGCCCACAGCTCACATCTCCGAGGGCCTACATTAGGCCGAGCTTGCGCATGCGGTACAGCAGGCTTGAGCGTGGTAATCCAAGCTGTGCAGCCGCCTTGGTGCGGTTGCCGTTCACTCGCGCCAGGGCCGCTTCGACTTGTTCTCTGCCTAGCGGTGTTCGGGCTGTGGGGCGGGCTGGAGCCCGATCAAAGACTAGCGGATTGAAGCTGAGGTCTGCTGCATCAATTCGGGGACCGGCCAGGACATAGGCGCGGGTCAATACGTTGCGCAGCTCGCGGATATTACCGGGCCAGTTGTAAGCGGAAAGCGCAGTTCGGGCGCCGGGAGTCAACACCGCATCGGGATGGTTTCGACGCAGCAGGGCATCCGCAATGAGCGGGATGTCTCCGACACGCTCGCTCAGCGGTGGAAGGGAGACGGACAAGACCGCTAGACGGAAGTACAGGTCTTCGCGGAAGCTCCCCGACACAATCATCGATGTCAGGTCTCGGTTGGTTGCCGCGACAATGCGAACATCTGGGTATTCGGGAGTGCCACCACCCACCCGGCGGACTTCACCGGACTCCAAGACGCGGAGCAGCTTGGCTTGCGCATCAAGCGCCAGCTCTCCCAGCTCGTCGAGGAAGAGTGTACCGCCATGTGCCCGGTGAAATGCGCCATCACGCCGTTCGGAGGCCCCGGTGAAGGCCCCCTTTTCGTGGCCGAATAGCTCGGACTCGAAGAGCGTGTGAGGGATACCTGCGCAGTTGACGGCAATGAACGGCCCACCGGCGCGCAGGCCCGTGTCGTGCAGGCCTCGTGCGGTGAGCTCTTTACCAGTGCCACTTGGGCCGACGATGAGTGCCGGCGCATCATGGCCCGCAATACGCGACAGCACGCCGAAGAGCTTTCGCATGACGGGTGAGGCGCCAACCATGTCGCCGAAGGTTGGCTGTTCCACGGACTCTTGTAGGGTCTGGGACTCGACCACCATGGCGTGTTCACCACAGCGAATCTGCTCGCCGAACAGGGCAGGCACGACCTGACGCACTCGTGAGCCCGCTAAGAATACCGCTGCGGCGCCGGGCTCTACGAGGGCACGACCGCGCACGACGCGAACGTAGAAGGCGTTCTTGGGTAGGGAGGCGTTGAGCTCGAACTGCGAGCCCTTCCCGCCGATGCTGGTGCGGTCCCGCTTGAGGACATGGGTGCTGCCGGCTTGGGGGCCGCGAAGGATGCGCAGGACCACATAGACGGCCGCGATTCCGTCGACTCCGACCTCTACAATCTCTTCATGAGGTCGTGGCTTGCGGTTCAGGGTCTCCGTAGCGAACTCATTGATGACGGCGGTCTCGCGAAATGCCATGTGGTACTCGCCGAGCTTTACGACATCACCGTCTTCCAACCAATACCGCTCAGCAGCGATGTTGTTGACCGTGATTCCGTGCCTGGAGCGGTCGGTCAGTAGCCAGCCTTCGGGACGCTGTTCTACCGTGCAGTGGGTACGCGACAGGGCATTGCTGGGAAGGGCAATATCGGACCGATCAGACCGGCCAATGACCGTGCGACCCGGCCGTAGCATGTGAGTGAGCAGCGGGCGGTCGCCTTGGGAGAGCAGCAGGTGGGGCATCGGGTCCTCGAATGATGGACAGTCTATCCAGGCTCGTTCACAGGCATGGGAAATCGAGATGGGGAAGTGCGATTCTGGTCAAGCTGGGAAGAGGGCTTGTAGTTTTCGATTCATGTAGCCAAAATGGCAAGGTGGAAGTCACTGGACAGCGCCAATTCGACCTCGGAGACTGCCTCGGACGTGGTGGTTTTGGAGAGGTTTATCGCGCGCGCATGTCGAGCAGGGGTGGGCTTTCACGAGAGGTAGCCGTCAAGTTGTTGAGGATGGACCTCGACATGCACGACGACGCAGTACGGCGACTCCGTGACGAAGGTCGCCTGCTTTCAGGGCTCGACCACCCCAATTTACTACGCGTTATTGACCTTGTTGAGCTTGATGGGCGAGTCGCTCTGGTCACGGAGTTCGTTGACGGCGAAGACCTGGCCGAGTGTATTCGCGCCAAACCACGTATGCCCACCCGCGCTCTACTCCAGGCGATTGGTCAGGTCGCCGAAGCGCTGCACGTGGCCTGGACTGCACCTCTTGGACCGAATGGGCGCGCTCTTCGGTTGGTCCATCGCGACATCAAACCAAGCAATTTGCGCATTGGAAAGCATGGCCAGGTCAAGGTGCTCGACTTCGGCATTGCTCGAAGCGATGAAGTGGCTCGTGAATCGCGCACCAGCACGGATCTCATCATTGGCAGTCCCGCGTACATGGCGCCCGAACGCTTCCTCGACAACGAGGTGCGCAGCGCGAGTGACGTGTACGCCCTCGGCTGCTGCCTCTTTGAAGGCCTGACCGGGGGAGATCGCCTGCTCGGTGGCCAGAGTGCGATGGTTCTCGCTACCATGGCTCTTGACGAGACCCGCTATGTTGAGTTCCTCGCCGACCGGCCGATTCCAGACTCCGTGCCCGCTTCGGTGCGCGAGTTGATGCAACGCTGCTTGTCCCATGAGGCCGAGGGCAGGCCAACGGCGCAGCAGCTGTCGCGCCGCTGCGAAGAGTTGGCGGACGAGGTCGATGGCGTGACCTTGCGACGGTGGGCCCGGGACCGCGAGTGGCCGACTGGCGTTGTTGCCTTTACCTCTCCGTTGGTCGGACAAATTGTCACCGAGGGGAGTCTGGCTCTTTCGCGTGACCCACTGCCGGTTGTGGCCGAAGAGTTCCAAGAGTCCGAAGACCGTGGACGGTGGGTGTGGTTCTTTGGTTCGGCAACGGCAGCACTGGCCCTCGTCGGACTGCTCGTGGTGTTGTTGCTGACGGTTGGTGGAGTCAGCTACCAACAGGGGATGTGGGGGCAGTCAGCATCTGTTGGAGCGCCACAAACCGTGGATGTAGAGCCCGTGGCGGTTGACGTTGAGGATCCGGCGCTAGGGGACACGGGTACCGAACCTCTCCCGATAGCGGCCCCAGCTCCTATTGTGTCCGGGCCGCGCCCCACCGACCCGCGCGTCGCCGAACCCCGTACCGCCCAGCCGGAGCCACGCGTTCGGGCCCGTGGTCCGGTAGTCGCTGCGCCAGTTTCCGAGCCTGCGCCGGTTGTGGTGCTGGACCTTGTGCCGCGTGCCGTTGTTGTCGTCCCCCGTGCGCCGTCGCTACCGCCTGTGGTCACAACCGCCGTGACTGTCTCCGGTGACGCTCCGACGGTATGGTTGATGGGGGCAACCGGACGGGTCGAGCTTCGCCCAGGAAGCAGCGTCCAGGTTCAGGTTGGCGCCTGGACACTGCATTCAAGCGACCCCATTGGTGGGGCACGTCAGCATGGTTCGGTGCGGGTTGTCGACGGCTCGCCGGTTCGGATTACCTGCAGCAACAGCATGATGTCCTGCCGAGTCCGATAAAAAGGGACGCGTCGCTGTAAGCTCTTGCCCGTGGCTACGTTGGTGCGGCCGGGAGACGAAATGGCACGAAAACACTGGGTATTGGCTGTAGCTGGAGTCGCCGCTTGTGGGGTGGGGCTCGTCGCTCTGTGTGCAGGTTCGGTCTTCGGTGTCCCCTGCGTTGGCACGGGCCTTCGCTACGGTATGTGGTTGGACACGTGCCCAGCAGGGGACATGCGACTGAACGTCTCGGTAGATGTTCACGATGCACTTCGTGGCGACGAAGGTCAGCTGCGCATCCGCACCGAAGCCTTGTTCATGGCGTCGAATGACGCACGGTCGCCGACCACTCGGCGGATGTGGCGTGGCTATTCGTCTGTGATCACGTTGTTGGACGCCGATGATGAGCCGGTTGCAGATTTGGTTGTCGGGGACTGGGA
>JBLHSN010000106.1:0-16501 GCA_047626195.1 Myxococcota bacterium
TCGCGTTGCTGATGCCGTCGCCGTCACAGTCAGAGGCCGGGTCTCCGGAGCAGGTAGCGGCAGATGCCTGTGATGCCATCAAAAGCACCGCTAATCCTGCACTAGCGTAGTGGTGTAGACTCATGTTCGAACTCCCCTGGAAGCAGTGGTCTGCAAACCGTGACGGGCGCCGATGGAGCAGACCGCCGATTGGTGGTGAGTATACCAATGGGTGTGCGAAGCACAACACCAAAACCGACGGAAACATGATGACCGTTGTGGGATAGGCGGGCGGCGGAGGTTCCATGGCCGCGCTCAACACCCTTAACAACCACGTCCGCATCGTTACAGCCGCGAGCCTGTTCGACGGACATGATGCAGCGATCAACATCATGCGACGCCTACTACAAGCCGGCGGCGCAGAGGTCATCCACCTGGGGCACAATCGGTCCGCGATGGATGTGGCGGTGGCAGCAGTCCAGGAAGATGTGCAGGCCGTAGCGATCTCGTCGTACCAAGGCGGGCACATGGAGTACTTCAAGTACCTCAGATCGCTGCTGGATGAGATGGGCGCTCCACATATCAAGATTTTCGGTGGTGGTGGCGGGGTCATTGTCGCGGATGAAATAAGAGAACTGGAGTCGTCCGGTGTCGAGCGCATCTACTCGCCAGAGGACGGACGGCGGCTCGGGCTTGAGGGGATGATTGCGGACCTTCTGCAGAGGAGCGACTATGCAGTTGTTGATGCCGTCCCTGACGTGGGCGGACTTCGCGAGTCTCAGGCCCTTGCGCGCGCCATAACGGTGATGGAAGCTGTGGCAGACGGTCAGAGGGAGATGCCACAAGGGTGGCGAGACCGCTTAGATGGCGCGTCCAAAGCGATTCCAGTGTTGGGTATTACGGGCACGGGCGGCGCTGGAAAGTCGTCATTAACGGACGAAGTGCTGCGTCGCTGGTTGATGGACCATCCGGTAGGACGGGTCGCTGTGCTGTCGGTTGACCCCACAAGGCGTCGCTCTGGTGGCGCACTGCTCGGTGACCGTATTCGCATGAACGCGTTGCTTCCGAAGCAGGTCTTCATGCGGTCTCTAGCGACTCGCGGTCAGAAAGGGGAGCTGTCTGCAGCCCTCGTTGACGCCATCGCCGCATGCCGCTTGAGTGGTGTCGAACTCGTTGTCGTCGAGACCAGTGGGATTGGTCAGGGCGACGCAGATATTGCCGATCTTGCCACTCTCTCGATGTACGTCATGACGCCTGAGTACGGTGCGCCGTCCCAGCTCGAAAAGATTGACATGCTCGACTATGCCGACCTGATTGCCATTAATAAGTTTGAGAAGCGGGGAGCCTTGGATGCGCTTCGTGACGTCCGCAAACAGGTGCGGCGGAATTCGCTTCGTTGGACGGACGAAGACATCGCGCTACCTGTGTATGGGACGGTTGCCTCTCGTTTTGCGGATGTGGGTGTCACAGCACTCTACAACGGCATGATGGACAAGCTGGACGCGCTGGCTGGCAAGACCACGGTGCGAACGCTTGAGCGTCCGGCTGGGGTGCACTCCCTTCCGGAGCAGGCCACGATTGCTCCAGGACGCGAACGATATTTGGCCGATATTTCTTTGGCTGTTCGTGGCTACCACGCCTTCGTCTCCAAGCAGGTTGAGCTGGCTAGGCGCAGTCATTCGCTACAGGTCGCGGCCGCGGAGTTCGACGACGAGTCGGGCGCGGTCATCCAAGAGCGGGCCGATGCTTTGGCGCGTGAGTTGGACCCACTGAGTGCCCAGATTCTTAACGAGTGGCCTGCGCGGGTCGTCGAGCATCAGCAAGAGGAGTTCGTCTACCAAGTACGCGGGCGCGATATCCGGCAGCCGGCGGTTCGTGAGAGCTTGTCGAAGACCCTTATTCCTCGAATATCTCTTCCGCGAACACGCGAACCGGGAGCGATTCTCGAGTACTCGCTTCTCGAAAATACACCGGGTCGGTTTCCGTATACGGCTGGAGTATTCCCGCTCAAGCGCCTAGATGAGGAACCGAAGCGCATGTTCGCCGGGGAAGGTGGTCCGGCGAAGACCAATTCCCGCTTCCACTACTTGTGTCGTGGCGAGTCGGTGCATCGGCTGTCGACCGCCTTTGACTCCGTCACCTTGTACGGTGAAGATCCAGCCCACCGGCCAGACATCTTCGGCAAGATTGGCGAATCGGGTGTCAGCGTTCCTCACGTTGACGACATGAAGATTCTATACAAGGACTTCGACCTTTGCGCGCCAACCACGTCGGTATCCATGACCATCAACGGTCCTGCTCCCATCTTGCTGGCCATGTTCTTCAACACGGCGATTGACCAGGCGACGGATAAAGCAGAGACGGAGCGGGGCCGGGCGTTGACCGAGACAGAACGCGCCGAGGTTCGTCAGACCGCCATTTCTGTGGTCCGCGGAACGGTTCAGGCCGACATTCTGAAAGAAGACCAGGCACAAAACACCTGCATTTTCTCCACGCCGTTTGCGCTTCGTATGATGGGAGATATTCAGTCGTGGTTCGTAGATAACACAGTTCGAAACTTCTATTCAGTCAGTATTAGTGGCTACCATATTGCTGAGGCGGGAGCGAATCCCATCTCCCAGTTGGCGTTCACCCTGTCCAACGGCTTCACGATTGTCGAGAACTACCTGTCGCGGGGCATGGCCATTGATGACTTCGCGCCAAGCCTGTCGTTCTTCTTTAGCAATGGCCTGGACCCCGAGTACACGGTCATCGGCCGAGTCGCTCGGCGGATTTGGGCGGTCGCCATGCGGGAACGGTACGGGGCTAGTACGCGAAGCCAGAAGCTGAAATACCACATCCAGACCTCCGGCCGTTCGCTACACGCGCGTGAAATTCAGTTCAACGACATTCGAACGACCCTGCAGGCACTTCTCGCGATTGCTGACAACTGCAACAGCTTGCACACGAATGCCTACGACGAAGCCATCACAACACCGACCGAAGAGTCCGTGCGTCGCGCTATGGCCATTCAGTTGATTGTGAACCGTGAGTTTGGTTTGGCCATGAACGAGAACCCGTTTCAAGGCAGTCACTTCGTGGAGTGGTTGACGGACACCGTGGAGACCGCGGTCCTCGAAGAGTTTGACCGTATCGACACGCGCGGCGGTGTTCTTGGTGCCATGGAACTGCAATATCAGCGCATGCAGATTCAAGAAGAGTCGATGTACTACGAGCACAAAAAGCACGATGGCTCGCTGCCCATTGTGGGTATCAATACGTTCCTCGACCCGAATGAAGGCGACGATTGGACGCCTCCGGATGTTGAGTTGCGCCGCGCTGACCCCCAAGAAAAGCAGGCTCAAATCGATAGTGTCGAGCGGTTCCATGCGACGCATGCGGATAAGAGCGCAGAGGCGCTCGTTCGTCTGAAGCACGTCGCCATCTCCGGCGGGAATGTGTTCGGCGAGCTTATGTCGACGGTTCGCGTGGCCAGTCTGGGGCAGATTACGCATGCTTTGTACGAGGTTGGCGGAGCATACCGACGCAACTTGTAGGCCAGTTCTGTGGACTCGTTGGACCGCAGTGAGGCGCGCTACGGGATGTTGGCGCTGTACCGGCCCTCTTCGACGAGTCGCAGTAATCCCGACACGCCGCCATGAACGCGATTGCGTTCTAGCGGGTTCAGTTCGTCGCGAATGTTGCGAGCGGAATAGCCCATCTGCTCGGCGATGACCTCGTGAGTGGTGCCTGCCGCCACCTTCTGCAGCACGGTCCGTTCTCGGTGGGTGAGGCGTGCGACGGCCAAGACATCAGACCGTCTACATGGCACGACCGACGCTACTAGCCGTCGTTCAATGCCGGTAAATGTGATGCGGGCACCGCACAACCACGCAGCCCGCTCTGGAGTTTTGGCCGCTTTTTGTAGCCGTTTTCGAAACCCCGATGATGCGAGCCAGGCTTTGCCGTTGTCACACGTCGTGCGGATATCGGTCCCAGCGATGAGCAGGACGGCGGGCTCGGTTTACGCGGGTTGATTGTGGCTGCTTCGGGCCATCGATTGCAGAGCAGGCGAGGCCTGACGGATGGCGGCGGCTGGGGTTCGACGTCTACATAGCGCACCAAACCAACCGGTGAAGAGCCCGTGGAAAGCGGTAGTGATGACGTGTACAGAACGCACCCGACTTGACCGCAACAGGCGCTCGGCGGCGGTCAATGGCGGCGGTGTCTCGGTCACATCCATCAAAGTGTTGAGCTCCCAGCCGTCCGTGCCAAGCCCTAGTTCGCGAAGGTTCGTGCCGTCGAACTGAAGCAGGTGTTTGACCAGCCGTGGCGGGCCTACGGCATGGGTGTAGACAATCATTGGATGGTCGTTCAAGCGATTACGAACCCCCAAGCCTCCGACCATAGACACCAGCTCCCCCGCAGCCCGGAGGGCTCGGAACTCGTTGTTCCAGTTTGGCGATGGGATGCTGCGCGCCATGGCGCTGTTCGACTCGGGTCTGTATGAGGGAGCCATGCTGTAGCTGATTCAGAGTCAGGCTTGGAGTCAAACATGTGGTGGATTGCGGTGGTGATGGCTGCGCCAACGGTGCTTGAAGCGGATGTAGACCGTCTGTTGGCGGTACCAGCGCTGAATGGCGCGTCTGTGAGCCTGTTGGTTATGGATATGGAGCGACGGGCGTTGGTCGATCATCAAGCGGACGCCCGCCGAGTTCCAGCCTCTGTTGCGAAGATCATGAGTACGGCCGCTGCCATGGAGGCGTTGGGACCGGACCACACGGTTGTGACGTCGTTGATGGCGCAGGGTTCCGTGACGGGTGGTGTCCTAGACGGAGCCCTCGTTGTGGTCGGCGCTGGTGACCCAACACTCGGCGGCGGCGACTCGGGTGCGTGGTTGCGGTCATGGGCCATTGCTGTCGCCGACGCTGGGATTGAGCGCGTGGACGGAGACATCATTGCCGATGGACGCGTATTTGCCGGGCCTCCACTGGGGCGTGGATGGGCTTGGGACGATGCGCCCTGGTCTTATTCGGCGCCGGTCACTGGCCTGCAGATTGGACACAACGTGGCGGTGGTTCGTATTGCTGGGATGGCCGACGGTTCGGTCGATGTGGACCCGGGGGAGTGGTCGGAATGCCTGGATATCGACAATCGACTGATGGTGGACGACCCGGGTGTAGTGGGTGGATTGCGAGCGTATCGGCCTCCATCGAGTACGGTCTTGGTTCTGGACGGTGCGGTTGCTGCGGGCAGTGAACGTACTCTCCGAGTGACACTGCCGGACCCCGCACATTGCATGGCGTCTCGCTTTCGCTTGGCACTGGAAGAAGCGGGTGTGCAGGTGAATGGGGATTCACGTTCAACTCGGCCAGCCGATACGGGCTGGCACGGTACAGTTCTAGCGACCGTCACATCGCCGTCTCTTGTGGAGTTGTTACCTGCCATTCTGCAAGACAGTGACAATCTCGTTGCCGAGTCGGTCGTCCGTTGGCTGGACCCGGCACCCACAGGTAAGACCATGGCTGTCGCGGAGGACGCTCTGGCAGACGTGTTGTCGCCCTCGGGTATCGCTCGGGGGTGGACTCTTGTGGATGGTAGTGGGCTCTCTCGCTACGACCAGCTGTCCGCATCTACTCTCGCCGACGTGATGCGCTGGGCGTACACTCGTCCGTGGGGACCGGCATGGGTTGAGGCCCTGGCAGTTGCTGGTGAGTCTGGAACGCTTCGTGGTCGGATGAGCGGCGGTGCAGGCAGAATCCAGGGCAAGACCGGCTCGATGAGCGGGGTGTTGAGTCTGGTTGTGTTTGTGCCGTCGGAATCGGGGCCGTTGGTGTACGTGATGCTCAGCAACGGCATCATGGGCTCTCGTAGCGAGGTCCGTGCTGCCCAAGATGCGATTGCGGAGCGCCTATTGGCCTATTCTTCCCGCGACGACCGGCGCTGTGGCCGTCGATGTCAGCGCAGGCGTGAGAAGTAGGCGCGGATGCGGTCGGCATTGGCGCCGAAGTCATGTTTGCCGAGGCGCGAGCGAGAGCGCATATCTACGCGCGCACCGTCACCGTCCGCGGTGACTCGGATGCACACATCGTCCTTGAATCGAAGGAGGGAGGTCGTACACACGGCCTCCAGCTGCAGGGTATCGGAATCGGTGTGGACAACCTCCCAGGCATCCATTTCTCCGGCAATACGGACGGCTCTCGCGAATGCATCGCCGGCGGACATCGCTAGGGGTTCAGAACTGAGGTCGGAGTAGCTCTCCGCGACCTTGCTCTTGAAGTTCGACGGATAGGATACGCCGGCACAGGGCCTGCCGGAGTCCGAAACGAAGGCGGGAGGGTCCTGTAGGTCGGTGCTGATGTCGTTGATACGTGGCAGAGAGAACAATCGAAACATGAATACCTCTCGCGCCGTATATCGCATGGGGGCGCAATGACCGATCATCCAACCCGTCATCTCGTGTTGGTAGGGGGTGGGCATGCGCACGTAGAGGTGCTGCGTTCCTTCGCCATGCTCCGTCCACCAGGCGTTCGAGTCACGGTTGTAATGGACCGCACAACCAGCGCATATAGCGGAATGGTTCCGGCGTATATTGCAGGGAGCGTGACGCTTTCGGATCTGCAGATTGATGTCTGGCCACTCGCCCGGCGTGCCGGCGCTACGGTCATTGAAGCTCGTATGACCCAGGTTGAACCCGCAGCGAAACGGGTGATGCTCGACGGTCGTCAACCACTCGCTTACGATGTTTGCAGCATAGATATTGGTGGCTCCGTTGCTGGCCTCAAGACACCTGGCGTGCGGGCTCATGCCATCTCCACACGGCCGCTGGCGACACTGCTAGACCGGATGGCCGAGCTGTCAGAAGCATCGCCGGAGTGCATTGCCGTGGTGGGGAGTGGTCCTGCAGGCGTTGAACTTGCCTTTTCGTTGCGAACCCGGTTTCCGAAGAGTCGAGTGGTGTTGGTCGAGCGAGCCAAGACCATTCTGCCGAGCTTTGGTGGGAGATACCGCCGGCGTGTCTTGGCGACTCTGGCGGAACGACAGATAGAGGTGCAGACGAACACGCTTGTCGAATCAGTGACGCCGCAGGGCATCCATCGGGTCGACGGCTCGGTGCTGCAGGCGGAGGTGGTCTTGTGGGCTACTGGGGCGGCTCCACACCCGGTTATGCAGGCATCGAACCTACCTGTGGCGGACGGTGGATTTACGCTGACGGAAGACACCCTCCAAGTGGTGGGGTTCCCGTCGCTCTTCGCTGCTGGCGATTGCGCGGTCCCTCGGTCTCGCCAAGACCTCCCACGAGCCGGTGTGTACGCGGTACGTGCCGGGCCGTATTTGGCGCACAATTTGCGGCAGTACCTAGTGAACCAACCACTGGAGTCTTGGCGGCCGCAGCGGTCAATGCTCAGTTTGTTGAACGTATGTGACGGCACGGCTTTCGCGCACAAGTGGGGGATGTCACATCGGTCTCGGCGGGTCTATCAATGGAAGGATGGTATCGACCGCGCTTGGCTGGACCGCTACCGGGGCCCGGGCTTGCCGCAGATGCCGCCGATGGACATGCGATGTCTTGGCTGCGCGGCAAAGGTTCCGGCGAAAGCGCTTGAGCGGGTGCTGATGGGTACCGTTGACGGGACACCAGGAGAAGACGCCGCACGCATTCAGGTCGGCTCTCCTATTGGGTGGACCGTGGACGTTTTCCCTGCATTCTCTGACGACGCAGAGCTGGTGGCTCACGTGGCGGCCGTCCATGCGCTGGCTGACTTGTGGGCAAAGGGAGTGCGTCCAACCCACGCGCTGGCGTTGGTCACCGTCCCCGAAACCGGCACATCGGTGGCCTTTGCACAGGTGATGGCCGGTCTGCGACGTGTACTGAGTGACCATGGCATCGCGCTGGCCGGAGGGCATACGGTCTTGGGCGACACGGTCTCGGTCGGGTTGACCGCCGTCGGGCCGGCCCATAAGTTCTTAGGAATTGATGCCGGTCAGGTGGGGGATGTGGTGTTGCTAACTCGGCCCCTGGGGACAGGGATTCTATTGCGGGCGGACAATAATGGGACGGTGAGCGGTGCCGATATGAAAGAGGCATATCGTCAGATGATGCGCTCCCATGCTGGGCTTCTGGACGTTGCCGAGCGGATTCACACCGCCACAGACGTGAGCGGATTTGGCTTGGCCAAGCATTGGGTGGACCTGTGTGTGGCTAGTCAGTGTGCGGCGGTAGTTAATATGAATGTTCTACCTGTGCTTTCGGGCGTAACCGAGGCGCTAGCGGCCGGTGTGCGCTCCACATCTGCGCCCGACAATGAAGAAGCGGTGCAGATACAGCTCGATGTACCGCCTCATCCCTTGCGTCCGCTTTTGTTTGACCCGCAGACTGGTGGCGGGCTCCTGGTCACAGCGCCGGCCGAGGTGGCAAATGACATCGTCGCTGAGTTGGATGCGGTGGTGATTGGTCGGTTGGTTGCGTACGACGGTGGCCCGCGCCTTGTGTCGGAGCCTGTCCAATGAGCTGGGTGGTCTCTATCGTTTCGTGGTTTGGCCTAACCTTGGTCCTGACCGTTGTCGGCATTGTGCTCTGGCTGCAGCTGTCGCATCTGAGGTTCATCCAGTACCACCGTCACAAGTCTGTTCAGCTACCGCCTCTGACAGCCGTGGCGTTCATCGCCTTGCACGCCCGCGAGGTGTGGGCGTGGGTGGTTCTGGGAGGGTGGACTTTCATCGGGGTGACCCGTGATGGATGGCGAATTCCGCCGTCGCATACCGGTCCGCCGGTCTTGTGCGTACACGGGTTTACCCAAAATGGGAGCAACTTTTGGGGTCTGCGAAAGCGGCTGTTTCGAGCGGGTCGAGCCTCACGCGCGCTGTATTTGGGACGGCCTCTGCAGCCTCTTGCTGGCTACGCGGTGGCATTGACCCGGGTCATGCGCACATTGGACGAGCCAGTGGATGTGGTGTGTCACTCGATGGGGGGCGTCATCCTTCGTATTGTGCTGGATGAGTCTCCGGAATTGCGCGCAAAAGTCCGCCGTATTGTGACGCTCGGTTCGCCACATCGTGGGACAGCAGGTCCTCGTGGATTCGGATTTGCGTCGGATATTCGGGAACTCTCCCGTAAAAGCCCCGTGTTGGCCGAATTGCCGCTGTTCGATTCTGTCGCGGACCATGTTGAGGTCACGACTATCGCTGCGGTTCGCGATTTCATCGTCTACCCAATTTCCTCCGCATTGTTGGACGGCGCTAATCAGTGGGTCTTGCCCGGATTGGGGCATGGAGGGCTGCTCGTGTATAGCGCGTCGTTGAATCGCGTCGTCGATGCGCTCCTGTCGGAGCCGGAGCTACCATGAGCGTAGCCGTAGTGGTCGGAAGTGCTTTTGGCACCCGAACTTTGGGTGGGCGAGTCTTGGAAGAACACGTGGTTCCGACCGAGTTTGGTTCCGTTCCGCTGTTCCGTTGGCCAGACAGCGATGCGTGGGTGCTGGCCCGACATGGGGTGCCCCACCGGTATCTGCCGCATCAGATTCCGTTTCGTGCTCATACCATCGCACTCAAAGCAGTCGGCTGTTCCGCGTTGCTGCTGACCAGCAGTGTTGGGGTTTTGGATGCCGAGACACCTCTGTTCACTCCCGTCTTACTCGGCGATTTACTGATGCCAGAGAACCGACTTCCGGGTGGCGGGCCCTGCACCATGTGGCCCGAGCCCAGTCCTTCGCAGGGGCACCTGGTATGGGAGGACGGCCCCTTCTCATCGGCGCTGAACGACCAGATTGCCCCGTGGTTGGACCACTGCGAGCAGCGACTCACCTTTGCCTATCAATCCGGCCCACGGACGAAGACAGCCAGTGAAAATCGATGGTTCCAGACGCTTGGGGCGCACGTCAACTCCATGAGCATTGGACCGGAGGTTGTGCTGGCGAATGAGCTGGAGATTCCAGTCGCCGGGCTTGTCACCGGACACAAACGAAGCGGACAGACCTTGCGCCAAGACGACGGAGACTGGGTAGCGCGGTCTCTACGGGACTCCCGGGTGGCCACAGAGTCGGTGATTGTACGGTTCTTGAATGAGGCCCGTGGGGTTGACTTCGCCAATCGTATTCACCGGTTTTCTTCATGAGACCTTTAGTTGCAGTCGACGTAGGCACCACCTGTATTCGTGCGGCGCGATGGGACGAGACTGGAGCGTGTGTACAAGTTGCGACGCAGGCTGCACCGGCTCTGCTGCGATTGCAGGGCCGGGTCGAGCAACCGGTAAAGGCGATGCTGACTGCGGTTGACCGAGTGGTCGCCGACGTTTGCGGAGAGAAGCCCTGCGTTGTCGCGTTGACGTCGCAGCGTGCGACCACGGTGTTGATCGATGCGTTGGGCGAGCCGCTGACACCGCTCATCTCCTGGCAGGACCGCAGGCCCGGTGGCATTGCTGCGTGGTTTGGTGAACAGCTTCCTGACGTGGCCCAGCGCGCCATGAGGCAAGCGTCCATCGCGAGTTTGCTGGTACACAGGTGGACCGGTGAGTGGGCAGAGCACTCGGCTACTCGGGCCGAGAGGTCTCTCGGGCGGCCAACGTCGGAAGCCACCGAAGCGCTTCCGTGCACGGCCGGCCCCTTTGCCAAGGGCAGTACTCTGGTGGCGGTCGGGGGTGATAAGAACTGTGAGCTCGTCGGAGCGGGCGCGACCTCGCCGGGGCGGTGTGCGGTGAGTTTTGGAACCGCATTGTCAATGGGCACCCTCGTTGCATCCGATGCGGCGGTGACCCCTGGCACCTTTCGCACCCGGTCAGCATTTTTGGGCCTAGACACGCTAGAAGTCGGTCTCGTTGCGGGTGGCGTGATGGCGCCCCAGCTCGGCGGTCCTCACACAGATGTCTGCCTTCCGCCTGTAGGTGGCGTGATGTGTGTGCCGTATTTTGGTGGAAGCTTGCTCAACCTCGAGGCCACGGGGTGTTTTGTCGGGATGAGTACTTCGGTCGATATGGATCAGTTGTATGCGGCATGGCTTGAGTCCTTGGTGTTGGAGTTGATGCTCTCCAGTCCTCGACTTGGAACGATCGACGGTCCGATTGGGGTGTGTGGAGGTGGCGCTACTGCGCAGTTTTCCCAATGGTTAGCCACGGGGTTGCAGTCGGAAATCTTGCATTTTCACGGCTCGGAATGCGGCCTGTTTGGGGCAGCATTGGTGGCATTGCGCTTTATTGGGTCTTCGACCCGAGTTCTTAGGCCCCTTCCACATCGGCTGTTTCGACCGATCGATGATAGGCGCTGGAAGGGGCGGCTTATCCGATACTCCAGATTGGTTCGTGAGATTTCCTAGGTCTAATGCGGATGATACACGTGGCTTTCGTTTCTCTCGGTCTTGGCCTTTGCTCTCTCAACGCCCGCTGTCGCGGCTCCGATTAACCAGCCGTTCTCGGGTCGGCGTGCGGTGACGCTCGGTGTTCACGCGGGGTTCGCTGGTACGGCAACGGTGCCGCTTTGGGCGCACGGCTCGGTGTTCCGCTGCTGCACAACAGCTTCGTGTGATCCGTTAACAACTCGGTCTACCCGTGGGTTGGCGATGGCCTGTACAATGCCGTCTACGGTGACCGCAGTCGCGGCTTTACGTCTGGCATCCCAGTCGCTGTGCAGTGGAGTGTCTACGGTGCTGAAAGCGAGGTCAACAAAACCGACGACTACCCCGACCTTTGACCGGCTCGTCGCAAGGAAGGGAAACGTGAGCGCGGCTTTAGAGGTTCGTCGGATGCTCCCGCATCGAGCACGCCGGCAGATTGGGCCCTGGACATTCCTCGACCATTGGGGCCCGGCAAGCCTCGCCCCGTCGCAGTTTGATGTGGCCGCCCACCCGCACTGCGGACTGTCTACGGTGACCTGGGTTGTCAGTGGGCAGCTTCTGCACAAGGACAGCCTTGGCACCGAGCAGATCATTCGGCCCGGTCAGCTCAATTGGATGACGGCAGGTAACGGAATCAGCCACTCGGAAGAGGTGCCCGTTGGTGCGCACGGAGACATCCATGGGGTACAACTGTGGCTGGCACTTCCAGACGCCGATCGACACGGACCGCCATCGTTCGAACACTTCGATGAGCTTCCAAAGCTCCAGCTGCCAGGAGGAGAGCTGACGGTATTTGCCGGAAGCGCGATGGGACTCACATCACCCGCCCGCGTGCACAGTCCGTTGGTCGGTTTTGAACTTGCCCGCGAAGAGGCAGGACGCAGCGAGCTTGGCCTTGCCGAAGAGTTTGAACATGGCGTCGTGGTCATGGAAGGCGAAGCCTCCATCGACGGACAAGCGCTAGGCGTTGGCGAGCTGGCCTACCTGGGCATGGGGCGCGGTAGTCTGGACGTGGAGACTCGAGGTGCCGCCAAGCTCATGGTGGTCGGCGGCGAGCCACTCAACGAGGCCATTCTGCTGTGGTGGAACTTCATTGCACGCACCGAGGCTGAGATTCGGCAAGCGCGCGACGACTGGCAAGCTGGACATGAACGCTTCGGAACGGTCGACGCGTACACCCGAGGTCGGTTGAACGCGCCCCCATTACCCTAGTCTAGATGACTGTCTTTGATGACCTGTGGCTGAAAGTCGGGCTTCACCAAGTTGGTGAGTGCCTCGGCGTACAGCTCGTGTCGGCCGGTCATCTGCAGGCCCCACTTGTCGCGGATCTGACGGCATTGGTTGAGGTCGACTTCGGTGACCAAGAGCCCGTCCCGGATGCGGGAGAGTCCTGGGGTGCGTGACCCGTCTGGAGTGGCCACGTATGACGAGCCGTAGAAGTGCCCGAAGTCTTTGTGGGCTGGCTTGCCGTCTCCGCTGGTAAAAGCATTGGGGAAGGTCTCGGTGCCAATGCGGTTGATACCCGCCACAAAGTAGCTGTTGGCGATGGCCGCACAGCGTGCTTCGACCGGCCACAGCGGCTCAGATAGCGCGCCGACCGTGGCAGATGGATTGAATACAATCTCGGCGCCGTTCATGCCGAACATGAACCAGTTCAGCGGATGGTGGCGGCCATAGCAGATGTTGATGGCGATCTTGCCGAACTGGGTCGCGAAGACGGGGTGCCCAGTGTTGCCTTCCATGTAGTAAGTCGATTCGTTAAAATCGCCGACGCGCGGAATGTGATTCTTGCGATGTGAACCAATAATGTTGCCGTGGTTTCCAATGACTACGGCCGTGTTGTGGAGTGTCTCACCGTGGGCGTCGTCGCGCTCGAGGATGGGGGAGACGATGACCATATTGTACTTACGCGCCAGGACTGCGAGACGCTGCGTGCTCGGTCCATCAACGGCCTCGGCGAACTCGAGCCATGGGGTCTTTTCGCGCGTGCAGAAGGCGAAGGGCATGGTCCAGGCTTCTTGCAAGCACAGGATATTAGTGCCGAGCGCGCCTGCAGCATGAATCATGGCCTCGATACGGTCGGCAATGGCCTCGTACTGTTCTTGGACAGGGGCATCTGTTGGCTTGATGACCGCGTTCTGGATGACACCGACACGGGTGATGCGCGGCGCACGCTTTTGCTCAGGCGTGGAGGGGAATCCGTAGGCGGCTACGTCGAAGTCTCCGGCTTTGGCGCGGGCTGCGGTGGCAGGAGGAATCTCGAGCGTCTCTGGAAGGACGCCGTACAGGATGCGGTGGGCCTCGGCTTGGTCAGCCTTCGGCAACTTGGCCAGTATGGCTTCCAGGCTCTCGGTCTCGGTCTTGGCCATTGCGGTCTCCTTTAAACGGGGGGCCGCCAGTGTACGGCAATAGACGCGTCAGTGCTCGGTCGGACATGGGGCAATCAGCCACAACCACGCGCCGAACAAGCCGAGAGCGCCTGGAGCTAAGGCCGGACTGGCCCCCACGAGTGCGGGGATGATCAGCTGAGAGAGCGTATACGACGGACGAATTTCTGCGGTGAAGGTGCCGTTGGCCCACAGGTGCTGGCCGACGCCGACGAGAGCGCCGATGACTGTCAGGACCGCGATGGCACGAGTGATGCGGGTGGCTGTGGGGCCGGGTCGGGTCAGGCACATGACGCTAGCAATGCTGACCAGCAGACACAGCGTGAACGGAATGCACTGCCACCAGTCATGCCAGTGCTCGGTGAGCACCAACTCTGCGGCGAGTCCAATCGCTCCGGTCAACACCAGAAGCAAGCTTCCGGTGCGCTGTCGCGTGGCCGATGGCACGCTACTGGGAAACGAGCATGGCGGCAGCGGCGATGCGTGAATCACTCGATGCCACACCTTCGGTCATCATTGTGAATTCGGCGGCAGAGGAGAACGGGCGCCCAGCGATCAGCTGTTCGGCGATCGCAGAGTCGACGCCTGGGATCTGCATCAGGGTGGCGGCATCGCAGTCGTTGTACTCAATGGGGACGTAGATGTGCTGCTCGTAGCCAGCGACCGTGGCTTCGTCTGCGTACTTACCAATCTCTGCGCGGAACTGACTGATGCTCACGTACGGACGGTATTCCACGAACTCGTGGGCCATCCGCTCAGTCATACCCGGAATCCCCTTTAGGGTCGCTTCGTCTGCGATGTTAACGTTGATGCGAGCCCCTGCAGTAGCGGGCTGAGCAGCAGGCTCGGCGGTAGCCTCAACGGCTGGCTCTACAGCGGGATAAACGTCGGCAGCGTCTGGGGCTGTGCCACAGGCAGCGATGAAAAGGGTCAGTAGTGCAACACGCATGGGGTCTCCGGGGATTGTGCCTTCATCACCCGCAGCCTGCCGTGATGCCACCCATGAACCGCACGTCCGTTGCTGCGGCCAATGTGTACAAGATGAGACAGCCGTGGGCCAGAATGTGCTTACGTTGCTCACATCACGAAGGAGTTTGGGATGTTTGGCTCATTGTTTAAGGCACGCATGGTCACCGCAGAAGAGGCTCTTCCTGGACGCGACGAGGTCATGCCGATCGAGCACAACCACGTTGTTCTTGGAAACTCCTTTAATGAGACCCCTCTCGGTCACGAGGTCGTGGTGTTCGGAATGGGCTGTTTCTGGGGGGCTGAACGCTTTTTCTGGAAGATGGACGGCGTCTACAGCACCTCCGTCGGGTACGCCGGAGGCTTCACCAAAAACCCGACCTACCGTGAAGTCTGCACCGGAAAAACGGGTCACACCGAGGTGGCTCGCGTGGTGTACGACCCCAAGGTCGTGTCGTTTGAGACGCTTTTGAAGACCTTCTGGGAGAACCACGACCCCACACAGGGCATGCGTCAAGGGAATGACCGTGGCAGCCAGTATCGATCGAGCGTGTTTACAAGCTCGCCCGAGCAGTTGAAGACGGTTGCGGCGAGTGAGGCCCTGTACCAAGAGAAGTTGACCGAGGCCGGAATGGGGGAGATTACCACCGAGATTGGTAAGGCGGGGCCCTACTATTTTGCAGAAGCGGAGCACCAGCAGTACCTTCACAAGAATCCAGGTGGGTACTGCAATCACGGGTTCAATGGGGTGAGCTGCCCGATTGGTCTAGGAGCATAGGTTCTGCTTTCTGGCGCGGCCTACTCAACCATCGGCATGACATGCCGCTGAGGTAGCGAGCAGCTCGCCGTAGTTTGTGGCGGGTGCTTCGTCATCTTCGAGGTTCACAGCTTGAGTAGCCACTGCGCGAAGGCCGGCCATGAGCGGCAGCAACTCCGTTCCGCTGACCGATTGGGGCGGAGTAGGCCGGCTGTTGCCGTCGAAAGTGGTCGCACCTAGACGGTAGGCATTGGCGTTTGCGGTGACTGGACCGAACCACATCCAGTCCGGCCCCCTTTGGTGGTTTTCCATCCGCATTGTCCTCATTCCACATCTCGGTGGGCAACACCACCGCTGCGGCCTGGTCCAGGACAACGGCTTCGGTGTGACAGGTGCCGCACGCGAGAGCCATGTTTCCCAAATGGCAGGCGGCGACAACATTTTCGGCGTCTGCTACAGCGGTGACTTGGCTGATCAAGGCTGCCGCGAAGGGGCGCCAGCCAGCGGGTGACGGCGAAGCAGCCATGGACGCCGCTGCTTCTCTGGCAACATCGAGGTCACCGCGCGTCAGGTGGGTACGAGCCATTTGTAAAGATTGCAGCCAGGTATGCATCTGTACAACGGTCCCCGTGTCGTGTGCGGGCGATGGGAGGTGGAGCACGGGACCGGCGGCGGCCGAAGCTACCTCGGCAGGTTTCGCGGCGTCAGCGGCTACTGGAGTGGGTGCGGCGCCAGCGGTGGGTGCGGCGGTTTTAGGCGTACAGGATGCAAGAACAGGACGACAGGTAGCCAGCGTTGCATGGAGGGCTCCAGAGTCCGTCAACAGGTGGAAGCGAGTACATCAATGACGGCGTGTCGGCGGCGACATTCGCGAAAAACCTGCCTCATGTATATCCAATTGAAAAGCGCGTTTCAATTCGGGGTAGTTTGTGTTGACGGATGGTCTCACCCGCGGGTTGAGCCATCAACGCCCTGCACCCCGGATGACACATGTCGCACAGTACCGCTCGCCGCGACTTCCTCCTCTCGCTGTCGGCCGTTGGTATGGGCATGGCGCTCCCAGGCTGCAAGAAGTGCATCTCGGGCAGTGCACTAGGAGGTGTGCAGA
>JBLHSN010000107.1:0-16420 GCA_047626195.1 Myxococcota bacterium
CCGTAGGCCGGGCTCAACGCCCCGTTCGTTCACTCGCAGATACGCCAACCCGCCGCACCCGGATTGGGACTGCCGATGGCACACTGCTAGGATCTGCGGCCGGAACGCCGGAGTCGGGTGAGGAGACCGTCGGTCGTGCATCCACGGATAGGTCCACTCGGCGCATCCGCATGCGGTCTGCTGACGGAACGCTGTTGGCGCCCACGGATGTAACGTCGGCTGGTGGTCAGGAGACCGCTGTTCGTTCGCCCGGAGCTTCGTCGTCGAAGCGTCGTCCCGCGCCCGTTCGGGTCCAAGATGTGGAAGGCCGCCTCGTACGAAAGGCTGCGGTCGGCACCGGTTCGGTTGTCTACGCCGCTGCTCGTGTTGAGCAGGCACTGGCGGGTGAGGAAGACTCCTTCTCCTCCTCGGTCTCTCGTAGGCCCCAGACTCCTCTCGCAGTTCGTCGTCGTCGCTCGATGCGTCCCGTAGGTTATGCAAGTGCGTCGCGCGATTTCAGCCTGCTGGTACCGCAAGTCTCCGCGCCATCGACCCCTGTTGAGCGTGCTCGCACCCGTACCTCGGCGCCAGCAGGGTCCGGCTCACCTTCCATTCGAATCGAAGCGTCGGGCCGGCTGAGCCGAGCCGACCTCGATAGCGTGTTGAAGCAAGTCTCCGGTGTCGTGCGGGCACTAGAGCGTGCTGAGCGTCCACGGGTAGCCACCCCTGTTGCTCAGCGAGTTGCTCAGCATCAGCCGGAGCAGTTGAATGCACATGCCCCTACCCTGAGCCGTTCGCCGGTTTCACGCCGGGTCGGGAAACGCGCCGCAGCGCGTACCGTCGTGGCTCGCGGTGTGTCGAAGACGGGTCGCTCAACCGCGGTACCCTCGGCGTCATCTGCCCGTCGGAGTCGGTCGGTCGTCCGTGAGCCTGGCGTACTCGCCCAGTCTGCACTCGTGGGTGGGGCGGAGTCGGCTGATGAGTTCACAGGGTCCAATTCGTCGCAACGGTACGCGGCTTCATCGTCTGTCGCTCATGCGGAAAGCCGTGCCACGTCGTCGAATACGTATGGCGTTGCGCCTTCGCGCCTCCCCGCTCAACGGCGCGCCGCAGCGGCAACCGAAGCCGCAACATCCGTTCGTTCGCCATCGTCCGCACGGGTTGGCCGGCCACAGCGTGCGGTTTCGACAAGCGCCGGCCGTCGGCCCGGTCTGTCGCAAACACTTGGTCGCATTGCTCGGTCGACCGCACCGGTGGGAACTCTTGCAACGGCGGCCCAAAGCGGCGCTGTCCAAGATGATGGTCGTGCCTGGTCACAGCGCGCAGAGACCGGTAGCGGAATCTTCCGTGGTGCTGCAGAGGCGGAATCAGGTCCACGCGCTGCGGATGGCACTCCTCTGGGACGCCCCGCTGCGGGAACTGTGCTGCATGCTCTGGCGCGTGCCACGAGTGCAGAAGATGTCGTTCGCGTCATAATGGAGCGTGCAGACGGCTTGCGCGGAATCTCCAAGGAGCTTCCCGGGCCTGCTGTAGAGCTCGTCAAGCGGATTGTCCGCGCTACGGATGAGGCTCAGGTCTTGTCCGCCAATGTCATGCCTATCGATGAGCTGGCGCCACTCTCGGTTCACAACCGGGCGCCCTCATCCGACTCCGAAGAGTCGTTTTCGACCCAAAACACTTGGAATGGCCAACGGTCGCGTCCTGCGCGCCGGAGTCAAGCCGGTGCGGGACAGTCCATGCGCTTGGCCAACAAGCTCATGCAGTTGGTTCACCTTGCAGAGAATGAGCGGCGTTTGGCCGATGCTCAGCAGCATGTTCGCATGGCGCAAGAAGGTGAGAAGGTTGATGGCGGCGGCGGCGAAGCAGCTTCTGGAGAAGCTGTTGAGGCACCTAATTTGAAGGCGCTCCAGCGCGAAGTTTATGAGGCAGTGTTGCGAGAGATGGAACTCTCGACGCAACGCGGTCAAGGAGGATCTAATGGCTCAATCTGGTGGTAGTAATCTAGGTGCTGTTGGTAGCGAGAAGGCTCTGTTCATCAATGATGACGGAGGTGCCACGTTCCACGTGCAGTTCAATCCCAAGGAAATGAAACTGGATGAGGCCGCGACTTGGAAAGAGTCTACGGAATTCCAGATCGACAAGCCTCTGGTGGAGTTTGAGCGCGGCAAGGCGTCGTCCTTGTCGATGGAGCTCATTTTCGACACGACTGATACCGGTGAGGATGTTCGTACTCGTTGGACGAGCAAGCTGGCCGGCTTTGTATCGGTCACCGTGAGCGACACCGATAATTGTCACGACGCGACGCGTCCCCCTCGGTGCACTTTCAAGTGGGGTTCGTTTGTCTTTCCGGCCGTGATCGAGAGCGTCTCTACGTCTTTCATCATGTTTGCAAGCAACGGTAATCCCCTCCGCGCCAAGGTCTTGCTCAAGCTTAAAGAGCGCAATGAAGACCAAGTCGGCACTGGCGCCGCTCCTGGTGTGACACTCTCGGCACCGGTCTCCGCTTTCGGAGGACGGTCAAACAGTCGCACAGAGTCTGCCAAGATTAGCGCTGGGTCTGGCCAAGGTCAGGCACCTGCCGATCAAGGCACGCCTGGTGTGGGCACGAACGCCACCCAGACCGCTAGCGGTTTTACTGGTGTATCGACCTATTGCGTTCAGGAGGGCGACACTCTCAGCGGTATCGCTCTGTTCCTTTCCATTGAGTTCTGGTGGATTGCGGCGGCGAATAACATCGATGATCCCATGAACCTCACTCCGGGTGACACGTTGGTCATTCCGCCGAACCAGCAGTGTGCAGAGATCTTCCAGCACTTGCCGGCCGAGGACAACTGGTACTGGGGTGACTACGATCCGCAGCTTAACCCCGACTCGGACTTGGCAGACATCTTCGCCATCTACGATGGCGAGTGGGACCCCTTCGCCGAGCAAGAGCTTGAAGACCTTGGTGCGGAGACCGCTCTGGAAGTGGGTGTCGGTGACCAAGTCAGCGGCGACTGGGCCATGTCGGAGTACGAAGGTACCGCGCCAGACGCGACGACCTTCGATGCAGCTGGCGCATCTGCCGATACCTTCGCGCCGATCAAGGCCGAAGGTGACGGTGCACAGGGTGTCGACAACGACCCGGGTGCTTCGGGTGCGCAGGGTGATGGAGCGCAAGGCGTAGAGGCAGGGCCAGCAGTTGCGGACTACGATGGCGACCGCCCGGACGAGACCGAGTTTGAGCACGGCGAGTCCGGCTCCTCTGACGTGTTCTCGCTCTACTCGGCACCGGATGAAGACGAACAAGGGGAAGCCGCTGGTGCTGACTCGGGATCGTCCTCAACCGCAATGGAACGTCCCAGCGAACCGGCACCGGCCGAGTCCAATGAGGCGTCGCCTTCCGAGTCGACCAATAGCGAGATGGCATCTGCTCCAAGCGATGCACCACCTGCAGCTGCGGCCAATACTGACTCCAAGAAGGCAGCCGAGACCGTGAGTCGTGCCGACCGCAATCGCGGCGATGACGACAGTTAAGCAACCCGACGGGAGAGCTAGGCGCTCCCTTCATTCGCCTTTGACCGAGTTCGGGAGAGCACCATGGCGGAGCTGACACATCAAAAACTCACTCCAGACTTCAAGGTTGTCTTGAAGGGGATTGAGATCACCCAAGCTGAGCCCAACGGTCTCGTGAACCTCGTCGTCGAGGATCATGTAGACATGATGGGAATGGCCCAGATCACCTTGAACACCAACGCCGGTGAGAAGTCCCCTTGGGGGGACATTGCGATTGGCGACGACGTCGAGTGCCACTTTGGCGGTGGTGATAGGGCGGCCTTCAAGGGGTTGGTTACCGGTAAACGCCACTCTTGGAAGGGCGGCGTGGCCGTCATCACGGTGACGGCGCTGGACCCAACGACCAAGCTGGCTTCTTCGCGCAATACGCGGACCTTTGAGGAGATGACGGACTCCGAAATCTTCGAGCAGGTCATTGGTGAAGCGGGACTGGAGGTGGGTACTGTGGACTCGACCAGCGGCAAGAGCCCACACGTTGTGCAACGCAACGAGTCGGACCTCGAGTTTGTGAAACGAATTGCGTCGCGCAATGGCTACCAAGTCAATGCGGATGCCGGCAAGATCAACTTCATCAAGCCATCGTTTCAGGGTGACACGATTGAGGTTCCCGCGACCAAGCTATCGAACATCGACTTCGAGTTCACGGACCAGCAAATTCCGACTGAGCTGACCGTCATTGGTTGGGACCCGGTCACGAAAGCGAAAGTCGAGGGGACTGCAACCAAAGCTGACATCGAGAAGATGGGCAGTGGTGATGGCGCCGTGGACAAGGCGGGGCCCATCTGGTCCGGCAAGAGCTTCATCACTGACGTCCAGGTTGCGAGTCAAGATGCAGCCAAGCTGATGGCGATTGGTGAGCTGAACCGTCTGGCGCGGGGCTTCATGAAGGGACGCGCGACGGTGAACGGTACGGGCGAGGTTCGCGCCGGATGTACCGTCAAGTTCACGGGGCAGCACAAGGGCATGGCTGCCGAAGGCTACGTCATCTCGGTGCGTCACACCCTTGAGCCGAAGGGATTGCACAACTCCCAGATCATCTTCTCGGGCAATACGCACACCGTCGACCAGTAGCGACGATCCCCAGCGCTTCTGCACTGGCAGACGCTGGGGTTTTCTGTTTCTGGCCTCTTGTAAGTGCCATCTTATTATTGGCGTTTAACCGTACTATTGTCATGCGAATGTTCTAGTCGTGGGACAATCCTGGCTGCGGCTGGAATCGTGAGTGGCCTATGAGGTAAGGTTCACGCCGCCCCGGCACACGCCCGGTGGCGTGATGTCCCGTGCATGTCTGCGGGGATGGGGGTCCGAAGGTGCGTAAAGACTTCCTAGGTCGCGGATGGGCCTTTCCATTCGGTTTTGAGTCTGGCCGTGGTGGTGTCACCATGAGCGAGCATGAAGCCAACATTCGCGACTGTATGACTATCATCTTGGGCACCAAACCTGGCGAGCGTCAGATGATGCCCGAGTTCGGCTGCAGGGCTTACGAGATGATGTTTGCTCCGAACACGCCATCGACAGCGCACATGATTGCAGCACACATTAAATCTGCCCTGGCGCGCTGGGAGCCGAGAATCGAAGTCAGCGACGTGGAAGCATTTCCCGACTCTGCTGGTCAGATTCGCGTCCAGATTCTTTACACCATTCGTTCGACTCAGTCTGCGCAGGAGCTCACCACGCTTCTGACTGCTGGCGGGTAGGGAACTACGCATGCCGATTAAGCCCCCGAATCTAGACGACCGTCGCTACAAGGACATCGTCGACGAAGCCCGCACCCTGATTCCGCAGTACACGCCGGAATGGACCAACTTGGGAGATGCCGACCCCGGCATGACCTTGGTTCAACTGTTTGCGTGGATGACTGAAATGACGATCTACCGGCTCAATCGCGTGCCGGACAAGACGTACATTCACTTCCTGAACTTCATTGGGGAGGAGCGTCGTCAGGCGCAGCCGTCGGTGGTCCCACTGACGTTTGACCTGCGGGCTGCAAACACAGACAAAGCCGAGCTTCCGGCGTACGCTCGGTCGTCCACGAAGGCCGGCGAGGGGGTAGATGCGCTGCACTACCTGACCACGGACCCGCTCACTGTGCATGACGCGGACATCACCCGGATTGTGTCCGTTCAGGCTGGAACGCGACCGCTGGTTCGTGAGATTCCGTTCGAAGCCCACCCGACCTGCTCCAAGGCGCTGCTGTTTGGCAACGGGCGTGGCGTCAGCTTGTTCCAGATGGATGACATCGACCACGGCCCTAGGTCGTTTACGCCGCATCACTTTCTGTATATCGGGCACGATGACTTCCGTAGCATGGATCTCGAGCCAGACGGCGAGATTCCTATCGGGCGCATGGTCATCCGTTCCAAGGGCGAAGCGAATCTTCCAGTCGGCGCCATGTTTAAGTGGGAGTATTACACTGGCGACGAAAAGCAGCCATGGTTGCCGATTGACGTCGATAAGCAAGAAGACGAAGTTCTGGGCTTGCCCGAGATTGGTCTTCTGGCCTCGATGCCTGGCATCACGCAGGCCGAAGAGTTCGGTCACGGAGACAACGTTCTACCGGTCCCAGAGGCGCTCCAGGGCGACCACTACTGGATTCGTGGAACCGTAGACTATGAGCGGTGGCTGTCACATCGCATGGTCGAAGACCTGGAAATCACCTGGCGCGATGACCGCGGCGGGGAAGACCGTCCGCTGAACAACTGGGAAGTGCGCGCAACGGGTCGCAACCTTGAGTTCTTCGTTCAGGACATGCCGCCTATCCGTGGGGGTTGGACCGTCACGTTCACCATGGTTGACCGCTCCGTTCCTGCTGGGCGTGGCAACTACATGCCGCTGTACCGCTGGACGTATCGCCGGGGTGATAAGTGGGAAGAGATTCCAGCAGAGCGCGTCCGGTATCAAGACACGTCCATCATTCTGACTGGGCCCCTTTCTGACATGTCGAGCGACGGGTTCAACCTGCGAGCGGAACGTGCAGAAGTGGTCTTCACCCGCGGCTTCATTCCGGACCTCGACCTTGAGATGACGTGGTTACGCCCCGTCGTTCTTCATCTGGCGTCCGGGCCTGACGCAGGTGGAGCTGCGCCTATTGACCCGACGAGTCTGCCGGTCTTGCCCTTCCAGCCCGGCCCGACGTTGCCGCCACTCTTGGGCATGAAGTTCTTCATGGGTGCCGACCTGTTCGAGAATCGTGCCGAGCAGCCCGTGCTCATTGAGTTGGAAGTCGACTTCCAGCTCGATGGCGAGAGCATTGAAGAGCCTACCGAAGACTACTCGCTGCAGATGACCTACCGGGCGGCCGACACGTGGCGTGTTGTCCATCATGACGAGGACCTGTATTCCGAGTTCACATTTGCAGACATCGATCCCGAGGGCGCTCTCGAAGCGGGACCGCGAAAGGTTCGCATCTTGGTTGACCCGCGCAAGCAGCTCAAGGGTCTGCATCGCGCCATTCTGGCTACCCACCAGACGACCTGGCTGCGCTTGGAGCTCACCAAGTCTCGCTTGACCCGTCAGGCTGACAAGAAGAGCCCGCCAATGCCCATCGTCATGCGAGTGTTGTCGTTGAAGCTTGGTGTAGATGGCGTGTTGGGCCGAGACACCTACGAAGAGCCCATGCCAGGGCTGAAGGTCGGTATGGCCGAAGTTAGGCCCGAGAACCGTCGATTGAGCCGCGTGGTGACACGCTCCGCCGGTCGCTTGGCAGAAGAACATCCCTTCGACACGTTCATCGACATCAGCGATGCGGATGCGGATGTTGACGGGCCGGTCACCGGCCATCATGCCATCTACTTTGAGTTGGACAAGCCACTTCCTGTGGCCAATCGCCACGCCATCTTGTTCAAGACTCGCGGTGAGACCTATCTGCCGGAAGACATGATTGTCAGCTGGGAGATGCTGCAAGTTGACAAGCGCGGCCGCAAGACCTGGGGCCGTGTCGTTCGTAGTGATGAGGGTGCCGAGATCTACCAGATGAACAAGTCTGGAACGCTGTCGTTTCCGTACCCAGACCCCGAGCCAGCGCCGCCAGAAGGCAACTGGATGCGGGTGCTGTACCGTCGTCCGACTGAGAGCCCCGCACCCGCACTGCCGCCCGTTTCGCACCTGATGCTGAACACGGTTGAAGCGGTCAACCTCCATGCCTTCCGCATGGAGAAATTCTCCGGACTCGGAACGCCGCATCAGTCGATTCAGCTGCGTCGTTTCCCGATCTTCCTTCACAACGCCGAGTCGGACCGAGCCCAATACGTGCATCCCGACCGTTTCGAAGACATCCGTGTCTATGTGGACGAGGGTGAGAACCGCCGTGAGTGGCGCCGCGCACCGGGCAATACGTTGCTCACCGCTACGAAAGACGACCGTGTCTTCATCGTCGACCCCGTCGATGGATTACTGACGTTCGGCAATGGTATTCGGGGCCGCATGGTGCCTGTTGGTAGCTACAATGTTGTCGTTGAGGTCTACCACACTGTTCCTGGCGAAGTCGGCAATGTCCCACCTGGAGACGTCGTTATCAGCGAGGGCTACGCCGACCTTGTGGCCGTGCAGAACTTGCTGCCCGGTTCTGGTGGACGCAATGCAGAGACCATTGACGAGATCATCCGCCGAGCGCCCTCGGTCCTCACGAGCCGTGACCGAGCTGTCACCCGCTTGGACTTCGAAATCATTGCCAAGGAAGCGTCGGCTGAGGTGGCTCGCGCGGCCTGCGACGGGAACATGAGCGACGACGGAACGGTGGGTGTCATTGTGCTTCCGCAGCGGCGTGAAGGGGAGCGCATTCCCGATACGTTCCTAGCCGCGGGTCTCAAAGATCACGTCCAACGCTACTTGGCACGTCGTTGCCTGGTGAACGTCCAACCCGACGTGCGCTTGGCCACCTTTCAAGAAGTAGACGTGTCCATCACCCTTCGCTTGCGTCCGAACAGCAATATCCTTGCGGTCCGCGAGCGTGCTCGTCAGTGGGTTCAGATGTTCCTCGACCCCTACCAAGGTGGTTTGGACAAGTCCGGGTGGCCGTTTGGCGGCACGCTGTACGCACAGGACTTTGGCCGTCTGGTCTCGGTAATTCCCGAGGTTCGGCATGTGGTAGAAGTTCAGATGTACCAAGTGGACTCGAGCCGTCAGTCGCCCCCTCCTGGGTGGGAAGAGGGCGCGGGTCTTGCGACGATGCTGCTTGAAAAAGCAGACTTGTTCATCTTGCGCCGTGCACGCGTAGCCATTGAAGAGGTCGGAAACTAATGCGTCGACGTCGACTCCCGACACGCAGAGGCCAGACCAGCCTCGTCGCGACCGAGACTGCATCGGACTTTCGCTACCTAGAGCAGGTGGTGTGTATTCAGTTTCCGATTCGTGAAGCGCGCGAGTACCTGCAGCGGAACATGGCCAATCGGATTCGCTTCAAACTTGTCGAGTCTCGTCGTGGTGAGCAGCTCGGTACCGTTCGTACGGTCGAGATTCGCCACGAGAACTCGGGTCAGCAGACCTGGATTGTAGGCCGTCGCATTCTCGCGAATAACGAGCCGGCGAGCTTCTTTGTACCCGACCACTTGGTTCGTACCGTTCCAGTGGTCAGCGGCTCTGGTAGCAAGGGTCGCTCACTTCGTCGGGGCGACGAGATTGTTCTGCACGTCCCTGTACGCGGGTACCTTCGCTACTTGCCGGCAATCTTCCAGGGCGAAGGTCCTGTGTCGAGCCGCGAAGTGATTCGCGCGCGCGATACCGCTCTGATTCGCTGGGGAAGCGGTTTACCGGACGAGCAAGCGGTGGATGTGGAGGTCGACGAAGACCCGATGCGTCGCTTCTTGTTCTTGTTCCAGCACATGATGACTCGCATCACCAACCAGATCGACAACTTGGCTGACCTCACCAACCCATTGTTGTGTGAGCCTAAGTTCTTGCCGTGGTTGGCATCTTGGGTCGGGTTTGAGCTGGACGAGTCGCTGCCTATTCATCAGCAGCGAGAGCTGGTTCGTAGGGCCATTCGCCTTTACCGAACGCGTGGCACCCGTGCGGGCATCGAAGAGATGGTCCGTGTGCTGACTTCCGCGCCCGTTCGGGTGCGAGAGCGGGCGAAGGCTCATCCCGTGGTTCTGGGTAAGAACTTTGTGATTGGCGGTCGCGACGTCGTAGAGCGTTACCGTCGTTCTGAGCCGCCAGGATGCTTCCTTTTGGAGCCGACATCCCGCGCAGATACCTCTTTCTTTACGCTTGTGTTGGAGCCGCGAGAGCGCTTCCGCAACCGTTTCGGCGAGCGAGCAGCAGCCGTGCTGCGTCGTATCGTCCAGGTTGTGAGCCAGGAACGGCCCACACATGTATCGTTTACCATCGAATTTGACGCACACCGGTAACAGGGAGTTCCTGGGACATGGCCTTCGAGCACCAACTCAACCGACTTCAGCCCTTTGAGGGCCTCTGTCTCACCGCCTCTGACTTACGCGATGAGCAGATTTATCATCGACGTTCGCTTCAGCGGCACGCGCTTTTCCTGCATGGCTACGGCATTGTCCAAGGTTTGCAGGTAGAGCTTGAGCAGAAAAAGAAGCAATATGTCGCCATCATCAAGGCTGGCTACGCCATCACTAAGGAAGGTCAGGGCGTGCAGTTGATGCACGATGTCGCTGTTCCGCTGGAGGTCCCCAAGACGGACGGCGAGTACATGCTGTGGCTGTTCCACGTCGAGCAAGCCGACTCTGACAGCACACGACCGGTCTACGACACGAGCGAGGTCCGTGAGGCCCGGGTGGTCGAAGGTTCTGCTCCCCGTCTGCACCCGGCGGACGAGGATCACTCGGATGCTTCGGCACTGTGCCGAATCAACGTACGTCTGGGACGCATGGTTCAGGTTCAGCTGCCGGTCCCTCGTGCGGGTCGTCGTTCACGAGCTGCGGAGTCGTATCTCAAGCCGCGCGTCAACGATTATATCCGGCTGAACAAGAAGGTCCTCACCAGCTTGTTCCGTACGGCTATGCTGAAAGAGATGAGCATCGGCTCGTTTGGGTTCTACTCCGCGCTTATCAGCTCCGAGTTCGTGCTCATCGAAGAGGGCACCACGGACCGCGTGTTGTACCGAACCGCAGGAAGCTTGATCACCTACGGTCATGACTTCTTCAACGTGCTTCCACGGACCACCGACCGCATTCAGCAGTTCACTGAGTTTATTCGCAGGGTCAACGCTGAGATTCCTGCGTCCGATCAGAGTGATGAGACTTGGCTGCGTTGGTTCCAGCAGTTTGAGCGCTTGCTCCAACCGCTCCAACGCATCAGCGACGAACTGGAAGCAACTGTTGAAGCCACGCGCTAGCCGCCGGTTTCTAGTCTAGGACCAGAGTATGAACCAACCTGCTGCACCGCAAGACGCCCGTACCGTTCAGGTGCGGGTGCAGGTGATCGAGATGGAGCCATTCGCTCTTGACCTGGTTGTTCCGACCTATTTGCCCGCTAGTGACCTCACTCAGCGCATTGCTCTGGATGCGGGTCTAGGGGCGTATTGGGACGACGGTACGCGGCGGAAGTTTTGGTTACGAGCCCGCGGCCGGGTACTGCAGGACCACGAGCGGCTGGATGAGCTTGGTGTGATTCAGCACGAGCTGGTCCACTTACTGCCGCAGCCGCCACCCGGCTCTGGCGTTCAAGAACGGCCGCCGGAGTACCCGAAGAACAAGGGGTATGCGGCGGCTGGTTGGGGTCCAACCCTCTCGGGCTTGGCACTTGTTGGGTCGATCAGTGTGGCTTGGGCGCTTGGCTTGCTCGCCAGTCACAGTATTCTGATGAGCTTGATGCCTCCCATTGCGTTGGCGTTGCTCGGGACCTCGCTGGCTCGGCATTTGTTGGGTGGAGAGGGGAGCGACATCAAGGTGCCGCTGCTCGGAGCCGGCATCTGCTTTCCATTGTGGCTGCTCGCACTGGTTCCAACGCTGTTGACCATTGAGATTGATCCGCTCACCATCGCGCTCATCGTGTTGCCGTCTGGCGTAGGACTGTTGATTGGTGTCACGACGGCATGGCTCGCTTGGTACGGCGCGGTGGAGCCGTTGCCGAAGGTCACCCACGCGGAAGTGGTGATGCAAGAGCAAGTGGCCGTGTATCAGTGCGGAATCTGTGGATTGGAAGTCCAGCCAGACGTACGGACCTCCTGCCAATACGCGTGCGGTCGAATCTTCCATGTCGGCTGTCTGAATGCCCGCCAGTCGGTCCACACTGGCACTGGCTGTGCAGTCTGCGGATTCATCCCGGGCTGAGGTTGTCAGTCGTCTCGGCGAGACACCTTCTTGCGCAACTTCTTGGTGTTTCCGCGCTGCTTTTTACCTTCGACGCGTCGGCGCTGCGAGCCGAGTGTTGGACGCGTTGCGCGACGTTTCTTTGGGGGCCGTAGGTTTCGAGAGATGACCTGAGCGAGTCGTTGACGGACGTCATCGAAGTTCTGCTTTTGCGATCGGTTTTGACTGCACACCAAGAGCAACTCGCCGTCGTCGGTGATGTTCGACGGCATATCGGAACGGATACGACGCTTGACGCCCGGCGCAAGGACAGTGCAGCCTGCAAGATCGAAGCGTAGGCGCACTGCGGTGTCGCTGGTATTGGCGTGCTGTCCTCCGGGACCACCAGATCGAAACGTCTCGGCGCGAAGGTCCGACGACGGTATCGTCGGACCGTTTGGAACCGAGATGGCATCCATTATGAAGTGACCAGTGCGCGAATGGCGTCTAGCAACGCGCCGCCGAGACGCTTGGCGCGCTCGGGTGAGAAGGCGACTTCTGTGTCCACTAGGTCGTCGTGATCTTTAAAGGGCATCTCCAGAGTCACCGAGAAGGCGCCGAATCGCTGGGCGACCTGGTTGGTGGCCATGCTTAGGTTCGCGTCGCCGGGAGAGTCCTTGGGGTAGCCATGCGTGGTCTGAAAGTCGGGGGAGGCGTGAACCAAGGCCTTCTGGAAGACTGCAAGTTGCGCCTGCATGGCGTCGTTCCAACGCGGGACGCCTTCGGCACCGGCGACGAACGTATAGGGAATGGCTTCGTCGCCATGGATGTCCACGCACATGTCCACGCCGCTCTCGTCCATAGCCGCCAAGATCGCCTTCACTTCCGGGCAGCGCTCGGCGGTCGGGTTCAGCCACTCGCGGTTGAGATTGGCGCCGGCTGCGTTGGTACGCAAGTTGCCGCGCCGTGAGCCGTCGGGATTGCAGTTGGGGACGATGTGCCACTGTGTGTTGGCCAGCAGCCACCGTGCGACAGGGTCTGCGTCGTCCAACAACCGGTCCACAAGACCCTCTGCGCACCACTCGGCCATGCTCTCGCCGGGATGCTGGCGTGCAATTGCCCATACTTTTGGCCCGTCCGGATTGCCGACGACGATTCGGTCGAGGTCTGCGCCGTCAAGAGTCTGGGTGAGGCAGTCAATACGGACGCCCGGGTGTTGTTGGGCAAGGGCCAGGCCATCGAGGTGCCGTTCCTCGGAGTAGGGAGCAAAGTAGGCAAACCAGATGATGTCATGGTCGGCTGTGTGTTGCCACGACAACTGGGTACCGTCGAAAGTAGTGTCGATGCAGGTCCAGTGCTCGCGGTCATGGCTGACGCGAACGCGGTAGTTGTCCCAGGCGTCCGGGTACGAGGCTTTTCTGGCATTATCAAGGGTGTACGTCATCTTTGCGCCGCGCGCAGCGCTGACGCGAAAGTGAAACCACTGCATGTGTTCTGACGCGTTGTCGGGGCGAATGCTCAAGCGGGCGGTGCCTGCTGAGACGCCATTGACGACAATGTTGCCGCTGTCGAAATGCGATGAAATATGTGGCATGTGGTCCTCCGAACAAGGACGTTAACGCGCCGCCCTAGTCGTCGAGGTCTGGTGGAGTCCAACGGGCGAGGAGGGACAAGGACCCCCTTGCGCCCATCTGCCATAAATAGGCTCCAGCATCGCGTCGCAGCGCATCCGCGCGAATGACATCCCCGGTCATCAGGTGCGCTTCCATCCCAAGGAGCGCGCCTTCTGCGTAGAGGGCGCCATTTCGCCATCGAAGGCCATCGCGCCGCTGCTCACGGGCGATTGCCAAGGCTTCCCCTGTCCGGCCCAGGGTTAGATTGACCGCGCCGAGAATGACCGAGAGGGCTCTAGAAAAGTGCACGTCACGCTCGGCCCACTCCGCCACGAGATGCTCGAGTGCTTCCGCCACCCATGGCGGTTCCACGACGTCGCACAGCTCCACCAACACCCCGCACAAGCGTCGGTCTGCGGGGTCCGGCAGCTCTTTCGCCCAGCGACGTGCGGAGCGCGGTTCGCCGATAGACAGCGCCTCTTTCACGTCGTCGGGGAGGTCTGGATTCTTTGGAAGCAAGAGCGTATCGCGTGGAACAACACCCCCAATGATTCGCACAAAGTCCTTGATGGCGCGTGACCGAGCCCGCTTGATGGCCCGTGCAGAGCGCTTAAGTCCATGGCCTAGTCCGGTCAGGTCGACGCTCCGTTGTTGGGTCGATTGGGCCACCTCCACCAATGTCTGTAGGATTTCAACAACCTCGTCGTCTACCTGACGGAGACGACTGTCCAACAGTGTGGTGGGGGCTCCACGACTCCAGTCGAGCGATGACTCGGCGACTGCAATGGCTACACCTGCGAGGCGGACGCGAGTCTGCGCAGCAGCGGTGGCCAAGTACGCCGCGGCTTCCATGATGGCGGTGTGTGCGCCGGCCTCGGGGTCATAGGTCCCACCGGTCTCCGCGAATAGAAATGCGTCTAGACCCAACGGATCATTATCGGGGTCGTCGTCGGGATCTGGCTGGGCGACGGTAAGCGTGGGCAGCAGCTTCATGGGATCGGTGAAGCCGGCAAGAGCTTGAAGCACCGTGGTCCAGGCTTGGGCCGCACCTGGGCTGGGGTCGCGGGGGAGAACGTCACCGGAGGCAGATGGGGCATGAACGCGAAAGACGTCACGGGCATTGGGCAGCTTACCGGTATCGTCCCGCGCTGACGTTGCAGCGACTGTGCGCACACGATGCGAACGTGCAGCGAGCTCTGTGCAGAAGTCTATGGCTGCAGCGTTGGCTGCTGACCCGCGCTCGGTGAGGGATGGTCCCGCCACCAGGCCGCAGGTCGCGATTGCTGCGGTGCGTGAACGCGCCACACCCACGCGTCCGTGGGCATCTTGTAGGACAGGCATTCCGTGGCGAATTCCGGCCATCAGGAGTTGCCAATGCGCCGACGCGGGAGCCCAGCGACTGCATGCTACGGCCCAATCATGCAGACCGAGTCTCACCGCGTCCGTTGACGGCTGGACCAGGGGGTCCCAGGTGCGACTCGGCGGCAACGGTGGGGCGGGCATTGCTGCGACAGCCTCGATGTAGACGGCATCTTCGGGCGGGAGGACGTCATCTGGCATCGGGTCTGTGAACCCGAGCTTGTTGTCGCCCTTCTTCATCTTGGGATTGAGAGAAGAGGCGAGATCCTCGGCCAAAATTGGACCTTGAACGTCGGCTATGTCGTCATCACCGCCGAACTCTGGACCCTTTTCTTCGGTACCCTTTGGACCGTGTTGGTATTCGACCTCGATGTCCATGCCCCCAGAAGTCCCGCCCTGGTCGAGCATGGAGGCAAGCATGGCGTTTCCGAACTGGTCTTGAAGCCGAGCATGTTCGGGTTTGGGTGCCTCTTTTTCCGCACCCTCCTTCTCAAGCTCCTGTTCCTGCTCACGCTTGCGGTCTGCTGCATCCCGCTTGCTGCGTTTCGCTACGCCGTCGTCATCATTGTTGTTCCGGCGCGCCAGCGTCCACCTCTGGTACGGTATAGCACCCGGCAATCGGCAGGAGCGGCGTGAGCGTGACTCTAAAAGGCATGACCGAGACTGGACGACGGCAACCCGCACCCGCCGGTGACTGGGTGCAGCTTGAATCTGTAAAGGGTCTAAAGCACACGGCTCTGGTGTACAAGGCACCGTTCAACACGGCACCTTGTCTGACCACAGAGCTCCAAGGGTCCCTGCCGTTCATGGAGTCGCCAGGGGTTAGCGGCATTGCTCCGCTTGCCGACTACGACCGAGAGTCTGGTACTTTTGTGTACAAATCTGGCACGGTTTGGTCGATTGCAGAGGTTGTGCGTGCGTTCGCAGATCTCGATGAGAACTGTGGGCACCGCGCTGGCCTTGAGCTGGCGTATGTCACATCCCAGATTCTCATTGAAGCCTCTGAAAAAGGCAGTCCGCATGGGGTTTGGTCGCATCGAAGCTTGAGCCCGTGGCGCCTAGCGCTGCGCGGAGACGGTCAGGTTCGTGTGCTCGGCTACGGCTTGCCGCAAGTCGAGCTGCTGGAGCATCTGGCGCATGAGGCGTCCCCCATTAAGGAGGACAGCTTCCGCTACGCGCCACCGGAGCGCATTGAAGGCCGCGAAGAAGACATCACCTCTGACTTGTTCGCGCTTACGCTGATTTGTGTTGAGCTTATGGTCGGAAAGCCGGTCTATGACGGGCTCCTCGCAGATGTTCGGCAACAAGCTGCGCGCGCTGAGGGCACCTACCGACTGTACCGTTGGCGTGAGCTGCTGCCCGCGACCATTCGGGACGCGCTAGCTCCAGCTCTGAAGTACGACGATGACGCCCGCTATCGTGACCCCGCCGAGTACGTGTACGCCATGCACGATTTGCTTGGCTCGCCTGACATTGAAGGGCCGTCGCTGATGGAAATTGTGCAGCGGGTCAAGATGGCCGAGCGCAAGGGCAAACCCATTATCTCTGGGCGCACAGCGGCTCTCACCCGGGAAGAGTTGGCTGCGATGGCGGCAGAGCTCGATGAGCCCGAAGATGCTGAGCTTCCACCCCCGTCGATGCCCAGGCCTAACGGCCCAGCTGCTGAAGTGGACCCGGATGCTGAGCAAGCTCGGTGGGGAAGTGTGGCCCGATCTGGCC
>JBLHSN010000108.1:0-16414 GCA_047626195.1 Myxococcota bacterium
GGGTGTGGACCTTCCGCGCAGACAAAGACGGTACGGAGCTGTTGTACGCGCGTGCGCCCGAGAGCGACACGCCGTGGGAGAACGACCTCGCTGAGCGTATCGCCAACCGGCTACCAGAGCTGTGTTCGCGGGTTGCACTGTACGCACCGGGTGGCGGAAACGATGCGCTGCGTGAAGCTGCCGAGAAGCTCGGTATCCAGATTGTCACCGACCCATCCGCAGATGCGCTGGTTGCATCTTTCGGAACGCTTGCCGTCTCCACCGCTCCGCCGTCCCCGGCAGAGGCTCTGAAGGTGTTACTCGCGACCGGCGTGCCAGATGCTAGCGCACTGGATGAAGCGGTTGGCACGTTTGCGCGTGCCTACCAAGCGTTCCGCGCCGCGCGTCCCGTGTTGGATGAGCGGTCTGACGGTGAAGCCGGGTCGGCCCGCTTGGCATTCTTGAACTCCGTTGACCGCGTCGCACCCGAACATGTTCGCATTCCCGAAGGAACATCCTGGGCCGTGCGCTTGTCGGCTGTGGGTGTGGATACGGGTCTGCTGTCGGACACGTCTCGCTTCGGTGGACCAGGTATCGACACGGTTGTCGGCATTGCTACCGGTCTTGCCGCGTCGAATCTCTCTGTGGAACGTGTACAAGTTGGCGCTAGTAAGCGCGAGCGTCGTGAAGACGCCGTATTGGCCCCGCTGGACGCTCCGTACGGTGGTTTCTGGCGCTTGATGGTCGGTGCCGTAGAGGTCGCTGTGTTGACCAACCTGACGCCTGAAGGCCGTGTTGCGGCAACGCGCTTGCTGACCGGAGATGGCCCTCGCGTGGTCGTCGTCTCCCTAGACGGTGACTTGCTGTCGTGGTGGCGTAGCACCGGCGGAGCCGACCCCATTGGTTGGACTGGCGAGGAGGGCGCAGACGTTGCTCGCGCCATTAACGAGTTGACTCCCGCAGAGTAGTGGCACAGCGGGACGCCCAGTCGAGTGCTTGGCGTCCCCTGTCCGACTTAGGGAATGTTGCGAACCTTCTGTTGGGTTGCCAACACCGAGGTCATTGCGCCGTCTGCTGCTGCCGCTGGGTCCAGTGAGTGAACCAGTGACAGCCGGTCGGCTAGGGCAGCGGTCTGCATGCGCACAAGAAGCGTCTTGTCAGGCGTACCGTGCTCTAGCCAGTCTAAGGCGGCGGCCTCCACTGACGCAATCCACGCGCGAACCGTGTTTCTGTACAGCGCATGGTCCGTTGCGACTCCGAGCTCGTGCAAGATCATTGCCGCGAGTGCTTCTCGGGTGCGGTCAAACAGAGCTTGAATGCCGAGATCACCACCGGACGAGCCGATCATGAGCGACCGATACACTTTACCGTGCCGTTCAAGATGCTTCAGGAAACGGCGAATTCCATCTTCGATACTCCCTGCACGGTCGGAGGTATCAATGCTGGCCAATTCCTCGACCAAGCCGGAGGCGACGTGGCCAACACAGGCCAAGTAGAAGGCTTTCTTGTTGCCAAAGTAGTGGTAGAGCAGCCCTTTCGACACGCCTGCCGCCCGGGCCAAGTCTTCGATGGCTACCTCATCGTAGGGTTTGTCTGCGAACAGCTCAACGCCGAGTTCGAGTAGTTGCTGTCGGCGTAGTTCGCGCTTGGTGCTCATGGTTCCTGTTTAACGTTTCGCGACACTCCGCAGCGAATAGGGTCTTCCTCAAAATTGACCGATGTTCAATAATGGGCTACAACTTTTTTGAACATTGTTCAAAAAGATGGAGCCTGTCATGACTCGAAGTCTCACCGTTCGTCGTATCCGTCCCGATCTGAGCTGTGTTCCCAGAGACTGGGCTGGCGACCCTCGCACGACCCACATGCTCAATGGCTTGTTCGCGGTGTTTCCAGATGGCGAGATGTACTTTTGCCGATCTGTCCGTGCGTTTGCCGACCAAACCACGGTGAGCGCCGAAGAGCTACGAGGGTTCTACGGTCAAGAGAGCAATCACGGTGCCGCGCACAGGGAAGCCTTCGTGATGCTGGAGCGTCAGGGCTACCACATCGAGGATTGGCTGGAGTGGTACCGGGGATTTGCTTACGGTCGCCGTGAAAAACGTCTCTCTCCGCAGCTGCGACTTGCCGTCACTGCGGCCTTGGAGCACCTCACGGCGTCGCTCGCAGACATTGCTTTTGACCCAGACGACATCATTGCGGATGTGCATCCGAGCATGCGTGAACTGACCCAATGGCATGCGGCAGAGGAAATTGAGCACCGAGCTGTCGCGTACGATGTCCTACAGCAGGTGCACCCCAGCTGGGTCCTTCGTGTATGCGGGATGTGGCTTGCGTTGGTGGCGCTGATGCGGTTTGGGATGTCGGCGATGAACCATCTGGCGAAACAGGATGGCACCCGGGGCACCCGGCGGCACTTCCTTCGGAACGTGTTTGGGCGTCGCAAGGTGCTTCAACAGGTAATCGCTTACTGTAAGCCTGGTTTCCACCCGGATAACGCGGGTCCTCATGTTGTAGCGGAGGCGTACCTTGCAGAGCTGGACAGACGCGTCGCGTAGGAGGGCACAGGAGCTTCGAGGACAGCTGAAGTCACTACACGCATCCGCTTTAGCGTCTTGGCGCTGCTCACTGCGCCCTAGGTGTCGTCCTATTGGGCGACCAAGACCGTATAGGCGTCCCTGATTCTGCCCAGAACCTCGTGGGTGGTCTCTTGTGCACCCTCGGCGAGTCCTTTGGCGGTGGGTTTGACGCTGCGTTGGATGAAGTGGCTCCACCGCTCTTCCGCATCAAGCCATTCCTCTTTTGCTTCGAGCTTGCCTAGGTGCATCTGCAAGCGGAAATCGTCTCGCATCTGCGCGAGTGCCGATGCCTCTTTGTGGACACCTGATTCGTGCTCGCTCGGGTCGGCCAACTCCATTTTCGCAAGGTGGGCCTGTAGCTTCAGCTTGTCGGCCAGCGGACCCAGGACACAGTCGTTCGGTTCTTTCGTAGACATAGGTATTCCTCCATGCGGACCGGCTGCAGAACCTGTGCCAGCGACTGCGATAGCGTTCGCGCAGGTGCTTCGGGGCGGGTTGTTCCGCAAACGGAGGAGGGGCAGGAGAGCGAGAGTGATGGTCGCCCTCCTTCGCCCCGCATGTGGCAGAAGAAAGCCTCGAGACTGCGCGATTAGCCCCACGTAGTTGGGTCAAATCACCCAACCAAGCGCAGTCCGTCCGCCTTGCACAATTCGACGCTACTCAGCGGTTCGGCCTACTTAATCCAGAGAGTGCCAGCGCCGTTGTAGACGTCGTTGGACCGCAATCCACACCCGTTGTAGTTGCTGCGCCACCAGTTGCGGCCGGGACCGGACAGGTTGTTCGATGGGCCCCTGCAAGTGGGGTGGCCGCAGTCGGGCGCAGAAGGGGTGGTGTAGCTGCTCGTGTCGGCCGAGAAGGAGGTCCGCCAGAACGCGTTGTTGCCCCACGCATTTGCGTCGGCGGAAGCAGCCGGGTCGGGCACGTAAGCGTACTGGGTAGTGCTCGCGCAGGTAATTCGGTAGAACTGGCCCAAGGAAGACCGTCAGGCATCACCCAGCGTACTGCTGGTGTCCGTGGTGGGCGACGCGAGGGGGCCGATGTTGATGTCGCTGCTGCTCCAATGGTTGCGGTCGGTGCCGTTGGTCTTAGCCGCCAAGGTCCAGCCACCACCGTCATTGGTCATGTCACAGTAGACAGTGATTGCTCCGGTATCGGCGGGATTGATGGTGTAGGGGCCGTCCGAGGTGTTGCCGGCGTCTAAGAGGTCCTGGCAGCTTGCTGGACCGCTCGCCCCAGACACGGATGTCCATTCCCCGGCCGCACAGACGTCGAGCGTACTTGTAGCCGTCGTGAAGCGAAGGGCGCCGTTGTTGGCCGACGTACAGGCTGTGGCGTCGTCAATGGAGACCACCCGGGTCGCGATGTCGGCGCGGTGGGCGTAGGCGACGCTGGCGATGGGGGTTCGTGGAGAGAGCTCGGTGCCGCCATCCACTGCGATGCCCAGGTAGCGCGCACCGCCGTCTAGGTCGTCGTCTTCAAGTTGGGTGCTGCTGGCGCCGAGAACGATGCTGTAGTAGCCACCGGAAATCGGGACGTCGTCGAAGGCTTCGATAAACAGCGAAGAGCCGCCACTTGCCGTGCCGTACAGGGCAACGCCCATGTCCACCGTGCCGTTGAGCGGTGAGCCATCGACGTCGATCAGTCGTCCTTGCTGGGCAAGGGTGCGTGGCGTGGCCATGGCCAACATGGGAGCTAGCAGTAGTAACGTCAGAGCAGTGCGCATTGGCAGTCCCCCCGATGGGGGCGTTCATAGGCCCGAGTCGTGCAGGGTAACAGAGAACTGGCCGAAATATCAGCCGTATCCGCCGCCTAAGAAACCACCGCTGCTGAAGCCAAACCAGATGAAGCTTAAGAAGAAGTTTGACGTGAAAATCCACAGCAGGGACATGACCAAGATCAGCACGAAAGCGAATGCGACGAAGGGGAGTGAAGACACGGGCCCGATGAAAGTCTGCACGCGTTCGCCGGTGGTGCGGTGTCCCACGAGTTCGTCGACCTGATCGCGTGTTGACCGAACCGGAGGACCTTCGCCGCGGTCGATGCTGAGCCACTCACCCACGAGAACACGGGCTTCGGGGAGCTCCAGCGTCCATCCCGTGATGGGCGTGGCGTGGGGGTCGGTGCTGATCATGGGCTGCTCGCACAAGTCGCACACTCCGACCACCACAGGACCGCCCTCTTGCCAGGCGCGTAGGGTCTTCCACGCGTCTCGGTAGGCGGGGTCTGCCGGACGCCGCCGCCCGCCTTCCATGTCGACTACTTGGGTGCCGTCGGCTGCCCATCGCTCGGTTCGGTGACAGGTGGCGCAGCGCGCTGTGACGTGTGGGGTCGGCATCAGGTGTGGTCCTCGTGCAACTCGACCAGTAGGTCGTTGGCAATACCCTCCAGATCCTGGTGGAGCTGGGAGGTGTCAAGGTCATCGGCAACAGCCAGGATGGCGGTTGCACGGAACAAAAAGCCACCAGCCATCGGGGTTTCCATAGAGGACGTCGACAGCTCGGTAATGGTGATGTTGTGTCCGACCATGACCTCGGTGACAGCCTGAATGATTCCCGGCCGGTCCATGGCTGTGCACTCCAAGCGGATGCGCCGCTGTGCGGGCAGCAAGGAGTTGGTGCCGGCGTCTACGAGGAACCGGACGCCTTGCCCCTCCAGGGTGGCCAAGCCGGTCCGGAAGCTGGCTTCGTATTCATCTGCGATGAGGACATCTAAGATACCAGCGAAGCGACCCGCCAATCGCGCCATGCGACTATCTTGCCAGTTGCCGCCATGTGCGCGAACAACCTCGGCGAGTTGGTGTACGATGCCGGGCTTGTCGCGGCCGGTGAATGTCAGAACGATTCGCATACCATTGGCTAACCCGGAGTGTGCATGGCGGAAGAACTGACCGAGGTCCAACTGCAGGTGCTAGCTGCGCGGCTGGCTGACGAACAAGATACGCTTAGTGCTGGGTTAAAGGGGGCAGATGAGCGCTCGGCGACCGTTGAATTGGACGGATCTATGGGGCGGTTGTCCCGCATAGATGCGCTGCAGCACCAGGAGATGGCCATGGCCCAAGCTAGGCAGGCGGAGCGGCGTCTGAAGGCCCTAAAGGGGGCGCTGCGGCGGATGGAGACGGACGATTATGGCTGGTGTCCGGACTGCGGCGAGCCCATTGGGTTTAAACGACTGAATGCCAGGCCAGAAGCGCCTTTTTGTCTTGCCTGTACGCAACTACGCGGCGGGTGACCGCAGCCGTCGCCGCTACTCGGCGGGTATCAGGTGGCCCACACGGCGGCGTCGCATCCAGGCCTGTCCTACTTGTCGATTCGGGGCGGCGTTGAGTCCGTGTCGAATGTAGGGTTGGGGGTCGTTGCCGATGCTCTCGGCGATGTCGGCCAGGCCGGCGTAGGCCAGCACCCGCGTGCGTGGGTCTACAAGCAGGCTTGCGCGGTGGTAGATGGACTTTGCCACGTCGAACTGGCCACCGACGACCATGCTATCCGCGATGTGAAGGGCCAAATGCGGCTGTTGATCGATGGCTTCTGCTGTGATGAAACCGGCGAGCTGGTCGAGACTGATTTGGCGAAATTCGTTGTCTGTCGGGTGCATATGCAGGCCGGCTTCGAAGGTCTGCGCCAAGACCTCCAGGGGGTCGTCGTCTCCCAACACCGCGGCCGGGTTGGTCCGCACAGTCCACAAGCGCTCGGCTTTCTGACTGCGTTCGGTCCGTGTAGGTGGGTCAACGGGACGGCCCGTTGGCACAAGGCCGTGCAGTGTCAGGTCGGTGATGATGACCCGCGCGACTGCCGCGTCGACCTCGGGGTGAAACGGAAGAGCGACCTCGATGATGGCTGTGTCTGTGTCGAAGACCATGTGATGGTCGTGACGAAGAATGCGCTCGTCGTCCGACCATGCCTCGGCGTGAAGCTTGTCCTGCTGGCGGTCGTAGGCCAGGAATAGACGCTCGCGGTGCGGTCCGTTGGGGTCATCGTCGCGGTTGTACTCCACGAATCCGCCAACATGTGGGCTGCGGTACAACTCTCCGTCTCCGCCATGAGCTCTTTCACCCAGGCTTAGAGCTTCTCCGGTTTGTGGATTGACCAGACGAACCTCGATGTTTGCACCCCACTCTAGGCGTTCCACCACCATGCCGACATCAATGCCGAAGACATCTGAACGTCGCTCGACCTCGAGGCGAAGCACCGTTCCCATGCCCGATGTCCCCTGCACGCTCAATCCTTGGCGGTTCGGGTTCCACAGCACAGATGCGGAGTTCGTCCAGGTAGCGCCGGGCAGTGGGGCCGAAAAATCGAGGCCAATAACGTCTTTGGGCGCTCGGGTCGGTAGGCCAATCCGTGTGCTGTACCGACCAGCTTCGTCGAGTGCCCAACCACTCATGTAGGCATCTAGGGCGCGCGAAGCCGCACCGCTGTCCCCGAGGGTGGCCGCTTCAATGTACGCGCGTGCTGCTTCGAGAGGTTCGTTGGCGTCCATCCAGGCTTGACCCGCCGTATTCCAGGCGTCCAATGCTTCAGACGATGCTAGTGTTCGTGCTATCCGCTCGGCTTCTTCCGCACTACGACGGACCAATCCGAGGCGTCGTAGGCGCAGAGTTGACGAAAACACATCTCGTGGGTCGCCGACGGTGGACGTTGGTGCGTGGCGAGCCACCAAGGTTTCGTCACCGAGACCCAGCACAACGGCGCGGCCATTCTGCGATGCAACCAACTCCAGCTCGGGGTCCTCGTCCATCTGCACCAGGCTGCCGTTGGAGAGTTCACCGAGCATGACCGGAACATGGCCGCCGTCGTGGGCCAACCAGACGGTGAGGTGCCCGGCGGTGTTCGCGTGGGTGCCCACAATGTCGATGTCCCCGTCGTTGTCGAGGTCTCCGGACGTGACCATCCAGGCGTCCAAGCTGTCGATCACTGGGTGGGGGAGGAACTTAGCGTCATCGAATCCGTCTTCCGTCCACGTGATGGTCGCGATGCCGGACTGACCACCGTCGGGAAAAAAGTAGGGACTGAGGTGGAAGTTGGACAGAGCCGCAACGAAGGTTTTTCCGTTGCCACCTGCCAACGGAAACAGGTTGCGGAAGTCGCCTATGGGCTTGTGGTCCAGCACCGTCTGTCCATCGGACGAAATCGCTCGGATGGCGTAGCCGTATGATGAGCCGGTGGCGACGACGAGCTCGTCCGAACCGTTATCATTCAGGTCGACCGCTTGGACAGAGGTGACCCAGTTGTTGAGCCCTCCATCGGCAATGGGTAGGGGGGTGGTCTCGCATGACTCGGGGTCTACCAAGACGACTCCGCGCTCCTGTCCGCCGGTCGCAAGCGCCAGAGCACCGTTCCAGATGGTGCCGGCGGTCAATCTTGAGAAGGGTAGGGCGCAGACGAGGGTGCCATTCGGGCGAATGATACCGTAGTCGTTTTTGAAGAACAGGGGTCCCATTGGACCGCCGTTGATGGGTGCGCTGAAGGGACCATCGATGACCCGACCATCTATATTGAGGCATTGGGTGGGGTCGCAGATCCAGCCATCGATAGCGCCGGAGTGCATGTGCGGCTCTAGCGTGTCGAAGTATTGAACGGAACGGTACGCCTCGGCCAAGGCCCGTCTGGGGTCGTCTGGCGTCATTCGGGCCAGAGCGGCGTCCATTCGTAAGGCCTGAAAGTCGAGCACGATGCGGAGCTCATCGGGGTCCAGACCCGCTCGGATAAACTTGTCATTGGCGGTATCGACCAGCAATGCATCCATTGCTTCCCAATGCCCAGCACTCAAGAAAGACATGACCAATCCGTTTAAGGCTTCGTCTTGCTCTGCCGACCCTTCAGAGAAAATCCACGCGCTCGCCCAGGACTCGATGACCACTTCTGGGTTCGGGCTCGACTGGGCTCGTCGTCGCCAGGCTTCGCGCCACGCCGCGGTGTGTTGGTTCTTGGGGTCGGCGATGAACGCCTGAAAGGTGGCGTCTACGTCGGGATTGTCTGCTGACAGGCCATCGATGCGGGCCCACGTGGCTTCGAGACGTTGTTGCGCTACAGCTTCGCGTTCTTGCTGGGCCAGGCTCGACGACAGCACCATGGCTGCTGGAATGACCAACGCCATCGCCACAATACCGACGACGGCCGCTGCGACCCGAGAGCGGTGCGTGGACCGCCACCATCGGGGATTCAGGGCGGAATCGATAGCATCCGCGAGATCGGTCGGCGAGGCGAATCGGTGCCGCGGGTCACGGTGTGTGGCACGTGAACAGAGAGTACGAATCGCTTCGGACTGCATCTCCAGTGCTGGGAGTGCACCGGGAGGCAGAGAGCCGGTGAGTGCTTCAATGAGCACCATTCCGAGGGCGTAGACATCTACCTTGGCCCAGTCGATGGTCTCCCACGATTGGGTGCTCTGCTCGGGCGCCATGTACATCGGAGTTCCGACTACATCGAGCGTGATGCGCGGTATGGCGTCGTCTCGGCGTAGTGAGGTGACCAGGCCAAAGTCGACCAGGACCGGGGAGCCGTCTAGGGCGAGCAGGATGTTGCTCGGCTTGATGTCGCGGTGGGCGATGCCTTGAGCATGGATCTGGGCAAGGGTGCGAGCGAGAACGCAGACCATGCGCAACGCTTCGTCTCTCGGCAACATCATGGCGTCTACCAGGACGTCGTCTAGGGTGGGGCCGTGGACCCGTTCCATGACGTACCAAGCCATTCCGTCTTCGGTGACGCCGCCGTCGAGCAGGCGCGCGAGTCCTTCTATGCGCAGGTTAGCAAGGGTTTTTAGCTCTTGTGCGAACCGTTTGCGTGCCGTCTCGCTGGCCCGCTTTCCACCGATCTGGACCTTGAGCGCAACGGCGCGGTCGAGCACGCGGTCATGGGCCGCGAGCACCAGCCCCATGCCACCACGGCCGATTTCCTCGCCAATTTCATAGCGGCCAAGACCTTGGATAGCCTCGGCTGTCGCGGAGGGAACGCTGCCTGGATGCGGCCCGCCACGGTCGTTTCGACGGTCGCAGTATACCCATTGACGTGGGCCTGGCCCGCCAGCAAGGGTCCGTGAACATCGGATGCATACGGCGTTGCTGGTGTTTGCCGGCAGCCGAGAGAGGATGTCGCAGTCGGGAAAGGTGACGGCCATAGGAGGAGAATACGCTGGGTCAGCGTTCTAGTTGCAGCTTCCTTGCGTAATCCGCGGTGCTAGCAGATCAACGAGCGGTCCGTCAGCACCCAGGCAGACGTCTCCTAGCGCGCTGGTTGCGCTGTACAGTACTTCGCGAAGAAGCGGTCCCTCTTGTACCAAGGTGGTGTGGTCGAAGACGTGGCTTAGGTGGTCGCCGCCGTCAAACAAGAAGTCGGTGGTGACGATTTTGTAGGTGGCTGCAGGGTCCACAGTATTTTGTCCGACCGTCACGGAGCACAGACGGTCGGTCTCCCAGTCGGCGATCTCACCATCTCCGTCTAGGTCGCTGCCGCCGGATTGCTCGGGGTCGAAGTGGTAGGTGGCGCCAGCAACCTGGAGTATGCCGTGGGCGCCGCTGCTACCGAGGCGGAACAGCTCAGTGACCTGTTCACCGGTCATTTCGACTAAGTAGATACGGTTGTCGAACGGCATCATGGCCTGCAAGCTGCCGCGCCGGACGACGCCTTCGGGAAGGTTGGCGCGAACGCCTCCGCTGTTTTGAATAGCGAAGTCGGCTTCGGGGAAGTGACCGAGCATCGCATCCGCCATGAAGTTTCCGGCTTCGCTCTCTGCGGTCCGGGCGCGGCTCATGTAGTGGTCGGCGCAGCCCAGGACCTCGCACATGCTGCCGGCTTCGGCTTCGAGTGTATCGATGAGAGCGACAGCGGCGGCATTGGGCGTGACGGTGCGTGGCCCGATTTGCTGGGGCGTATAGTCGTACTCGCCTTCTTCACAGCCGGGGTCTGCTGGCGTGTGCAGCAGCGGCCACGGCTCACGGATGTGGCTAGCGTCTGCGTCGACGCCGTCTGGTCCAAAGACCAGGTCGAGCTGGCCTAAGGCATGCCCCTTGGCGCGTTGCTCCATCAGGAAGGTGTCGCCAACGCGGTGGGCCATGAGGGTGTGGGCGTGACCGAGGACCATGACGTCGAAGGTGCCGACGGGAAGTTCGTTCAGCAAGCGGCCAATCTCGCCGTCTGGTGTACACGGCGCCCCAACCTGAAAGTAGCCTTCGGGCTCGCAGCTTCCGGTGAGGTGTGCGATGAGGACCATGGCGTCCACGCCTTCGGCCTGAATAGTGGGTAGCAGTTCAAGGACGGTCTCGACGGGGTCTGTGAAGGTGAGGTCGGCGACGTTGCGCAACAGGGTGGTCTGAGGCGTGTCTTGGGTGGATAGGCCAATAACGCCGATTCGCTTGCCCTTGCGCTCGATAATGGTCCACGGCGCAATGCCCTCGGGTGCCCACACGCTGTCATCGCTGTTGCGGATGTTGGCGGATAACCACTGGAAGGTCGAGCGCTTGGCCCCTGCTTCGAGGGCACCGCGGAGGTTTTCGGCGTCTCCGCCTTCAAGTGGACCGTAGTCAAAGTCGTGGTTGCCGACAGCAGCGGCGTCGAGGCCCAGCATATTGAGGGCGTCGACCGCTCCACGGCCTTCGGTTGCATTGACTTCCCAGTCTCCCTGGAACACGTCTCCACCGTCTAGTAGCACCATGTCGGGGTCTTCGGCGCGAATGGCTTCAACCGCTCCAACCAGCCAGGGTAAGCCACCCATGCGCATGTCGTCTTGACCGCGTGGCACCTGTGCGTGGACGGCGCCATGGAAGTCGTTCATTGCTACAAGCGTTATGGTGACGGGTTGTTCGGGCTGTGCCGGCGGGGTCGGCTTGGCACAGCTGATCAAGGTAAGGGCGACCAGGGCAGACAAGTAGCGCATCGAAACTCCGGAACAGTGGGCGCGCTTAACCCGGTAGGGGTGCCTCGTGATACTCGGACCGCCATGAGCCGTGATCCCCGAACTTGGCGCGTCCTGAGCGTCCTAAGCACCGTGCCAACCCTGTTGGTCGGAGCCTTTGTTGTGGCTGGAATCGTCGGGATCTGGGCGGCTCGGAACGCCTACCCCTACGACCTAGAGTGGATGGAAGGCGGCATGCTGACCCATGCTTGGCGGTTGATGCAGGGCAAGCTGACCCACACCGTTCCGGAAGTCGACTGGGTGCCGTATTTGTACCCGACTGGCTACGCGTCTGTGCTTGCGGCGCTCGGCGAGATCTTTGGCTTGTCCATGTCTATGGCCCGTACTGTCAGCACCCTTGGAACGGTGATGGCGGCACTGGCCATGCCGTACATCACCCACCGCGCCGGTCGGTCAGCGATTCCCGGTGCGATTGCCGCTACGCTGTTCATCGCCTGCTACCCATTCAGCGGCGCGTTCTACGACCTGGTCCGCCTCGATGGACTGATGATGGGACTGTGGGCGTGGTCGTTGGCTTTTGCGGTAGACGGTCGCAAGGGAACGATTCCTGCAGCAGGCCTGCTGTTGGCCGCGGCCTACTTGGTCAAACACAACGTCGCGCTCACCGGTTTTCCGATTGTGATTGCGCTGTGGCAGCGAGGGGGCCGGCGAGAGGCGCTGACCTTTGCGTTGTGGGCGGCACTCCCGGCGTTAGCGGTGACGGTCTACTTGGATGTAGTCAACGACGGGAACTACCTGACGTGGCTGCTTACTGTGCCATCGTCGCACAATTGGGCACCGAAGCGCATCTTCCCAGGAATTGGTCAGGACCACGGTCATGCCATGCTTGCCGGATGTATAGCGGCGACCGGCGCAGTGCTGTGGTGGCTTCGTGACGTGAAAAAGGCCAAGGTCATCTTGGGAATTGCGGTTGCTGCGGCCGTCATCTCCACGGCCATTGTGTACCGAGAGCGCCTGGACAAGACGGTGAAGATGGCCGAGCTGATGGTGGGACTGACCCTGGTGTTCAGCGGGTTGCTGGTGGTCGTGGGACTGCTCGGCCGTAAGCTGCGCAGTCCGTCATGGCGGTTCACTCTGGGTGTCGGTGTTGCGACGAGTACGCTGTTGATGTGCATGCTCATGCGCGGACACGTCGGTGGATTCGTCAACGTGAACATGCCAGCCCACTGGGTCCTGTGCTTGGCTGCGGCTGGCGCTCTCGGCAATCCTATGGCCTCGAAGGCTACGCGGCAGAGCACCCTAGCGACCGCAGGCGTCTCCGTCCTTCTGATGGGCCAGCTGTGGTGGGCGCAGAGCTGGATTGACCCCGACAAGCTGATTCCGACGGAGCGCGATGTTGCCGCCGGTGACGCGATGGTCGAGACGCTTCGCGGGCTGCCACAGCCGGTGCTGTCCCCATTCAATCCTTGGCTGTTGGTGCTCGCCGGTCACGAAGAACCCGGCTGGCACCTGATTGCCCTGTGGGATGTGGCCCATGCACGGGGGCCGTGGCCGGAGTCTGCTCAGATGATGAACGATGCCGTTGCGGAACAGCACTGGACGTACATTCTGACTGGGAATCGCGACCTGTCGAAGGGCCTGGATGAGACCATCGACCAGCACTACGGCAGTGGCCAGGTGCTGATTGGGCGAGGGGAGTTTCGCCCAAAGACCGGATTTGGCGTGTACCCGATGCGGTTGCGCCGGCGTCGGTAGGGGTGCGAGCGGTCGGTGCACGCATTGTGGATTGTATGTGCACCGACAGTGGAGGTTCGTTCCGGGCGAACTGCCTAGGCTACTGCCCTGTTTCGGACATGTACCCGACCATGCAGGGACGTGACGTGGAACGCTGGCCGCCACCCGAGTTCTCGTAGGTGTACGAGGTGCCATTACCGCTGATGTACTCGTAGGTATTACAGGTATGGACCGACGGAACCCAGTAGCCATCACCGGTCAGGCCAATGGTGTATGGGGTGATGATGCTTGCGCCCGCATCGGACGCCATCAGCATGCACTGATCGTAGTACTGCGAGCCGAGGTCCTGGTACATCCAGGTGTCTCCGTCATATGTTCTGGTGCTGTTGAGGGTCGTCGTGATGCCTGAAGAGCGAGGGTCGCGGGCGAGCACGCAAGCGCGGTTCGTTGTGATGCCGGCCGACTCGTAGGTCGACCATCGGGCCCACATGGCAGACCCGCCATTACGATGGCCTGTCCAGCCGGACCCACTAGCAGAGCCCACGTTTGTGTAGAGGTTGGAAGACACGGACGCACCGCGCTCGGACGCGGCGCTCATGCAGGCGCGCCAGTTCATGCTGCCGATGTTCTGGTACTCGATTGCGTGGGTGCCGGCGTAGGAGCAACCGCCGGCCGTATTGGGGGGATTGAAGGCGACGGTGTTGTGCTGGCTAACAATCGACGGGTCGTCGTAGACCTCTGTGCGTCCAATCACGGCACCCGGAAGCACATTGGTGGTCGCGGTGACCTCCGCACCCGCACCAATGCGTGCGTTGGCCCCGATGGTGGCGCCGTCTCCGATGACCACGTCTTGCGCAATGCGTACACCGGCTTCAATCGTGACATCGCTGCCCAGTGTGGCATTACGGCGGATGCGCGCAGTGGTAGCAATGGTATTGTCGGCGCCAATGCTCACGTTCGGGCCAATGATGCCGCCGATGAGTCCAGCATTGGTCGAGTTAAGAATGGTGACGCCGCGAGCCAGGACAGCGCTAGGCCGAACGGTGGTGTTGTCTCCAACTCCGACCAAGTTGCCGAGGATGGCGCCTGAATCCACGGTGACGTCGTCTCCCAGTGTGGTCGCGTAGCCAATAGCGACGTTGGGTCCGGTCTGCAGGCGCAGTCCGACAACGACGGCACGGCCAAAGGTGTTGTCGGTCCCAATGTTGTGGTCGGCGTCGATGTAGGCTCGCCTACCGAGGACCGTTCCGCTGCCGACCGGTCGGGCGGTGGCTTCGGAGACCCGGCCCACTAGGGTGGCGCGGTTGCCTACAACGGTTGTGGCTCCGAGGGTGGTATCTGCGCCGACAGTCGCGTAGTCGTTCACGACAGCATCTGCGCCGATGGTCACTCCGCTGCCCAGTGTTGCCGTTGCGGCCACACAGGCGTTGTTGGCGTCGAAGTAGCTATCTTCGCAGCCATCTCCGTTGAGATCTGCGGCGGACGCAATGGATGTCACGAGCGATAAGATGAACAGCAACATGTAAACCCCCCAGGGATGCGATGTGATTAAGCGCTCATCTGCTGCCGTCAAGCCGTATCCATGTGGTGGGTGTGGACGGGGTATCGTTTGAGCCGTTAGCGGCCTGGAGATGTGCACATCCCCAACATGCGCGACTGGACTCCTCTTTGGCGTAGTCCCCGGGCTTGGTCAATCGGTGTGAGCGTCCTGACAGAATCCGAGGCCGCTCTCCGCGCTGTCTTCGAAGCACCGGATCAATGACGCCGATAGGACGGCCAGACGTGAAAACTGTGAAGTGTGTTGCCGAGTCGCCTGCGAACGCAGCACACTGCTGCCAGCGTGGCCCGGGACAACAATCCGGTTTCGCGCTAGAAGACGCCTATGAAACGCCTACTCCCACTGCTCGCTCTCACAGCCTGTCCTACGGCTCCTCACTTCCCCGAGATCGCCCCGGACAGCCCGTGTGTCGCGGGAGCGATCCAGCCCGGAGAGCAAGTGCTTCGCGTAGAGGTTGGTGGCAAGGTTCGCCAAGCCTTGGTGTGGATGCCCGTAGTTGATGGGCCGCACAGCATTGTGATGAACCTACACTCGTTTCGCAGCGAGCCGCGTCGCGTCGCTCACTACATGGGGTTGGTGGAGTGGGCGAAGGACAAGCCCGTCATCGTGATCGGCGCCGACGGTAAGACCGCGACGTGGAACGCTGGCGAGTGCTGCGGCAAGGCGATGGAGCGGGACTACCCAGATGTCGAGTTCCTGGACGCGCTCGTCGCCCAGGTGGAGTCTATCGCGTGCACAACAGGCGAAGTGACGGCGAGCGGGCTTGGCAATGGGGCGTTCATGGCGCACCGCTGGGCCTGTGAGTCGGAAGTGCCGGACGCGCTGATCACGGCGGGCGGAACCCTTCAAGCAGAGACCTGCTCACGTACGCGACCGCTTCCTATTCTTCACTACCACGGTACGGAAGACGGCTACGCACCTGCAGATGGGTCAATGGGCCACCGTCCGGTTGAGTATGGACTGGCGCTGTGGCGAGGCATCAATGGCGTGACGCAAGAGGCCACAGTGACGGCGGATGGGGAGCTGTCTTGTCAGGCGTGGACTGGAGCGGCGCCGGTGACGTACTGCACGATCGAGGGCGGCTTTCATGGTTGGCCGGGTTCGCAGGACATGCCGGTGTCAACAGATATGACGCTGGGTCAGGCCACACCGAGTGGCTATGACTGGTTGGATACAGCGAGAGCGGCAATGGCTACACAGTCAGCGAATGATGACGCCGTGGAACCGGGTCTCACCCCGAACCCTGCGGGCACGGTAGAGAACGCGCTTGAAGCGAGCGTAGATGGTGAAGAAGGCGCGGACTGACATCCACGTATCTTGGGAGGGGGGCCACATACCTACCACCCACTTATCGTCTGTCACACCGGCATCCGTGAACTGAATCCGTCCACGAACGACCATCTGCGCACGGGTCCCGAGAGCTAGCTTAGGACCTAAAATAATTACGTCCTCTGGGTCACCATCTCCAGCGAGAGAGCCGAGCACGCTGCCGTAGTTGAACGGAGAGGGAACGGGGGACACAAAATCAATAGTGCCGTCCGCTCTCCGCTTACGGTGCGTGAATTTCGGAATCTCTACAACGACTTCCAGCATTTCCGGCCAGTTCACCGTGCCTCCAGGGTGAACCGCTTATCGCGACAGCGCGCGGACGCGAGGACCAAATGGTCTGCGGTGATGAGTCGAGACGTGCTGTGCGGGGAGATGGAGATAAGAGACCCAA
>JBLHSN010000109.1:0-16290 GCA_047626195.1 Myxococcota bacterium
CCGATTTGCGTCGTCTAGCGACTGTGCCTGGATTCGAAGCCCGCGAGCCTACGGCCGATTTTGTGAGCTTGGCCAGTGGAGGAAGTGCCGCACAACGGCGAGCTGACCAACGTCTTGGCCTGTTGCGCGTTCATGTCTCTGGAGAACTCGCCGAGCGCATTGATGCCGTCCGTCTGACCTGGCGCAGGGACAACGTGTTGCCCGAGCTTCAAGGTCAACTTGAACAGAAGCTTTCCGCTGAAGCGCCAGCCCCTACGGCTGAACTGGAAGCCCTCATCGCACAGCTCGCGGTGTTGGAACAGAGAATGGCGGCACCTCCATCAGTAGCGGACAGCTCGCTCTCGACGGATTCCACTGCGGTGCAGGAACAGATCGATTCGGTCCGGTCCGAGCTGGCTGACATTGACCATGCACAGTTGACGAGCGCGATCGGTAGCCTTGAAGACCGACTCGATCGCGCGAGCTCGCAGGCTCAGGATGCCCGAGATTCGAGCGATGCTGCCCTGGAAGAGGCGTTGGTAGCCGCTAGTGAAAGCCAAGCCGCGCTGCTCCGCCACGTCGCCGAAGCCAACAACCGGGCGGCCCGGAGTCTCGACCGGTTGTCGAACCTAGAACAGGCTGTCCAACGCGAGCATGCAGGGCGTGAAGCCCGCGGTGTTGAGGTCCGTTCGAAGATTGACGAGTCGATCGAAGAGGCCAGGTCATTCATGTCCATGTCGGATGTCGGGCCCGATGACGCCTACGCGGCAGCTCGTACTGAGATCCGTACATTACGTCATGAGGCATTCCGGTTGCTCGGTCTGCGTGCCACCGCAGTGCGCGAGACGGCGGCCATGCTGGAGGCCGTAGAAGAAGACCGTCGTGTCATGGCGGAGCTGTCCCGCATCCCGATGGTTGGCCAAGATGTGGCGGCACGCGAGATGGCCATGTCTCGCTGGCGAGCCGCATTGAAGGACGAAGTCGAAGCGTCTGAAGCCGCGAAAGTTGCGGTAAATGACGCACAAGCCGCCACGTTGGTGGCTCTGCGAATCATCAAGGAAGGCAAGCGATCGATAAAGGGGCTCGTCTCCCCCGATCAGCGCAAGATCGACGGCCAAAAACTCAGCCTGGACCTCAGGTGGGAGAAAACCCTTGTCTGGCCTGCATTCTTGGCCGTGGTCAACGATCAGTTCCGCGCTGTGGTTGAAGCGCCACTGATGCTGTTCCACCCAGCAGCCATGTGGGCATTTCTACAAAGCGGCTTCTGGTTGTTCGTTTTCTTGTTGGGCTGGTGGTTCATCCGGGCACGCTCGGGGCCCATCGGTATCTGGCTCATCAGCCGCGTTGCTGAGCGACGAGAGGGCCGTGGTGGGTTGTTCACCCTGCAGCCCGAAGTACGGCGTACCGTTCGCGCGGTGCTGGATTTAGCCATCGGCTGGCTGCTGCAAGAGCCCCTGGTGGGTTTTCTACCCATTCTCGGTTTCGCGGTGTGGGTGTACCTGCAGGTGGCGCTGTATCGACTCGCTGTTGCCCTGTTCGACCTATTTATTGAGCCCTATGGGGCGGTTCGACCCTCGGTGCTCACCCTCGGCGTCAAGGCGTACAAGCTGGCTCGACACTCCCTGCGCTGGGTTGCGATGTGGCTGATCATCCGTGATTTTGTGCGGGAGATTCTCCAGGGTGTGCTCGATGCGGACGGTCTGGACACGATTGCGCGTTGGGGTATCGATGGAGTCGGCATCGCCGGCGGTTTGTACCTACTGCATCGCTGGGCGCCGGTTCTGCGAGGCGAGATTCAGGGCTTTCACCAGGAGTCGCGCTGGGTGCGTTTTCTGTCGAAGCCGCCTCGCTTGGCTGTACTGAATGCACCGTGGGCGGTCATCACCGGAGCCTACTTGGGTACCGCTTGGCTGTGGGACCGCACCCAGGAGCTCGCTCGTGAACGAGAGGGCTTTGGCCGTCTACTGGCTGCGGTGACCCGCTACCGGCTGCCGACGGAAGAGAACCACACCCAAGCAGTTCTTCCACCGCCTGCGACCGTGCTCACGGCTCTGAGGGACCGAGCGCGGCACTACAGCGAGTGGGTGGACCGTAACGAAGACGTCGCGTTGCGGCGGGTCTTTGCGTCATGGCAGACGGACCACTCATCCGGTGTGACGTTGTTGACCGGCGACCCAGGTGAGGGGAAGGACGCCTACTTACGCCAGATAATTCCAACGCTTCCTGGCAACATCCAAGCTCTGTACTGCAGTGTTGACCGGCGCCTCGACGACGAGGATGCGGCTGTCGGCTGGCTAGCAGGCGTGCTGGGCGGCGATGCACCGACTCACAGCACCGAGGCGTTCGTCCAATGGCTGGAGCTGCAAGAGCCCCGCATTGTGGTGATGAGTGACCTTCAGGGAGCCTTCCTGCGGACCGTCGGTGGGTTCCAAGGTCTTCGTGCGTTGCTCTACCTGCTCAACGCTGCATCGAACCGGCACTTTGTTGTCGCAACATGCCATACCAAGGCCTTCCAATACCTCAAACGGCTGGGCTCACTGGTCAATATCGAGGTCGTTCGCGAGGTTGTGTCCATGGCGCCGTACGGCGAGAAAGACATGCAGTCGCTGGTGACTGCAATGGTCGAGCCTCTAGGGTACGCCCTTCGCTTTGAAACCTTGGTTCGCAATAGTCCCTTCGGTGTAGACCCGGCGATTGAGCTTCGCCGTGCAGTAGGTCGCTTCTACCTGCTGCTGGCGGACGCGAGCGATGGAAACCCAGGGGTAGCCTTGCGCCTACTGACGCAATGTCTGAGCCAGGCGTCGCAGCCCATGTCTCTCGATGTCCGCATTGCACCCTGCCTGGGCGCGGGGACTCTGGACGCCTTGTCGGATGATGAGATGTTCATGCTCGTGGCCTTACGCATGCAGGGAGGCCTGGATGAGCCAGAGCTCGTGCGGGTCACCAATATGAGTGCCAACGTCGTCCGCAACGTGGTGAGGAATCTGTTGAATCGGAAGCTTCTGTTCAAGGACGGGTCCACAATGGTCGTTGCCCTCGACCAACTCCCTGTGGTGACGCGAACCTTGCGACGCCGCCACTTCCTCCACTTTGTGGACTAGACCATGACCGAAGAACTCGACGTACAGCAAATTATACAGTTCGTTCGCTGGGACCAGGTGCCCACCGCGTTCTTTTTGGTCGTGCTGGGCTGGATTGGATTCGTCGTCCTAGGCCGCACCCTCGACAACCTCGGCGAGCGCTTCACCGACCGCCGTCTGGTGCTGAAGAAGACCAAGGCGTTGCTTCGCTTTGTGCTGTACCTGGCGCTGGCCATCTTGGTAGCCACAAGCCTGCTCGACATTCCCACCCAGGCGATGTTTGCCCTTGCCGGCACCATTGGTCTGGCCGTGGGGTTCGCTTTCAAAGACCTGTTGGCCTCCCTCATGGCCGGCGTCATCTTGCTGGTAGACGAGCCCTTCCAAGTGGGCGACCGCATTAGCTTCGGCGGTAACTATGGCGAGGTCACAGAGATTGGCCTGCGCTCGGTGCGACTGGTCACACTGGACGACAACCTCGTGACCATTCCCAACAGCCAGTTTCTCACCGACTCCGTTGCGAGTGCCAATGCGGGCGCTCTGGACTGCATGGTCGTGGTGCCGTTCTATATCGGAGCTGCCGAGAAGTTCTCCGTCGCTCGTCGAATCGTTGCAGAAGCGGCGGCGACCAGTCGGTATGTGTACCTTCAGAAGCCAATCGTCACCCTAGTAAGCGATGAATTCATGGGCGAACGCTTCGTTACGGTCATTCGTCTAAAGGCGTACGTGTTTGACGCTCGGTATGAAAAGGCCTTCGCTTCGGATGTGACGGAGCGGGTCAAGCGAGCGCTAGCAGAGGCACACATTCGTACGCCAGACCGGCAGTACCGTGACTTGGACTTGAATCATCGCGAGACGCCGCGAGACGCCTAGTGGTCGAGCAGAGCAAGCGCTTGGGCGACGGAGACCAGCTTTTCGCGGGGCTTTCCGACTGCCTGACCCGTCTGGATTTCGTGGGCGTCTAGCGCTTGCCAGTCCTGCCACGACACGACACGAACGCCACGTTCGGCCAAGAGCGCTTCGATAGCGTCGGAGGCCGGTAGGTCACAGGGCTCTGGGGTATCCTGAACCATGAGGTCAACGGTGGCTTGTGCACAGCTGCGGTTGGTTCCAATGACGCCACTCGGTCCGCGCTTGGCCCAGCCTGCTGTGTAGCCCTTGGGCATCAAAGGTCCGCTGGCGTTGGTCAGGATGCGCCCTCCCGTGTTGGGCAAGCGACCTCGGGCTGTGTCAAATGGAACGCCGTTGATGACGTGGCCACGGTAGCCAATAGAGCGGAACAGTTGGTCGACTGGAAAGACCTCACGAACGTCTGTTAGACGTGCGCTCCAGCCATCTCCGCGGGCTTCAAGCTCGGTCTGGCCGACCTCGATCGCGCTGACCCGCTCGTCTCCTTGAATCTGGGTAGGACTCGCAAAGAACTCAATGCGAATCGTCCGGTTACCGGGGGTGTGCTCTCGCTGAGCAAAGTCCGCAAGGATGGCGAGGTTCGCGAGCAGGTTCGGATGCGGTTCTTCGGGCATCGTGTGGGTGTCGCGGGTGAGCGAATCGGTGTCTATCAGGACATCCACACCCGGAATCGCGCCAAGCTCTCCCAGTTCTTTTGGGGTGCACGCGGCAGCTGCCGGCCCCCGACGGGCGAACAGGGTCACATGTTGGACCTTTGACTCCCGCAGTGCCTGCAGTGCGTGGTCTGCAATGTCGGTCTTGGCCAAGTCGTCTGGCGACGTCATCAGGATTCGGGCGACGTCCAGCGCTACATTGCCGACACCAATGATGCCAACACCCGGTTTAGAGAGGTCGAAGGTTGCGTTCGCGTAGTCGGGGTGGCCGTTGTACCAGGCGACAAACTCACGTGCTGAGTGGCATCCGACGAGATCTTCGCCGGGGATGCCGAGCTTGCGGTCGTCTGCGCAGCCGACGCTCAACAACCACTGGTCGTAGTGCGCATCGAGGTCTTCGAGCGACAGGTCTGTGCCCAGCTCTACATTCCCGAAGAACCGAAATCCGGGCTTGGAGGCCGTCCGCGCGTACGCTCGAGTCACAGCTTTGATGTTCGGATGGTCCGGAGCTACGCCAGCGCGGACCAACCCAAAAGGAACGGGAAGACGGTCGAATAGATCGATCTGGACGGTGCGGGATGGGTGTTTCATTAAGGACGCTGCGGCATAAAAGCCCGCAGGGCCTGCACCCACAATGGCAACGCGAAGGGGCCGTTGTTCACTCATGTCGCACTCCACAGCAGCGATTCGCCGACTAACCCGCGTCTAGCATTGAGGGGGGCGGTAGGGTGACCAATTGGGCATAGCGTGTCACAATGCACCGAAACTCGGAGTACCCATGCGCTCACTTGCGATATTGCCTCTCTTGTTCCTGACTGGATGCCCTAAGGGGTCTTTGCCCGTCGATATCAGTAAGTTTTCGCCAAAACTGCAGTTCGAAAATTTCGAGCTGGACGGGATCAACTTCCAGCAAGCCGACACGCAATTTGTGTTCAACATCGACAACCCCAATCCTATTGGGCTGTCCGTGGCGTCGTTCACGTACGACCTCGACCTCGCGGGCAATGGATTCCTTGAGGGCACCAACGCAGACGGCTTGGCCCTTCCAGCAACCGGAAGCGCACAGTTCAAGCTACCGGTCACCGTTGTGTTCGCTGACGTCATCGACCTCGTTCAGAATATTGACGTGAAGAATGAAGTGCCGTTCGCCATCCAAGGCGAGTTTGGCTTCCAGACACCCCTGGGCATTCTGCGCATCCCGTATCAGGAAGAAGGCATGCTACCTGTGCTTCAGCCGCCCAAGATCACAGTAAAGGGCATTCGCGTGGATACCTTTCAGCCGCTTCGCAACCGTGCCACCCTCGCCGTCGATATTGGTGTGACCAGCACTGGCGGAAGTGAGCTTTCCTTGGCCGGGTTCGACTACGATCTGACCCTCGGCGGAGAGTCCGTGGCCACCGGTTTGTTGCACACGTTTGCCGATGTTTCTGGTGACGCTGAGCAGGTGGTCACGTTGCCCATCGATCTCAACCTGTTGGGCATGGGCACCTCCATCGTCAGCGCCATCAGCAGCCGTGGCCCGCTCGATGTAGGCCTGACCGGAGGCTTGACGGTGGGCACGCCATTTGGCCCGCTGCCCCTGACGATTGACGAGCAGACGAACCTCAACCTGCGCTAGACGTTGAGAGTGGCCCTAGGCCGGAAGCAGCATTCCCTTGAGCCGTACGCGAACAGCGCGCGCCTCTTTTGCGTTGTCGGCAATGGTCCTGTGCGCGGCCGCTGTCAATGGCCACACCATGGGCCCTGGGTTCCAGATCAGCACTTCGTCGAGTTCCGTAGGGATACCCGTTCCATCGAGTCGTTCACTGACCCGGTGCAGGGGTTGGCGAAGCGTCCCGTCAATGACAGCCCGAAAGCGTCCTTCGCGGATGGGATCGAGAAACAAGAACCAGTCTCGGACCATCCAGGCCACGTGAAAGTGTGATGGGACCAGCGACACAGCATCCTTGTTGGAGCGCTCTGCAAGGGCGCGCACGAGCACCAAAGCTTGTCCGCCAAGTCCGAGTCCTGGCGCGTCTTGACCAGGCAAGCGGGGCTTGTCAGAGGCGAACGGTACCCGCGGGTCACGAAGGGTGAGCCAGTCGATGAACAGGGTGTCCAGGTCATCGATGCGGCGTTCGCGTGCGGACAACTCGAAGAGAACCGCCTTTTCTCCCTTCACAACCGCAGAGATTCGTAGAAGATGCGGGGAGCTTTGCGCGTCGACGTGTACGTTTAAGCCGCTAAAGCCCATGCGGTGCAGGGTGTCGAGCATGCCGTAGCGGGTCAGCGCGTAGGCAATCCCTTGCTCGGTATACAGACCGAGAAAGCGATTTTCTTGGGACGGCAATCCCAACGCTCCGGTCAGGTCTGCGCCGGTCAGCCATGCCTCACTGTCACCAAGCTCTCCGAGCTCGTGGGGGTCCAGGGTCCGCATGATGCGCCGGGTCCGATTCATCAGCGGGTCAAAAGCAAGGTCAGGCGTCTCGCTTCGGCCGGCAAAGGTGGCAATCGCTGTTGCAAAGACACGCCAGGCCCCCGCGGTGTACCCACCCGCCGGAAGCAGTACAGTTGGCAGGTCCCCAATCGCGGCGAATAGCCTTCGGTCCCGTTCCGCCAATCCTTCTGGCGTTGTCGCGAGACCGCCGAAGCGGTCGCCATCGAGAGGGTCGGCACCGGCAAGGACAATCACCACATCAGGCTTGCCGAGGTCTCCAATGGCTTTGTCGACCGCTTTCAGGTAGGCCACATCGCCACCGCCGCTGGGCACCCGGTGGTCAAACACCCAGTCGGGTGTCTCCCAGTTCGACTCTACCCCCACACTGATCAGACGAACGCCATCTCGTTCTGGTTCCAGACAGGCTGCAATCCCGTCGGGCGGGTGGGCATCCATATCGACAATGGCGACCTTTCCGGTGTACCCGCGCAGACGCAATACCCGCACCGCTACGGCCACGTCATTGACGCCGCAGAAGCCCGTACCCGAAGCTGGGTGGGCGTGGTGAAAACCGCCAGACAACACCGCAGCACATCCGCCGGTGTCGACAGCCCAAGCCAGTGCATCCGACGTGGCGCCTGTTGCGCGTCGCCACATCTCGATGATGGACGCCGTTGAAAACAGAGCAGGTTCGAGCCCTAGGATGCGGGACATGACTTGCGGGTCATCTAGATGAGCCAGGTAGTCGTTGTCGTGGACGCGCTGCAGGTCTTCCCACGGCGCTTCGCGGGCAGATTCAACATCATCAGCGCTGACCAGATGCCGTGCGAGCAGCCACGTCAGTACATGGTCGGCTCGGCGAGGTTCAATACCCAGACGCTGCTCAGCGCTGGCAATCGGAACTTGAAAGGCCGTGTGATGCCACAGACGCAGCGCCCGTCGGGGGCGTCGGAGGCGTCGGAGGCGGTTGCGAAGGCGGGTTAGTGACATAGGCTACCAGCGCTTGGCGTCGATGAAATGTTGTTGAACATCCATCGTTGTGTCGGTTTCGGCTCGGTGACGCCGGTAGAGTCCATCTGGGCCCAGCTCGCGCGTGCGCTCGGTATCTACTAGGTAGGGCTCCAACAACTGGTCTCGCACAGCCTGTTGAAGCACCGGGTCTAACAAAGGCGCCAACACTTCAACGCGACGGTCCAAGTTGCGCTGCATGAGGTCTGCAGAGCCGATGAGTAGCTCGGGTTTGTCGCCATTCTTGAACCAATACGCGCGACTGTGCTCGAGGAAACGCCCCACGACAGAGCGGACGCGAATGTTCTCAGATTGTCCACGAACGCCTGGGACTAAACAGCACACTCCGCGAACCAACAGGTCAACTCGGACCCCGGCCTGGCTCGCGTCGTACAGGGCTTCAATGGTCTCCGGGTCTGTGATGGCATTGCACTTGAATAGAATGTGCGCCTCGTCACCGGCTGCTGCTCGCTTGCCTTCCCGTTTGATACGCTTAATCAAATGCTTTCGCATGTGGTTTGGAGCCACCAGCAATCCGCGGTAGCGGGTCGGGCGCGCGAAGCCAGTCATGCGATTGAAGATGTCGGCAATGTCGGTAGTCAGCTGCCGGTCAGCGGTCAGCAAGCCGTAATCGGTGTAGACGCGAGCCGTGGACGGGTTGTAGTTGCCGGTGCCAATGTGCACGTAGCGCCGAAGAACACCTTCTTCCTCGCGGACTACCAAAGCGACTTTGCTGTGTGTTTTGAGTCCCGGAACACCGTAGACAACGTGTACGCCAGCTTCTTCCAAGCGGCGTGCCCAGGTGATGTTGTTCTCTTCGTCAAACCTTGCTTTTAGCTCAACAATCGCTGCAACCTGCTTGCCATTCTCGACCGCTTGTTCGAGGGCTCGAATGATGGGGCTGTCACCACTGGTCCGGTACAAGGTCTGCTTGATGGCCAAGACTTTGGGGTCTTGTGCCGCGGTTCGAATGAAGTCGACGACAGGGGCGAAGGAGTCGTAGGGATGATGGAGAAAGACGTCTCCGGCACAGATGTCGGCGAAGATGTCCCCAGTGAGAATTCGCGGCAGCTTGGGAATGTGAGGCGGGAACTTCAAGTCCGGCCGGTCCGTGTCCAGCAGCGCGTTCAGCCGAGGTATCGCCAGGGTCCCGTCGACAAAGTAAGTCTCCTCCACGTCAATTCGAAGTCCCGCCTGCAGCGCCCGCAACAGGTCGGCCGGGGCATTTCGCTGCACTTCTAACCGTACAGCTTCGCCAAACCGCCGGCGCCTTAGGCCCTCTTGAACGGTTTTGAGTAGGTCATTGGCTTCATCATCCCGGATCTCAACATCTGCATCACGAGTGACACGGAACTGGATGGGGGGGCTGACCTTCATGCCCGGGAACAGCTTGCGTAAGTTGTTCGCAATCAACTCTTCGAGCAACAGCAAGCTGGCGCCGTCGGAGCCTGGTAGTCGAAGCAGACGGGGAATGACATCTGGGACTTTCACCCGGGCCAAGCGCCGCTCACCTTTGTTCGACTCGACGTAGGTGGCCAAGTTCAGCGACAGGTTGGAGATGAACGGAAAGGGACGGGTGGGCCCGACAGCCAGCGGTGTGAGGATGGGGTGAACGAATTCGTCGTACCAGCCGTCCCAAGTCTCGCGCGTTGCCTCGTCCAAGTCCTCATAATGCTGAATGACGATGTTCTCAGCGGCCAGTCCGGGCAGGACAGACTCGTGCAGGCACGCTTGGGCGTCTGCGAGGAGCGGTTGAAGCGCTGCGCTGACCGCCAGCAGGTTTCCGCGCGGGGTCAAGCCATCCACCGACAGCACTTCAATGCCAGCATCGACCTGCTGCTTGAGTCCACTGACCCGGATCATGAAGAACTCGTCCAAGTTTGTGTGGAAGATGGTCAGAAAGCGCAAGCGCTCCAGCAACGGATTGCGGGTGTCCTGGGCCTCTTCCAGCACTCGGGCATTGAATGCGACCCATGAGAGTTCTCGGTTAAAGAATCGGGGACCCGACTCTTCGGACTCAGTGGCTTCGATCACCTGCAACATCCATCCTCCGCACTCATCCTGTGCTCGCTGCCGCCCTGCGTCAACGTTGCCGGTTACCTGCCGCGGCATGCGACTTCTGCTCTGTAATGATGACGGTATCTCGGCTCGCGGTATAGCGACTCTCCGGGATGCATTGCGCGACAACTACGATGTGACGGTGGTGGCTCCAGCGACCGAACAATCGGCGAAGAGTCATGCCTTGACCATGCATGAACCGTTGCGCGCACGTGAAGTTCGGCCCAAAGAGTGGTCGGTTACTGGCACCCCGGCCGATTGCGTCTACCTGGCCCTACACGAGCTGCTCGACGAGCCGCCGGACCTTGTGCTCAGCGGTATCAACCGGGGCAGCAACCTCGGTACTGACGTCTTTTACTCGGGAACGGTTGCGGCTGCGATGGAAGCCTGCTTGCAAGGATTCCCCAGCGTCGCGTTTTCGCTGCATATTGAGCCTGGACACCCTGGCCGACACTGGGAGACCGCAGCGGACGTGGCTCGGCGAATCGTCGCCGGCGTTCAAGCGAATGGCATCCCAGACAAGCGCGTGCTCAACGTCAACATTCCCAACATCCCGTTGGCCGACCTCAAAGGCATTCGCACAGCGACCCTCGGCACCCGCCGGTACAGCAAGCGCGTGGACGCCCGGACCGACCCACGTGGGCGTCAGTACTTCTGGATCGGTGGTGAGCACATCGACTTCGCCGACGACCCGGGAGGCGAGGGCAACATCGTTCAGTCTGGGTTCGCCTCGGTCACGCCCCTGTGGCCGGACTGGACGGCACCGGACACCGGGGATGTTATCCGCTCGTGGATAAACGGCGCATGAGCACACTTGTCTGGGTCATCTTACTTACGCTCGCGCCGACTCTCGAACTCCGTGCCTCGATTCCCTACGCCATCCTAGGTGGCGGGTGGTCTCCGTGGGTTGCGGCCCCGGTGGGCATCGCCCTCAACTGCGCAATGGCTGTTCCGCTATGGTTTGTAGTGGACGGTGTGATTGGTGTTTTTCGCCGGGTACCGGTGCTAGACCGCCTGTATGTCTGGTACTCCGAGCGCAAGCTAGCTTCGATGAAGCGGCTCATTGACAAATACGGTATCTTTGGCATTGCTTTGTTCGTGGGCGTGCCATTACCTGGGACTGGAGTCTACTCTGGCTGTGTCGCGGCGCGATTGCTCGAGCTACGCTTCCGTGACTACATCATCGGTTGCTGCCTGGGCGTTGCAATGGCCGGAATCTTGGTCACGCTGGCGGTTACCAGTGGCGCTGAAATGTTCTCATTCTTGTACAAACACTCAGCTGTGCCGCACTAGATGCGGGTCAGCCACTCCCAAACCCGGTAGGAAGCCTCATGACTGACCTGCAAACCCGCGTTCGTTCCACCATTCGCGACGTCGCTGATTTCCCCAAGCCTGGAGTGCTGTTCAAAGACATCACCCCTATCCTCGCCGATTGTGCACTGATGTCGGACATCATCGACTGGATGGCAGACACGCCACTCGCCGACAGCGTCGATGTGGTCGTCGGAATGGAGTCTCGCGGCTTCTTCTTCGGACCCGGCTTGGCTATGAAGCTGGGCTGCGCTTTCGCCCCTGCGCGCAAGAAGGGCAAGCTCCCTCATGCAACCGAATCTATGGATTACACCCTGGAATATGGCAGCGCCACACTTGAGATGCATGTGGATGCCTTCCCGAAAGGGGCACGAGTATTGGTCGTAGACGACCTCCTCGCCACTGGCGGGACGGCTCGCGCAACACTCGACCTAATTCGCAAGCTGGGTGGAGACCCCATCGAAGCCTGCTTCTTGGTGGAGCTCGGCTTCCTTCATGGTCAACACAAACTGGACGTGCCTGTCCGCAGTCTCACTGTTTTCTAAGTGCGGCGTCGACCGCAGCGGCTAGAGCTGCTGCGTCACTGTCATTGCGTAAGAGCGTCGTTGAGACCGCTTCTTTGTCCGCCAGCGGTAGCTGAGTAGCAATCATCGCGTCTGCCCCAACTTCGGTCATACCGTCGCGAGCCATGAGACGTGCACGCTGCGTTGCTGGTGTGCAGGTGACGACCCAGAGCTCCGGATACAGGATGTACGAACCTGTCTCCACCAGCAGCGCGGCTTCAACCACCACGAGCTGGACTCCGGCTGTCATGGCTTCCGCTACCCGCTGCGCCATGGCTAGCTGAATGGCAGGATGCGTGATTCTGTTGAGCGTCGCACGGGTCTCGGGCTCGCTGGCAATACGAGCGCGAAGTGCGCGGCGATCGAGCCGACCGGCCTCGTCGAGGATGCCAGCGCCTAAGGCGTCCACCAATGCGGTCAGGGTGGACGTACCTGGCTCCACGACCTCCCGGGCAACGGAGTCAGCGTCAATGACTGTGGCGCCATGTGCGCCGAGCAGACGGCCAACCGCACTCTTGCCGGTTGCAATGCCTCCGGTCAGGCCTATGAGACGCACTACGCTTCTCCCAACTTCTCGACGTAGCGGAAGATGGTTCGCGCGTCCACGCCGAGCTGCCGTGCCGTCTGGGCCTTATTCCAGTGGTTGAGATCCAGAGCTTGGCGGATGTAATCGAGCTTGAAGGCCTCTGTGGCGTCGGCCAGGTTGTCGATGTCTCGCTGTTCAGTGACCTCTAGACCCATGTCATCGGGGTTGAGCATGGGCCGGTCCCCCATAATGAGCGCTTTCTTGACCCGGCTCTCCAGCTCACGGACATTGCCTGGCCAGTAGTGTTGCTTGAGTGATGCCATGGCTTGGTTGGTGAAGCCGCGTGCTCGACCGCCGTATTGCTCGCGGTACTTATTGAGGAAGAACTGCGCGAGCATCACGATGTCGTCACCACGTTCACGCAGAGCAGGAAGCTCCAAAGTGATCTCATTGAGCCGATACAACAGGTCTTCACGGAACTGGCCGCTACGAATAAGCTCCTTGAGATTTTGGTTGGTTGCCGAGATGACCCGAATCTCGATGGGGCGAGGTTCAATCTCACCAACACGCTCGATGACCCGTTCCTGAAGAACGCGCAGCAGCTTGACCTGTAGGTTCATCGGCATCTCACCGATCTCATCGAGGAAGAGGGTCCCCCCTGATGCCGCCTCAACCTTGCCGATTTTGTCGTTTACAGCCCCAGTGAACGACCCCTTCTTGTGTCCGAACAGTTCACTCTCCAGGAGGTTCTCTGGAATAGCCCCACAGTTGATGGCAATGAACGGGCCGTCCTTCCGTGCCGAGAGTCGATGTGATTCACGTGCGACCAACTCTTTACCGGTTCCAGTCTCTCCCAGGACCAATACGGACAGGTCTGTAGGGGATACCTTGCGAAGAACTTTGAAAATGCTCTTCATCCCCGCGCTGTTACCTATGATGCCACCCTGTGCACTCTGGGTCAGTCGCGTCCGCAGGCTCTGGTTGTCGAGCTTGAGTTGGTTCAGCAAAAGGGCGGTGTGGGTAACCAGAGCCGCTTGGCTTGCGTACACCCGGAGCAGCGCCAGGTCTCGCTCGGTGAACAGGTCGGTGACAGAATCATTCCCTAGGTAGATGACGCCGAGGAGGTCATTCCGGTAAATCAGCGGCACACACATCACCGATGACAACCGCAAATCGACGACAGACTGAGCCGATGCAAATCGTGAATCTCGAAGGGCATCCGACACGATCACGGGCTCGCGCGATTCAATGACTTGCCTCACAATCGAATCAGAAACGCCGCCGAGATCTAATCGACGGTCGTCTACGTTGTGCGATGCTGCAAGGTGATGCTTGTCGTCCTTGAAGATGATAAGAAAGCCCTTCTCTGCGCGAGTCAATCGGACCAAGGCAGACAACAGAGCTTCGTACAATTTCTCCGGCGCAGTGTCCCGCATCAACTCGGACGACAGTGAAACAAGGTCTTCCAAGATGTCGAGCCCGACACCGTCTCCGATGGTCTCGGATTCTATAGGCTTGGGTTCTCCAGCTTGGTACGTCACTTGCCACCCACCAATCAGCAGAGCGTCGCCGTGGGACAGCTGTGCGCTTCGCGTAAGCCTGCCATTGACATACAGCTCTCCCTTTCCGGTCAACGACACGGCGTGGCCACCGCCCTTCCGCATCAAGCTCACGTGCGAGGATTCGACCATCGGGTCTTTCAACACCACATCATTGCCTGAACTACGACCCACCGTCGTGATCGCCTTTTTCAGAAGATACGCCGACGTATCGCTGGTGAGCGTGTGTTCGCACTGCAAGTACGCCATGGGGAACCCCGTTAGATGCGGCGCCATAACCAACCACGAGGGCTGGGTTTAGAATCTAAGGGCAACGCCCAGCTGACGCTCTTCGATGTCGAGCCAGATGGTGGCCTCCACCGCCTGGCTTCGAGCAAAGTGGCGCCGGCCATTCAACACGGAAGCCACATATAAAGCGTAGAATGCGACAGTGACGGGAAGCTGGACGCCAAACCGTACTCGGTCGAACCGCCGGAAATCGTCGGCTGTGCCTGTGTCAGCGATGCGCCGTCGCCAGGTTCGCATGTGTAGGTGTAGTCCGATCGATGCAGCCGCAGTGGCAACCTGTGTGCCAGCAAATGCAATGCCTGCACCCGGTTGATGTTGGCCAAACTGCGGAGTGCCAAAGGGGGCGTAGGCCCTGGCGGGGGGGCGAGTGATGCGGGGTGTGGGCGGCAGCACGTTCGTAGAGCCGGAAGACGTCTCGCGGCGAACCAACTCAAACCAGTCCACAACCTCGGCTGGATGTAGGAAAGTGCTGATTTGGTAATCGGGCATCTGCTCGAGCACCCGAACGAATGACGCCCAAGATGCTGCTCGGTCTTCGGTGACGTATTGGATCTCTGCCCGGTAAACTTCCGCCTCTGCCAGTATCGTGGGATCAGGAGGGGAGATATTATTCAGTCGGTCAATAATTTGGGTCAGACTGGCCAGTGCCCGCGCATGACCACCGGCAAAGTACTCTGCTTTCGCAGCCTCCAAAGAGTCCGCGGCACTCCAATCCTCGGACAAAGAGACCGGCAAAGACGGCGTTTCCTGCGATAAGGCAGGGCTAGAGCAGAGCAGCCATGTGAGGATCAAACCAACCATGCGCGGGAAGGTTAGCCCAGTGCCGAGCCGTTGGCTGCGTTCCGTTTGCCATCCAGTGACTTGGACTCGCCATGTCTTATATTTACCGCTTTGCATAAAAAGGTGTGCTTGTGAATACACAGCTCGCACCACCTTGCGTTAAGCCCACAATGCGAATTTATGCGACTATTTTTGGCGGTTCGAACCGCCGCAGGAGAATGCGACCCATGCGTCGATTGGAATCATTTGATTGGTGGCCCGAGCTGATTGAAGAGAAGGATCAGCTCTCCCTTCGCGAACTGGCGTCCAAGTACGGCGTGACTCCAGGAGCCATTTCCGCGGCTTTGAAGCGCGAGGGCGTGTCTCGCCGTGCTGCACCGCCGGGCCCGCGTGGGGGCCGCGACAACGACGACGGACTGCCCCCGGAGAAGGGTGCTGACGACTCCGACGACGGACAGCGTCTCGTCCTTCGGCCCGAGCGAAGCGCGACAGGTGGGCGTCCTGGATCGAAGGACGACTTGATCCTCGGGTACATCGATATGGTCAGCACGCGCCCCGACCGTGATATTGCCGAGTCCATCGGAGTCAGTGTTCGCACCCTGGCGTCGTTCCGGGCCCGCCACAAGATCGCTCCCTACAAAGGCCCGCGTACGTCCCGCAAGGCCGGCGGTCGTCGCTCGAAGATCGACCCGCATCGGGATATTCTCGGAACCGTCCCTGACCGGGTTGTTGCAGAGAAGGCAGGCGTGACCTTGAACGCCGTCCGCAACTACCGCGTCAAACATGGGATTCCTGCTGCAGCAGGCCCCGGTCGTCCGAAGGGGTCTACCAACCGCAAGCGCGTCACAGCAGAAATTCCTGGTGGACGCACCGGAGCCGCGGCTTTCTTGGTCAAGTTTGATGGCGACGAGAAGCGCGTTGTCCTCGCTGATAATCTGGGAGAAGCATTCTCCCGGGCCAGCGAAGCGAACTTGGGCGCCGTGATGGGTGCCGAGTTTATTGGTCTCGCGATTTAGTTCTGCCAGTCAAAAAGAATGAAAGGGGGGAAGGCGATGTCTTCCCCCCTTTTTTGTCCATTGCGCGAAAGACGTCAATCGTTTCGAAAACAGCTACATCCCCGTTAATTCGCTAACGGCCACGCCACTTGTAGGCTGAACTGACCT
>JBLHSN010000110.1:0-16191 GCA_047626195.1 Myxococcota bacterium
TCGAGTAGACCGTTAATTTCTGGCGACGTCTCTCCCTCGACTACTCCACCGGCCGCAACGGGTAGACCCATGGGCGCATCGAGAACGTGGGTTCAAGACCATGGAATGGCGATGACGCGAACGTGGGTGCTTTGTTCGTCACAACGATGAGTCAACGAGAGCTTCGCGACACGATCTTCGCTAACCACCTGGCCGAAAGCGATGTTTGCGTTGATGGCCCAGGTACAACCATTTCAGGATGTACTGGCAATACCGGCGGGTTCCGCGGAGACGATGACGCGACCTACTGCGGTCCGTAGTCAAAGACTCGCGTGGGGGACGCTGTCGTCCCAGGCCCACTCGGCTCCAAGCGCCGCACCCCCCCCCACCAGGTACAACGCAATGTCGCACGGGTCGAAGGTCGAACCCAAGGTCAGATGCCACAGCCAGTGACTGTCGCCGTCCACCAGCCGAACAGGGCCAGACCGGCGACAAGCGTCACCACCGCATATCCTAACGCCCGCCTATTCAGGGTTCATCTCCCTCGTCCGCCAGCATAACGGAAGGGTGTGCAGCGAGGCCGACTCCCGTGACGGGTCCGGTCCGTTCGCACCAGAAACAGCAAATCCGTCCACCAGCTCTTCCCAGCCGGTGGACGGTGCATGGACAGTGCTCACAAAGGCGAGCGGCCATCAATCGAAATCAGTGACCTGCTAGAGCGACAGTCCGGGACTCTCTCGTCCCGCACTAAGCGGTCCGAGCGGTACCAAGACCGTCATTGGGGCTCTAGATCAGGTTGACCAATTCTTGCAGGGTCTCATCGGCGGTTCGAACGGTTCCAGCATTCGCAGAGAAGCTACGCTGGGCTTGAATCATCGCAATGAACTCACTCTCTAGGTCTGTGTTTGAGGCTTCCAACACTCGGCTGACCAGACTGCCGTTCGCTCCCTGTTCCGCGGTTCCGACCAGTGCTTCACCCGACTGGAATGTGGCGCGATACATGTTTCCGCCGGCCCGTTCGAGTTGGTTGGTCGCCGCGAACGTAGCCAACGCCACACCTCCCACAGCGCGGTTCTGACCGTTGTCGTAGATCGCTTCGATTCGACCGTCAGGCTGGACTGCCAAGTCGACGAGATTCCCCTGCGGGAAGCCGTCTTGGGACAGACTGGTGAGCGAGCTCTGGTCGCCAGAAACACGAATCGACCCGGCGTCCGTTGGGTTGCCTGCCGCGTCCAAGCCCCCGTCGAAGGTAAAGGTGAACGGCTCGGCACCCCCCCAATTCCATGCGCTTGTGGTGTCGGTCTGGGTGAAGCCGACCATTTCCCCCGTACCGGAGAAGTTCATGGTTCCACCGCTAATCTCGAACGCCTGACCGGGCTCGCCGTCAGGGGCGCCGTCTCCGTCCAAGTCGATCTGGCCGCCGTCCACAACGGCCTTCCATGTCCAGTCAGTCGAGGATGTGGCTTCAAAGACCACATTCACTTCGTGAGGCATACCCAAGCTGTCGTAGACAGTCAGTGAGGTGTCATAGTCAGCCGCGTCCGACAGCTCGGTCAGTCCCATCGCGGCTGCCGTTCCATCGAAAACACCGGCTGCAATTGGCGATGTGGTGATGTCAGGGTCTGCCGTCAGCGTGGCAGACATGGATACCGTCGACGTCGCCTGCTGTGGGTAGGGCCCGGTGTCGAGTTGCAGTTCGCCGAAATTGCTTGAAAGCACGCCATCTTCGGCTTGGTACCCTTGTAGTCGTGCTCCCGACAAGTTGGTCACGTACCCTTCACGGTCGAGCTGGAAGCTGCCATCGCGGGTGTACATCGTCTCGCCGCCTTGGGAGACTGGGAACAGGCCATTGCCGACGACCGCCATGTCCAACACGCCGCCGGTCTGGGTCAGCGCGCCCTGCTCAAAGGAGGAACTGATGCCGCCGAGCATGGCGCCACGCCCCAGAGTTGCCGGCCCGGAAGCCGAACCCATCTTGCCAGGCATCATGTCTACATAGAACGCCCGGCTCGACTTAAACCCTGTTGTGCCAATGTTGGCAATGTTATCGCCGATGACCCCGAGGGTTGAACTACTAGCGCTCATTCCACTAGCGCCGGTTCCAAGCGTACTAAATAGCGACATTCAGGCTCCCTTTGTTGAAGCTATGTCGACCAAAGTCGCCGCCAGTTAAGAAGAAATGGCAGCTTTTATTCGCGGCAGCCGTGCAAGTCGGCCTCTATCCGAGCTTCCCTGCCGAACTGTCCCCAACAATCGGGATGACCTTGTCGCCGACCCGAACCTCGCCCGCTTCCAGCACCTTTGTGGTGATACCGCCGTGGCCTCGCATGGCGTTGAAGCCGCCAGGGCCTAGGGTCTCTTCCATACGGCTACACGGATCGCAGGGCCCGGTGTACTCCAGCAAGGCCGTTCCCAAGCGGAAGGTCTTGTTCTTGAGGGCCAGCAGATTGACCCCTGAAACAACCACATTGCGACGGAGATCCGCTGGGGCCAGAGTCTCCAGCCCGGCCATCGATCGAATCGCATCGATATGTTCGGCCTGGATGAGCGTCACCTGGCGTTTTCCACGACCGGAGGTGGCATGACGGTCGCCAATTAGACCCGTACCCACCTGAATGGAGGCATGGTCAACCTCGTGAATCGGCTCACGGCGCCCCGGAGACAAGCCAATCCACTGCACCGTTCCCTGCTGCGGGAGCGTGTTGAGAAGACGATGAACGATGGATGGCTCTTCTGACATGGCTCAGTCCTCGGTGACCGGGTGGCGCATTGTGACGAACTCTTCTGCCGCCGTCGGGTGAATACCAAGCGTCGCGTCGAACATGGCCTTCGTCGCGCCAGCAAGCATTGCCACGGCAAGGCCTTGGATGATCTCGCCGGCATCGGGCCCGACCATGTGACAGCCAATGACCCGGTCATTGGACTTGTTCACAACCAGCTTCATCATGGTCTTCTCTTCACGACCGGTCATGGTGTGACGCATGCCCCGGAAACGACTGCGGTAGATATCGAAGTCGAGGCCAGCGGTCCGCGCTTGTTGCTCGGTGAGCCCAACCGTTCCAACGTTGGGCTGTGAGAACACTGCTGTTGGAACGAGTGTCAAGTCGACCGTGTCCTGTGCCGCACCATAATGACGCTTGGCAAAGGCCATCCCTTGTTCCAACGCAACCGGTGTCAGCTCTGGGGTACCGATGACGTCTCCGACAGCGTGGATGTGCGGAACGCTCGTCTGGAAGTCGTCTCCTTCCACAATAATGCTGCCGTTTTCACGTGTCTTGACACCTGCAGCCTCAAGATTGAGCTTGGCGGTGTTCGGTTTGCGGCCCGTCGCCCACATCAGACAATCGGTCGTCAGCTGAGTCTTGTCGTCGAGGTCAACGCACAGGGTTCCGTCATCGTTCTTCGCCACATAAATGACGCTGGTCTCTACTCGGACGTCAATGCCCTTCTTGCGCATTTCTTCACGCAGCGTCACCTGAATATCCAGGTCAAACCCACGCAAGACGTGTGCGCTGCGTTGAAGCACGACCGTCTCTACACCTACACCATGCAAGATACCGGCAAATTCGACCCCAATGTAGCCGCCGCCAACAATGGCAATGCGCTTGGGCAGCTTGTCCAAGGTGAACAGGTCGTCACTGACCATTCCGAACTCGGCCCCGGGAATCGGCGGCCGCACCGGATGCCCGCCCGTCGCGATTAGGATGCGTTCGGCGGTGTAGGTCTTATCGCCGACCTTTACGGTGTGCGCATCTACAAACGACGCGAATCCACGCACAACCTCTACATCTGTGCGTTCCAATAGGTGCAAATAGATGTCATTGAGGCGGCTAATCTCGCGGTCCTTATTGGCGATGAACTTGGACCAATCGAAGGTCGGCTTCGCGAAGGACCAGCCAAACCCCTTGGAGTCTTCAGCGACATCGCCGTATTCGGACGCGTACACCATCAGTTTTTTCGGCACACAACCGACGTTAACGCACGTGCCACCCATAGGGCCCGATTCAGCTACAATAACCTTTGCGCCTAGACTTCCAGCAAAACGCGCTGCGCGCACTCCACCAGAGCCGGCGCCGATAACAAACAGGTCGGCGTCGTAGCTCAAATTATGCCTCCGTAATGGTCTGTCCGTCTTTAGCGCCTTGCAGCGTGCCGACCAGCGCTAAGGCTTCATCAACTGTCGCCCCGTACTTGAGCATGGCCTCGATGCCGGGCCATGTGCCATCTAAGGCAAACACTGCGCGGTAGACCAAGTTGCGGATCAACCCCTCTTCTGGGACGACATCGTGCAGGTCAAGTCCGACCTTGAATCGTAGCTCACCGGTTCTCACGTCCAGCTCAAAGTTCCCGACCGCAACGCCGGAGTTTGCCCGAGTCGCAAAATCCACAATCTTAAGTCGGTGTGCAGGTGCCACGGCGCCTGGAGCCAACGCATAGGCGGTGATCCGCTCGCGATCGTCATCCGGAATAACCACAGCATGAAACGAGACATGTTCGCCGCGCACTCGGGTGAGCAACATGCCCCCCTCGTGGGTCGCGACATCCCAGCCATCTGCCTCAAAGAAAGCGAGACATGCGTCTTTGAGACTCACTGTGCGTCCTCCACAGCAGCAATCGCTTGTTCGGGATTGGCCTCGCCGTTCAACACCATCGCAATACCTGGCGCGTACGCATCCATGGCCAAACAGTTGGTATACACCAGGTTTCGGATGAGCGCGGTGTTGATATTTACCCCATCAACGTCCGCACTGGTGCGGAACTGGACCTCACCGGAGTCGAACGCAAGGGTGAAGCAGCCTAGTGGCAAGCCAAAGTTGGCCCGGGTGATGAACTCCAGAATTCGGACTCGCGCCCCCGGATGCACCAACCGTCCGTACAGAGTCGCGAAGGTCACCGTCTCTAGGTCTTCGTCCACCCGAGCAAGTGCTGCGAAACTGCCGGACTTTCCCTGATAGTTCGTGGTCAAGGCCCACTGTTTGGGCATAGCTTGATACGGCCAGGCGTCTTCATCAAAGAAGCGCTCCATGGTATCGAACAGCGACATTCTATTCGCCTCCGGTGAGCGCATCGTACAGGTACGGGAGCGACACGTCCATACGGGGGTCCGTACTACGGTGAGTCCCGGAGAATGCCTCCCAGACGTGGCCAATCCCAAGTTCGCACAATCGGTCAACGAAGCGCCTAGCACCGTACTGCAGGTGGTACTCGTCTTGGTCACCACAGTCGATGTACAGCCCCTTTAAGCTCGCTAATCCACGCTGGCTAGCTTCTCGCTCCAGCACCACAAGAGGGTCATGCTCACACCATCGCTGCCAGGCCACCTCATCTACCTCACAGGTGTAGGGGTCGAATGGCAGCCGGATTCCGTACGGCGCGGTGGGGTCGGGGTCGTATGATGCACACAATGCAAGCAGCATCATGCAGTGAAAGTCCGAGCCCTTAAACGTAGGCCGGTTCCAGATGTTCTCCAGCCAGGCTGCGGGGTCGCCACCAGTCGCTTGCAGCCGAGTACACAGCTCCGGGAAGCCAGAACGCACGCCCCACTCCCAGCCAATATCCCCGCTGTGGCACGCAATCGCCCCCCATGTCTCGGCATGCAACATGCCGTGAATAAGAGCACCGTAGCCGCCTGAAGACTTGCCAAAGAGCCCGCGATGCTCCCGACCTCTGCGCACCCGAAACGCCCCTTCGAGTGCCGGCACCAAGTCTTGGGTCAGAAAGGTGGCCCACTTTCCAACCGCGGGTGTGTCGATGTACTGGTTGCCGCCGAGCCGGGTGAACGCATCTGGCATGGCCAGAACCACCGGTCCCATTTTGCCCTCGGCCACCAAGCGGTCAATACGTTGGGGCAGTGTCTCCTCAAATGCACGCCAAGCTGTGCGCTTGAGCCCGCTGCTGCTGAACGCTGCCAAGTCCACCAACAGCGGGTAGTCTCGATCTCCCTCGTCATACCCCTTGGGCAGGTACACAGAGACCTGCCGCTCATGGGGATCTCCCAGGAGATTCCCCGCCAACGCGTCTGAGCGTACGGTGATGTGGGTGAGGCGTCCTTGCGGGGCATGAAAGGGGTGGTTCGGCATGGCTCGTGCTACCACAAGCAGTGGCGCTCACGCGCGCCACACAGCGAGATAGGGGGCGCGCCCGGAGGACCTATGAAACTCGCTACTCTCGACAACGGAACCCGCGACGGGCAGTTGCACATCGTACGCCGCGACAACACGGCAATGGTCAGTGCTGCTGACATCGCGCCAACCCTTCAAGCCGCGCTGGACAACTGGGATGCTTTGGCGCCAACGCTTCAGCAACGCGCAGCAGCGTTGAACGCAGGAAGCCTCGAAGGCGTTCCAGTCGACATGAGCGCCCTGCGCTCTCCTCTTCCCCGCGCCTATGAGTGGATTGACGGCTCGGCCTACATCAACCACATCGTTCTGGTGCGCAAAGCCCGCAACGCTGAACCGCCGGCCACGCTCGAGACCGATCCTCTGGTCTACCAAGGCGGAAGTGGTGTGCTGTTGAGCCCGACCGAAGACATTCCCATGGTCAATGCCGATTGGGGCCTCGACTACGAAGCCGAAATCGCTGTCATTCTGGGCGATACCCCGCAAGGCACCACCACAGACAGCGCGCTCGGCAACGTCAAGCTGCTCATGTTGGTCAACGACATCACGCTGCGGAACTTGATCCCGACAGAACTCAAGAAGAACTTTGGTTTCTTCCAGAGCAAGCCCGCTACCGCGTTCTCACCCTTTGCTCTCACCCCCGACGAGCTGGGTGATGCCTGGCAAGACGGCCGCATCCATCTCAATCTCGAGAGCAACCTGAACGGCACCGTCATTGGTGATGTGAAGGCCGGCCCAGAGATGCACTTCAGCTTCGCCGACCTTATCGCCCACCTGTGTAAGACCCGTAGCTTTACGGCCGGCACCATCCTGGGCTCTGGTACCGTCTCCAATACGCTACCCGAAGCCGGCGTCTCCTGCCTAGCCGAGCGCCGCATGCGCGAGATTATCAACACGGGTGCAGCGACTACGGGCTTCTTGAAGCAAGGAGACCGCATCCGAATCGAGATGCGCAACGCCGCCGGCGAAAACCTGTTCGGCACGATTGACCAGACGGTCGTGGCGTCCAAGTGACGCTGTACGGCTACTGGCGCAGCAGCAGTACGTGGCGCGTTCGTATTGGTCTGGCCCTCAAGGGGTTGGACTATACAAACGAGCCGGTGAACCTGCTGCACAGCGCCCAACTGGATGACGCACATCGTGCGCGCAATCCAATGGGTCAGGTACCGGCTCTGGTAGACGGCGACATCGTCCTGACTCAGTCGCTACCCATCCTGGAGTACCTGGAAGAATGCTACCCAGAGACGTCTTTGCTGCCCGGATCTCCCGCACAGCGTGCGGCCATACGGGCCATGGCTGAGGGGGTCAACAGCGGCATTCAGCCTCTGCAAAATCTTGCCGTACTCAAGCATCTCGACACGCACGATGTGGACCGTGGTGACTGGTCGCGTCACTGGATGGATGCCGGCTTACGTGCCCTGGAATCCATGGTGACAGGACCCGGACCGTTCTTGCTTACGGACGGCCCTACGCTGGCGGAAGCCTGCTTGATTCCGCAGCTGTACAACGCCCGCCGCTTCAAGATGGACGTCACCGCCTATCCACGCTTGGCGGCCTGTGAAGCCGCCTGTTTAGATCTGCCGGCGTTCCAGCAGAGCCATCCAGACCAGCAGTCTGACGCCGTCCTGTAGACGCCGCGATTACGCGTCGTCGTCAGTGACAGCCAAGGCCGTATGAGAACCCGTGTGGTGAACGACCCGCTGCGGGAATGGAATCTCGATGCCTTCGGCGTCCAGTGCCACCTTCATGCGGCGGTACAGCTCGCGCTGTGCGGCCCACTGGTCACCAGGGACAACCCGGACATGCAGACGCACATTCACCGATGAGTCGCCGAGGGCCACCACGCCCACAAATACCGGTGCCTCTTCGAGTCGGGTCTTCCACTCAGGATCTGCGAACAACGCCAGTCCGACCTCGTTGGAAATGCGCTCAACCACATCAATATCAGCATCGTAGCTGACCCCAATCTCCACAATCGTACGCGACCACCCACGGGTCAGGTTGCTGACGAGACTGATGCCTCCGTTGGGCATTGTGTGAAGGTCGCCATTGTACGACCGGACCCACGTGGAGCGGATGGTGATTCGTTCCACGGTGCCGGTCTCTCCGTTGATCTTGACTACATCGCCCACTGCGTACTGGTTCTCGAGCAGAATGAAGAAGCCGTTCACAACGTCGCGGACGAGGTTCTGCGAGCCGAATGAGATGGCCAGTCCGAGGATGGCGACCGAGCCCAACAGCGGAGCCGTATTGACGCCGATCTGCTCCAGCGCCAACAGCGCACCAATCACGTAAATAGCGATGGTTCCGACACCAACGAACACCTCCGCCAGAGTCTTCCGACGCTGGTCGCCATCGTCCTCTACGTCGGCATCATCATCGGCCCTGTGGACCACATACGTGGTGGCGCGGCGCATAAACCGCTTAGCCAGACGAACGCCGATGTAGACAGCGCCGAGTCCGAGCAAGATTCGCCACAGCTGCGACCGCAGCCAAACGAGCACAGTCGCCCAGGTGGCAGCGAGCCAACTGTTGAGAGATGCCTCTTCGTCGTACGCCCCCCGGAGAGTGGCCAAGCGAGATTCGCGGAACGCAATCTTCGACTGGCCGAGTCCCAGCTCCACTTCACGCGCCCGCTTGCGCATCTTTCCATAGTCCACTTCCGACGCAATCTCGTCGACCTTGGCACCAGTGCGACCAACAATCATCCCCCACAGCTCTCCCCAGGGGTCGACGGTATTCGCCAGCGATTCGGCGATGGTCAGCTCGGTCCGAGCCAGCTCAAGGTCGGTACCAAGCGCGGTTCCCAGCACTTCTTCAGCCGACAAGATCTTCTGGATATAGGCAATCTCGGCTTCGGCTTCGGTGCGTTTGGCTTGCTGGGCGGCGATGTCCTCTTCCAGGTCGGTCATCCGAAGTGTGCGCTCTTCATACGGCGTGGGGTCCTCGGACACGACGTCAACCGCGCTTTCTTCGCCATCTTCAGCTGTAATCGAAGCCTCCAAGCGTGCTTCAAGAGCATCACGCTCCATCTCAATGGCCTCGAAGAACGCATCTTGGTTGACGACCTTCGCCGCAGCCAGGTCCACCCACTGCTGCATTGGAGGCACCACACTCGCTTCGCCACCCGACGCCTGCACAGCCTCGATCAGCGCCGTCATCGTCACACCCTGGCGCTCCCAATATGCCCGCCATTCACGGTTGCTGTACGTCTTTTCACCCAGGGCGGCGAGCCGAAGCTCGAGCTCTCCGTCTGCGCTGGGAGCGTTGCCGTCACTCCGCAGGCTCACCAAGGTGGGGACGTCCGTCCATGCCTCCGACCAAGCGTCTGCCGCGTCTTGGACATCGGGGCTGTAGGTCCCCAAGAGTCTCACCACAGCATCCTCGATGGGCGAATCAAGATCCGCCTCATCGACATCCACTGTGTCGATACCGAGTTCCTCGGCACCGGGCTCTGCGTCAACAGGCGCATCCTGGGCAGACGCCACCGATGCGGCAGAAAGAGCGATGAAACACAGACAGTGCCTGAGCATGGGACCTCAATGGGTAGGGTTTCAGCGGCCATACTCCGACTGCACGAAGCAAGCATACTGTCAGTCCATCACCATGCGTCGGGGCAACCGGATAAGGCCGCCGACCACATCGGAGGCAACGTGTCCAAGCGCGAATCTCTCGGCATCAAGCGACTTCACTCACTGCACTACTATGTGCGCGACCTGGAGCGCATGACTCAACTATTTGTCGACCGTCTAGACTTCATAGAAATCGGCCGGTCTTCAGCGGAACGCACAGCAGCAGGACGGCAGCAGTCCGTAGCCTTCGCTGCCGGTGACGCCGTGTTTACCTTCAGCGCTCCCCTAGACGACACAGCTCGCGCCGCACGCTTTCTCAACAAGCACCCCGAAGGCGTAGGCACCATCGTCTTTGAGGTTGCCGACTGTGACCACGCCCTCAAGATCATCGAGTCACGTGGCGGAACCCCCATCACCGATGTGGAGACGACCACGGATGCCAACGGCACCTTCCGGACCTTCTCCATCACCACTCCCTTTGGTGACACCACCTTCCGGTTCGTCGAGTCGGACAAGTATGACGGCCTGTACCCGGGCTTCGAGAAGACCGCGCCACGCCCCGACGGCAACAGCTTCGACATTTCACACATCGACCACATCACCAGCAACTTCCCCACCATGGCACCGGCGTTGTTGTGGATGGAGCACGTTCTTGGCTTCGAGCGCTACTGGACCGTAGAGTTCCACACCGATGATATTGCCGGCGACCGGGACCATGGCTCGGGACTCAAGTCCATCGTGATGTGGGAGCCCGAGAGCGGCGTCAAGTTTGCTAACAACGAGCCCAAACGGCCATTCTTCCGGCGCAGTCAGATCAACGTGTTCAGTGAAGAACATCGCGGCGCCGGCATCCAGCACACAGCTCTTGTCGTCAAGGACATCGTGGCCAGCGTGGAGACTTTGCGCAAACGCGGCGTCGAATTCATGCCCACCCCTGACACCTACTACGACGCCCTTCCTGAACGTCTGCACACCAGCGGCATCGGTGAAATCGACGAAGACATCGAAGTGCTCCGCGAGCATGGAGTGCTCGTCGACGGTGACCAAAGCAAGGCGTACATGTTGCAAATTTTCATGAAAGAACAGGCCGGTCAATTCAACGACCCAGACGCCGGGCCGTTCTTCTTGGAAATCATCCAACGCAAGGGTGACCAAGGCTTTGGCGCTGGTAATTTCCGAGCCTTGTTCGAGAGTATTGAGCGTCAGCAAGTGGCAGAAGGCAAGGTAGCTCCCTCGTGAGTCGGTGTGTAGCTTCGGTGACAACCTGACCGCAGGCTACACAACGGGACAATGTCGGATAGGGTGCCGTGAATTTTGAATGGGAGACGACGTGCTAATCGCACTCGCTGCACTGGCCATGGCCAGCGGTACCGCGGATATTGAGCTTCTTCCGCCGCTTGCATCAGAGGTTGTTCCCGGAGTACCGGAAACTGCCTCCCATATTCGTGGAATGGTCCGCGCCAACGTTGGGCTCCAGTACCAGCTGGATCCCCTCGTGGCGTCGGAAGAGGGTGACGAGTTCGGTGCTGTCGTCCATCACCGCGTTGGTGGCTTCGTCGCCGTCCAGTTTACCCCGGCAAAGCGCGTCGCCTTCGACGTCGCGATTCCGCTTGCTGCCCAGTTCGGCAACCAAGTGGGCTATCTGTCCGGCGACGGTGTTGGCCTCCAGGATCCAGTCTTTGGTGTCAGCTTCGGACTCCAACAGAGCGAAGGTTCTGATCTCGGTCTGCGAGTCGCACTATCGGCCCCCTTGGGAGCCGATGAAATGTGGCTCGGTGATGCCGGCGTTCGCGGCACGGTCGCGTTGAACGGCCGGATTGGCACGAAAGTCGTCGCTGGCTGGGCACTTGGTGCAAATATCCGGGATGCGTCCAACCAAGACGAGTTCTTGGCCCTCGGCACCGAGTTTTGGCTCAACGCTGGCGTCCGAATTCCGGTCGGCGCGGTCGAGCCCCTGTTGTTCGTTGCAGGTCGTACCGCCCTGCGCGGCGTGGTGGATGGCAGTCCAACCTTCACAATTGAGCCCGGTATCGGCGCTCGCTACAACCTGACCAAACAGTTGGCGCTGCAAGGCACCGTCGGCCGCGGCGTCACCAAGGGCTACGGCGCCGGCGACTTCCGGGGTCGGGTGACCCTGACCTTGCGCAAGGCCCCACCCGACGAGCTTCCGCCTGTTGTCCAAGTCATCGAGATCGAAGAGCCACCGGACGAATTGGTCATCCAATTTCAGCCGGAGCCAGAGCCCCTTCCGCCGGTAGCGCCGCCCCGCGTCGAAATCCCGCAACAAGTGGTCTTCGGCATCAATGATGACCTCATCCCACCCGCCATGCTGGTGAAGATCGATGAGGTCGCAGTGACCATGCTGATCAACAAGACCGTCGACCATGTGGTCATCGAAGGGCGTGCCAGTGACGAAGCCTCCTTCGAGTACAACTACGCGCTGTCCGAACGCCGTGCCCGCGCGGTCTTCGAGGCGCTCGTTAAGAAAGGCATCCACCCGGACCGCCTCTCTTACCGTGCAATGGGTGAGGTTCGCGCAGGCGGAGTCGCCGACCCTCAAGATCGCATCGTGACCTTCGAAGTCACACGCTATGCTGACACCCCAGCAGAACGCGCACCAGTCGCGACCCCCTGGAACGGAGCACGCGAATAATGATTACTCTACTGCTGACTAGCTTCTTTGCGTTCGCTCAAGACACCGACTGCATGCAAGAGCCAGAGACCGATATCAACTGTAACGGCACCATCTACGAAGACGAGCCGCCAGTCGACCCTACTCTCGACCTATGTGCCCAAGCCATTGGCTTGAACCCCGAAGCTACGAGCCAAGATTGGTTCTACGACTACGCGTCGTTCGGCTGCCAATACTACCTAGGCGAGCAGGAAGTCGACGAAGACGGCCTTGGTGGCGGTCAAATCAGCATCTCCAGCGGGCCCGACTCCCCCGACAGGAACGTCACGCTCGTCTGTGACAACTGCCCGGAAGATTTCAATCCCATGCAGGAAGACGTCGACTGCGACAACGTGGGCGATCTCTGCGACAACTGTCCCGAGATCAACAACCCCAATCAGTTCGACGCAGACATGGACGGCATCGGCGACGACTGCGACCTGTGTCCCCGCATCCCCTCGGACAACTCCGACACGGACGGCGACCTACGCGGTGACCAATGCGACAACTGCGTGGACCTGCCCAACCCGCTGCAAGGTGACACCGACGAAGACGGCTTCGGCGACGTCTGCGACACCTGCCCCGGTCTGTTCGACCCGTTGCAGCCAGATGAAGATGGTGACGGCCGCGGTGACCAGTGCGACAACTGCTTGGGCTTCCCCAATACCGACCAGTCGGACTTGGACGAAGACGATCTCGGCGACGCCTGCGACTTGTGCCCGGAAGTCTTCAACCGCAATCGCAACCCCGGCGGAGACGTCGACGGTGACGGCATCGGTGATGCTTGCGACAATGGCTTGACCGTTCATGGCGGAGGCGCATCGTTTGGCTGCTCGTCTACTGGCCTCGCCTCGGGCTTGGCATTGGGCTTCGGCCTGCTGATGTTCCCCTTGATTCGACGCCGCCGTAGCAGCTAAAGCCGGCAGACCCCCTGTGCAGGAGCCCCTGGTATGACGTTGGACCTTCATCGCGTACGTGGGGCTCTGCTGTGTTCGGCGGTCGGAGATGCTCTTGGCCGGCCCGTGAAGGCCATTGACGCTACCCGTCGATTGCACTTCAAGTACGGCAAAGAGGCCCCGACCCGACTGGCTTACAGCGGCGCTCCGCCAGCCCGCATCACCGACGAGACCCAACAGGTTCTGTTCGTGGCCGACGGTCTCATTCGGCACAAGCTGCATGAGACGGACCGGACGACATCGGTCATACACGCCTTACGCAACTGGCGACGCACCCAGCACGGGCCTGGCCTAGCCCACAACGATGGCTGGCTCGCCGCTGACAAGCGCCTGTACTTTCGCCGCCTTCCCGAGCGGACCACCGAGCTTGCCCTCGACGAAGACCGCCCGACCGAACGTCCAACCTTGGCGACGCCGGTCAATACAAGCGCTGGTCCCACTGCCATGACCCGGTCACTGCCGTACGGTGTTGTCAGTGAGTCCGTCGAAGACGCCTTTCAGTCGGCCTTTGAAGATGCCGCTTGGACGCATGGCGACCCCATCGCCCAGCTTGCTGCTGGGTACTACGCCGCGGTGATGTACAGCATCCTACGCGGTACCCCTCTCGGCCAATCCATCCAATCCGCATCGGTTCCGCTGCTGAGCGCCGAAGGTCTAAACGGACCTATTGGTCGTAGCATTGACGCGGCCAAACATATTGCCGCTGGTGGGCCGCCCTCGGCCCACCACTTGGAAGCCATGGGTGATGCACGCCACGCAGACGCGGCGTTGGCCATCGGCTTGTGCTGCACCATGTCGGTCGAAGACGGCACGGCCTACGGGTTCGTTCGAGCCTTGTGGAGGGCGGTCGCCCATGGTGGCTCATCGGACACAACCGGAGCGATCACCGGTGCTTTGCTGGGAGGGTTGCTCGGCATGGACGTTGTCCCCCACCCGTGGCTCATCGATCTTGAGATGCTCGACATCCTGGAGAAGACCGCCAAAGACCTCTTCGCGACTGCAACGGGCCGCGAGGTCAACGCCGACGACTATCCGCGATTGCGGTAGGTGGGATTGACGTCGACCCGCAAACGGTCCGCACTCGATTCAGCAGTACCCGACAACGATGGGTCCTGTCCGGCCCACCAATCGCGTGCTCGCTCCGGCGTCCACTCATCCGCACATCCATGAAGACGAATAGCGTCGATAATCGCGGATGCATCCGCCGGACGGTCACTGGGGTTCTTCTCAATGCAGGACATCACAATCGCCTCGAAGGCAGGCCCAATGCCGGGTACGCGAAGAGATAGCGGAATCGGCGGTGTTGAAACTTGAGCCGCAAGCACTTCCTTGACCGACCCTCCGAACGGCGGACGACCGACCAACAGCTCATAGGCCAAGCATCCCAAGGCATAGAGATCGCTCTTGGGGGAGGGCGAATACGGAGGCTCAATCAGCTCAGGCGCCAGATATATCGGCGTTCCAATCAACCCACCGACCGATGACTCTGGGTCTGACATGGCCACGACCAAGCCAAAGTCGCACACCTTCGCAATGTCCGGAACGCCGCCACGCTGGCACAGGATGACGTTGGCCGCTTTGACATCCCGGTGAACAAGCCCATGGGCATGCGCTTCGGACAACGACCCCGCGATCTGCTGAATGATGTGAGCCACCCGTTCCGAGCACTGCGGACCGTGCACTTCAATGAGGCCACGTAGGTCGATGCCCGGCAGGTACTCCATAGCGTAGTAAAAGCGCCCGTCTTCGGTGCGGCCAAAGTCGTAGACTTGCACCGTGTTCGGATGCGTCAGTTCCGCCGTCATGCGCACTTCACGCTCAAAGCGCATGATGGCGCGTGCCTGACCGGGGTCGCGCAGCACCTTCACGGCTGTGGGCCGCTGGAGCAGGCGGTGGCGGGCTCGGTACACCGTTCCCATCGACCCTTGACCCAGCCGGCCAAACAACTGGTACTGGCCAAGTTCCTCAGCCACTTCTCGGGCCTGGCGTGCACGTGTCTGAAGCTCTGTCAGAAGCATGGCCGAGGCCATCAGCACCAAGATCATCAAACACAGCAAGACGGACAGCAACACGACCGTCGTCCGCAGACGACGAGCCGGCAGGTAGGCCTCTTGGATGTCGACCTCGGTCGCAAGCCCTGCCCGCAACTCAGGCAACCACGTCCACAGACCGACCACGTCGGTACCTAGGTAAGACGTGTACACGATTGGAACGCCACTCGGCTCGCCAAGCTGGGCTGACAGAACGGGCTCGGTTGGCAGTCCATCGGGCGTCGTCAGCTGAAGCTCAAGGGCACCGCCAGCATTTGTGGGGTCTGCCACCCGACCACTCGCGAGCAGCGCGGATGCGAACCGACTGTCACTCAACAACCTGCCATCGTCTGAGAAGAGATAGCTCTCGCCGCTGTCGCCCGGCCGGGACACGGCCAACACATCGAACAGTTCGTCCGCCGGGTCATCGAGCAAGTGGAGCACGGCTATGACGGCGCCCGCTTCGCTACGAATCGCCGAACTCGCAGCAATGCGTCGCTCTCCCAGCGGTCCGAGGAAGGGTGCTGAGACGGCTGTGCCGCGGGTCTGAACGTCCACCGAAGCGAGCTCGACCATGGTGCCAGCCAAACCGCCGCGCTCCCACGCCTCATCACTCGACGCTCGAATCGTGCCGTCTAAGTCTGTCAGCAAGAAGTGGTCGAAGCCAAAAAAACCGCCGGCGTTCGAACAACGCTGCTCAATCTCGGTCAATTTCTCAGCGGCCTCTTCGCCTTCCGGCTCAGCTACAAGCACACGAACGGGCGGCGCCACGTAAGACGCAACGCTGCCCACGGCATCGGACTGACGGCGGGACCAAAGCAGCAAAGACGCGACATCACTGGAGTGAACCGCGCGCAGCTGCAC
>JBLHSN010000111.1:0-16068 GCA_047626195.1 Myxococcota bacterium
CTTACGGTGGATTGTAGGCGAGCAACTCAGCCGCTCCGATACAGCCCACAGCGCTCACGTGTGATGCGGCTCAACCCATGAACTCGCCGCATGATGGTGACCGTTCGGCTTCTGCGCGGAGCGCTCGCGGTGTGCTGTGCGTAATTCTCGACAATGGCCGCCATTCAAAGATGACCTCGTTGTAGGAAACCACCTGTGCAATCATCACCGCCAGAAACATCCAGCGAGGCCAGCGCAGCCTTCGGTTTCAAGTCATTTCCGAAGCGGACGCAGTCCGATGACCGATTGGAGAGTACGCACTGAAGACCGGGTCGGAGGTCAGATACCAAAGGTCAGAACAGACCTGTTGCGACGCCTGCGAACAGGTCAAATCTGACCGTTCGGGCTAAGAACGCCGCGTTGCCGCCAGCCCATAAATCATGTCCGTAGCGGACAGCACCTGTCGCTCAACTCTCGCGCCCGGCGCATGCCGGCCGCTGTAATTTTTGACTTTTGATTTGTCGCACCACGACGGTCCCGGTGCTGACTTTAGCCGAGGGTTGCTAGCAGAGCCTCGTCAGTCCCACGAAAGCCGACTTGGATAGCCGTTCCATCCCGGGTGATGATGGGGCGCTTGATGAGCATGGGGTCGGCCGCAAAACAGGGCTTCCACTCGTCGTCTGACCAGTCCTTCTTGTCGTCAGGAAGGGTACGGTAGGCGCCTCCGCTTGTGTTTCGCATGGCTCTGGCACCTAGGACGTCGACCCAGCCAGCGATGGTGTCGGCTGCAGGAGGAGTCTTGCGAAAGTCGACCCAGTCGTGGTCGATGTTGTGCTCGTCGAGCCACTTGCGGGCCTTCTTGACGGTGCCGCAGGTTGAGATGCCGTAGACGATGAGGGCCATGAGGTCTCCTTGATGTTCGACCCCTTAACAAATCTCAGGGGGTCTACGCGTTGCCAAACCAAGCGAGGTGACGCTCACGCAAGGCTACGTCTAGGGTCTTGTCGACGGCGAGAATGTCGATGTCGTAGTGCTTAGCCAGAGCCCGTACATAGGCACCGTCATGGAATACGCGAACGAAGATTCGACCGGGTGCATTTCGCCGCCGCAGCAGCATGGCGGTCTGTAGATTCAGGTCATCGTGCTCACTGGCCAAGATCACAACAGCGGGGTGGGCATCGTTCTGCGCAATGGCATCCACGATGTCCCATGTACTCGGCCGGGTCATGTCGCCACTCACCACGTTTCGAGTGCCGTGGCGATGGAAGCCGGCACGCTCCTCAAAGCGTTCGGCATGGGAGTCAGCGTGCAGATCGACAATGATGACGCGCTGAAGCTCACAGGCGGCTTGAAGCTGGAGGTATTCGAGGATGGTCTGGCCAAAGCGACCGAAGCCGGCGATGACCACGGTGTCTTGCTCGGCGGTGTCGTGGAAGTGCGCATGCAGCGCTGACTCGTACAAGTGGCTTGCGACCATGCGGTGAACATTGAACAGCTGCGGGCCGCCACCGTCTTGCATTTGTCCGGATCCGCGTCGGATCCCGCTGTCAGCCACCAATGCAGCGACGGGAAGCAATGGGAAGTCGTTGGCCAGGTCCCACGCGATTTCCAAGTTTACTAGGTCGTCGGGTGCCGTAAGGACGACTCCTTTGGCATACTCCAAGCGAAGCTGGGCGCGAATACCAGGGTCGCTTGCGTCTCCGTGCTGGAACATCACATTCGGGTCACGTCGGCCAAGCAAAACGGCCCGATGGTTAGCGTCGGTGTCTACGACCAGTACGGTGCGGTTGGGATGAGTGGCGCGAACGGCCTCTAGGTAGCGCTGTCCGACCCTGTCCAGTCCGACCAAGACTACATGTTCGCGCAGGGTACGTCGGCGCAAGTACTCGGGCTGCACGGCTCGCAAGAAGCCCTCAGCGACGGCGGTAGTCGTTACTAGGGGGCCCAAAAAGTAAGCAACCCACAACAAAACCCGCCCAAATAGGGGGCCTCCGGTGGGCATGCCGAGGTCCATGCCGCCGAGCACGAACAGCCCAACACCGTAGTACAGATGGGTCAGAAAGTTGGCATCAGGGATGGCTGCCCGTTCAGTGGTGCCGACACCCACTCCGAAAGCAATGAGCGCGCACGCAAACACCGCTACGACCGGAACGGCTCGCAGTAACCACGACGTCGGCAAGATGGATGCGGGAGCTATGTCTTCACCGCAACGCAGAGGAATAAGGGTAGCGTGTTGCCGCCGCGAGCCACAGAATCGCGTGGCAACGACTTGAGCAGAGTGGTCGCTGCAGTCCGGCAAGCGACGACTTCTGGCGCGTCAATCGCCATGCCATTGGCCCGTGCTAACGCCCGTGGGTAGCCGCGTAAGCGTCGGACGAGTCCCTCAAGTGCGACCGGCTGGAGGTTGGTCGCCGCGTGAACTGCGACCTTTTTCACCGAGAATCCAGCGGCTTCGGCGCGTACTGCGAGCTGTGGACCCAACGCCAGTCCCGGCCGAGCGGTTGGGGGTAGGTCAGCGTACCCAGCGTTCAGTTGGCGGTCCAAGGTGGCACACAGGTGGTGAAAAGCCTGGTTGTAAATTGCTAAGTGACCATTGAAATAAAACGACTCGGCCAAGCCATCGGGCTCAACCACGAGCAACCGCCCACCCGGTCGCAGCACGCGGTGTGCTTCTTCCAAGATTGGGCGGGTGTCTTCGGTGGTCTGCAGGGCGCGAATCGCCAGAACTGCGTCGATGCTCTCGTCTCGCAGGCGCAGTGGAGCGGGGTCTCCAACATCGATGCGCGCACGTGCCTGTAGAGCAGCAATGGACTTGCGCGCTAAGCCAACCCGCTCTTCATTCCGGTCAATACCTAGGTATGACCAGTGCTTGCGGCGTGGAAGAATGGACAGCGCTGACCATGCCATTCGGCAATATACGTCCAGCATCTGGCCGCTGCCGGGCGGGATTTGAGACAGCAGCAGCGAGGTGAATCGGGCATCCCACCAACCCGTACTCGGGCCGGATGCGTGCTGGGCCTCTGAGCTTTGTTTGCTCTCATTGGGGGGATTGCTATCGCCCATAAAGCGACCAATTGGCCGGCTGATGGTCATCTCCGACGGGTCATTGTCCGCGTCAAAGGGATCTCCATCGGCAATGCGTCGGGCGCCAGCTACCTTAACTTTGTCTGCGAGAACCTCTTCAGCGGTCTCGGCTGAGATACCCAAATTGGCGGCCATCTCGCGAACGTACTTCTCTTCTCGGGCGCTGATGGAGCCGTCGATAAGCATGCCATCGATGGCCATTTCCAAGATGGGTAGGCTCTCGGACTCTCGGTCAGATGCTAGAGACTCTCTGTAGATTTCCGCTTTTTGTAAGACCGCTGCAATGGCGCGGTGATGCTTGAGCAGGAACTTGGCGCGGTCCTTGTACTTGGGATTGGACTGCATGGACTGCATGCGCTTACGCTGTTTTGCGACGCAGTCCACTGCATCGTCTGCAGTAATGTCCACAGCGACATCAAACGCGACGAACAGGTCGTCAGCGTTTGAGAGCTTGCAATATTGAGAGGCGAGTTCGAGGTCGCGCGCGTCCATGAAGACTCCGACGGGCGACTAGGATACCTCGGGTTTACGCCGATGCGATGTGTGCGCCAATCTTATGGGCCAACGCCATGATGGTGAGCATGGGATTGACGCCGGGGCTCGCCGGGAACAGGCTGCCATCGGCGACATACAAGTTTCCGATGCCATGTACTGCTCCGTTGTGATCGCAGACGGATGTCTCGGGGTCGGTGCCCATGCGAGCGGTACCAAAGACGTGGTTGCTGCCGGTGGGGAAGTCACTTGCCTTAAAGGTTGCCTGGCGAATGAGCTCCACCTGGGACGGGTCATCGAGCACTGCGGGAATGCCGTTCAGTCCAGTGATGACACCCTTGGCACCTGCAGCGAAGAACATTTCGGCCAGCTTGGCATTGGCTTCTTGCAAGCGACGAATGTCGCCTTCAGCCAAGTTGTACGAGATGCGCGCACGGCCACCCATGGCGCGGACGGTGCCGGAGCTGCTCTCGCCACTGGTCCACGTCGCCCAAGTGGCAACACGGTCGTAGTTGGCCATGTGACGCTTGAGGGTACGACCGGAGCCGGGGAAGCGGATGGCCAAGATACTTGGGCTGGCCCACAACGACTCTAGCTTGATGCCTTCGTCTAAGAACTGCAGGCAGTGCATCCCTTGTGTTGCGCCCTTCCACGGCTCGACTTTGTCGTCAAACAGGCCCATGTGGAAGCCAGACGGATGGAAGCGAAGGTTTCCACCGACGATTGCACGGTTAATACCGCTATTACGGAGGAGAACGGGGGTATTGATGGCACCGGCGGCAACAATAACCTTGTCGGCGTGAATGGTGACCTTATGCGAGCGCTCGCGATTCTCGGGGTGACTGACCCGGCCCTCGGCGCCGACAACCTGGCCGTCGCGGATGATGAGGCGGTCGACCATGACCGATGTGAAGACGCGTCCACCGGCGTCTACGACATCCGGAATGCCACGGGCATCGGTGCCGAGCTTCGCGCCGTTCGGGCAACCGAGCAGACAGCGACCGCTGCCTTTGCACCCGTTCTCGTTACGCTTGATGGCTTCGCTCGTCCAGCCAAGCTCGTTGCAGGCTTCTTGGAACATCTCGTTGCGACGTCCCTGAACCTCGGGCTGGGTGGGACGCACGCCCATCAACTTTTCAACCGCGTCGTAGTGGGGGGCCAACTCGGCGGGGCTCACACCCTCAACCCCGTGGTCGGTCTGCCACTTGTCCAAGCAGTCTTCGGTCGCGCGCAGGCAGATGGCCGAGTTGAACACCGAGCCGCCGCCAAGGCAGCGTGCTTGCATGGTCGGCATGATGACGTTGCCGAGAGCGGTCCGGGTGCCACCCTCGTAGTACCAACGAGCCAGCGACTTTCCGGCATCGTCCGTAAATTCTTCGCGGCGGGCGACCGGGCCGCCTTCAAGGACGAGAACGCGCTTGCCAGTCTGCGCGAGCTCACGAGCTGCGATGGCACCGCCAGGTCCCGAGCCAATGACCAAGTAGTCACAGCGCTCAACGATATCGCCAGTGTAGTCACCATATTCGTAGATGCGCGCAGCATCCAGCCGAGGGGCGGCGTCTGGAGCCGTAGGCTCGGTGCGCATTGCCGGCGGTAGCCATTGCTCCGGGACGGCAGTCTTTGCTTGGCGCATGATGCTGGAGAAAAGGCTCTTGCCCAGCGTTACCGCGGGGCCTTGACGCGTGTAACAGCGGGCCAGAGACGCATCGACGGCTTTGATGAAGTCATGCAGGTCATTGTCTGTGGAGACGATGGGCGGTAGGAACTTGATGGCGTTGATGCCGGGACCTGGAACCTGGACCAAGACCTTCTCACTGCCGAACAGGTCCACATTGATGCTGGCGCCGAACGCTGTCTTGTCAGCCATAGACATCAAACGCTGCTGCGCCCACAGAGCAGGACGCGCCGAGTCACGGAAGTAGACACTCATCATCAAGCCGTCGCCGACGACATGGTCAATGACGTCGTGCTTCTTGGCGAGATCGAGCATGCCTGTGCGCAGGATTTCTCCCATGCGGCGTGACTCTGCCGGGGCATCGAGATCTTCGAGCACGTCCAGGGTGGCGAGGCCGGCGGCCATGGCTAAGTCATTCTCGCTAAAGGGTTCATCGTAAGACGGGAATGGAATTCCACCCTTGCGAATGCGGCTCCACAGATCTTCGTGAATCAGGGCTGCCGAGACGGGAACAGCGCCGCCAGACAGGCTCTTGGAGATGGTGATGATGTCCGGGGTGATACCTGCGGCACGACTGCGGAACCACGAACCGGTGCGGCCGAGACCCGTCTGGACTTCGTCCGAGATGACGAGGGCGCCATGTTGGCGACATAGCCGTGCGGCCTCGCGCAGGTACTCGGGGTCTAGGGGCAGAGTGGTCAAGCCCTGTAGCGGCTCGAACATGAAGCCAGCGACATCACCGTGGGACAGCTCGCGTCGAATAGCAGCGATGTCGTTGGGGCGGACCGGTGTTCCGAACAGGGCTACCGGGTCTTGGCCTTCCTTGAGTGCCGGAAAACCACACATGGAGATGGCGGCACAGCTACGCCCGTGAAATGCTCCTTCAAGGTACAAGAACCTGGACTTCCGGGTGGCCTGACGCGCAAAGCGCACGGCGATGTCGCTGGCTTCGGTACCGCTATTTGCGTACACCGTGTGCGGGTACTCGCCGCCGGCTAGAATGTTCAACCGCTCGGTCAGCAGCGACGCCAAATGTGACGCGTGCACCCCGTTGAGCGTAGGAGTCCGCCGGTCTAGGACGGTGTCCAAGTAATGGTGCACGACCGGGTGGTTGCGCCCGATGAAGAAGACGCCGCCGCCGGCCAAGAAATCTAGGTAGCGCGTACCGGATAGATCCCAGGCATACGGACCTTCGGCGCGCGCGAAGACCGTGCTGAACCCACCGATGTCTAACAACTTGGCCAGCTTGGGGTGAACGTGCTTCTTGTTTAGGTGGTCGGAGGACGTGAGCAGCTCTTCGAGGCGCTCGCGAAAGCCACTGTCGGTGTTGATAGCGTTCATGAGACGAACCCTCCGGAATTAAACGAATCGTCGTGAGACGATGTGACGCCCATTGCGTCTTTGACGGCAGGGCACTCTGCGTATGCCATGGTCAGCACCATGCGTAGTCCCTGAAACCCCATGCGGCGGGAGTAGGTAGGGCTGTTTTCCCACGACGAGAGGTATTCGCGGCGGGAGACGGCGTCTGCTGTATGAAAGCGGGCGCCAGTTCGCTTTTCGCTCCAGGCCATTCCAGCATCAAAGACGCGGAAGAAGGCGAGGAGCTGCATGCGGTCAAATCGGGGCAAGCGTTGCAAGTAGTCGTCAACGTAGGGGACGACATTCGCTTCCAAGCCGTCTGTGTCAAACGCGCCGCCCGGCGGAAACATGGTTTCCGCGGCTGCCGTAACGATTCGGCGGTCAAGTTCAGACAATGCCATGGGGGACCTCACGGGCTCGCTTCGGAGCGGGGACAACCTTTTAGCCCGTGCCTAGCGGTTCTGCGAGGGGGGACGCCGCCGCGTTTTGTCGCGGTGGGGCTGGGTGTGCGGGGGGCTATGCCGGGAGCTGTGTGCGTTGAGCTGGGAGCCTGCGTACAATGTCTACTCTCGATGTAAATCGCTAAACAACAAGTTCTGCGAATCATCGTCCGATAATGGCCGGCCACCCCGTCTGCCGTCGAAGACAGCTCGCTCAGCTCATGGCCTACCGTTGACAGCCCGGTCGGCAAGCGTATTGCGCTGTACGCAACACTCAGCGCCGACCGGAAACGTGTCTAGCTCTCGACGCCAAGCAGCTCGACTTCAAAGACGAGAACGGCGTTCGGACCAATCTTGTCGCCGCTTCCGCGTGGGCCGTAGGCGAGGTCGCCTGGGATGTACAGCTTGTACTTGTCGCCTACTTGCATAATCTGCAAGGCTTCAGTCCAGCCACTGATGACGCCATTCACGCGGAATGAAGTGGGCTCGCCGCGGCCATAGCTGCTGTCGAACTCGGTGCCGTCTGTGAGCATGCCCTTGTAGTGCACGGTGACGCGGTCGGTGGCACTTGGAGTAGCGCCATCACCTTCAGCGAGAACTTCATACTGAAGGCCGCTCTCGGTCACGGAGACCTCGGCGCGCTCGGCGTTGGTGGCGAGAAAGGCAGCGCCCTCAGCCTCGTTGGCTTCGCCCGCGGAGGAGCGGCGTGCCATCTGGGCTTCGCGCTGTGAGGCGCCAAATTCGCGTAGTGTGGTGCCGATTTCTTCTTCGGTCATCTTCATGTCGCCGCTGTAGCCGTCACGAAGTCCAGCGATCATAGCGTTGAGGTCGACTTCGATCTCCTGGGCGTTGAACTTGTTGCCGATGTCGGCGCCGAGGGCGTACGACGTCTTTTGGGTTTCATCGTCCATGTTGACGGTCATGGCCGCAGTGGAAGGGGTCTCGGCGGTCTGAGCGTCCGCACTGGCGGGGGGGTCACAGGCCGACAAGGCGAGAAGGGCTACGAGGGGGGCGAGCATGCGCATGATTTCTCCTAAGCAAAGGCGGGCCAACTTGGTCTGTCGCACCGCGTGTGTCAACGCGTAGACCGTCAACAGTTGAATCTGTGGGCCAAAACCACAAATGACCCGTCACTTGGACGAGTCATTTGCGGAGGTTCTCGACCCAGCCAATGGAGGCGGAGAGAGGCGAGATATGAAGCGCGACCTAAGAGTCAGCCGCAGCCACTACGTCAGTGACGACAAAGTATTGGATGCCACCTACTTCGAGGCGCTTGCCGGTGAGCGCTACGCGGGTATCGGCCGGAGCCATCTCGATGACTTCGTTTGCTACAACGCGAACATTGCCTCCGACGATGAAGGGTGCGGCGACATGTGATTCGAGGTCACTGGATGCGCGAACCAAGTTTCCGGTGAAGGCAAAGTCACCGCCTTCGGAGAGGATGCGCTGCGCCATCATACCGGTGGTGTAGCTACATGCGGAACCGACGAGGTCGGCGCTCTTGGCGCATGCCGCTGCGTCTGCAGACGCCATCTGGGTGTCCGCTTGCGCAGGAGTGGCTTGGGCAGCCGTCTGACGGGGCGGACATGCCAGAGCGGCGACGGGGAGGGCCATGCCGAGACCAATCAAAACAGGAAGACGCATTTGAACCTCACGGGTGATGCTTTCTCTTACCGTATCTTGCGCTCGAGTCGCTACCTGTCGACACGCGTTGACACCAAATCTCAGCTGTTGTCGGTGTCGAACTCGAAGGCCACTTCATCGCCCAGAGTCTTTTCAAGGTGCACTTTCAGCTTCTTCTTGAGCCGGGCTTCGATCTGACGCATCCGTTCACGACTGACCTCGTAACGACGACCGAGATCTGCAAGAGACGTCGGATCGGTGTTCAGCAGGCGCTCTTCCCAGATGACGATGTCGCGTTCGGCCGTCAGCGTCTCGCGGAACGAATCGAGTGCTACGCGAAGTCGGTCGGATAGCTCGCGTTTTGCGGCACCAACCTCTGGCCCATCCTGCATGGGGTCGGGTAGGGTCTCGGCAAGGGAACGCGAGTCTTCCGAGTCGCCGTGCGGAGTGTCCAGAGACACAGTTCCCGAGCGGATGTTGTCGAAGCGCTCGATGTCGCGCTCACTCACGCCCAAGCGTTCCGACAGCATCTTATTCTTCGGAACGATACCTTCTGCAATGAGGCGGTTGCGCTCGCGACCCAACTCCAAGAACAGCTTCCGACCTGCGCGGGTGGACCCGTACTTGACCAGGTGGAAGTTCTCCATGAGGTAGCGGAAGATCATCGCTCGGATCCAATGGCGCGCGTAGGCACTGAAGGGCACACCGCGCGACAAGTCAAAGCGGTCCAGCGCTTGGATGAGGCCGACGGTTCCTTCCTGCACAAGGTCGATGATGTCGGCCCAGTGGCGCTGATACTGCATGGCGATTTTCAGGACCAGGCGCATATGTGACGAGACCAACAGGTTCGCCGCTTCAGGGTCCCCATTCTCGGCGTAGGCCTTTGTGTATCGCTTCTCTTCTTCTGGCGTCAGCATGGGGGCCGTGCGCGCCCAGCGGACGTAGTACGACATGGTGGTTTCACCAGGTCGGCGCGGTGGTGCCGCGGGCTCAAAGTACGGGCGAACTACCGGGAGGCTAGGGTCGGTGGTGGCTGCGTGCATGTCGGCTCCGGACGCACCTGCAGCGTCGCCGCTGTCTGCGTCAGCCGTTGTGCTGTCGCCAATTACGGACGTGTCGTTGCTGGTGTCGCGCTCTGGTCCAGAAGTTCCCACACACTCTCCCGTGTCAAGGTCCGCCTGCCGCCTATGGCAGCGTGACCTGTGTACTCACCGAGTTACGCACCTTAATGCGCGCCGCCACTGATCGTGACCATCTTCCACCGTACACCTTGCTGTTCGACGGTGAATGCGCGGTGTGCGACCGCACCGTCACTTGGTTGCTCGGCCGAGACCCATCCGGCTTGTTGGCCTATGCGCCGCTGGCGGGCCCCACGGCAGTCTCGATTCGCGATCGTCACCCAGAGTGGCCTACCAACCTGGATAGCTTGGTGCTGGTCGTGCAGGGCGAAGACGCAGAACGGATACTGTTTCACAGTACGGCGGTGTTGACTGCGGTCGGTATGCTTCCCGGCGCTGTTCCGGTCTTGTGTCGCGGGCTGTTGTGGGTTCCGGCTTTTATGCGCGACCCGTTCTACCGGGGGTTCGCGCGCATTCGCTACCGTATTTTTGGCAAGCTCGATACCTGCCGGCTTCCCCAACCTAGTGAGGCCGAGCGCTTTTATGTGTAGGTCTACCGATTGACAGAGTGGTAGGCGCGCTGTGCAGGCACTTGGATGATCTCGTCCATCTCGATGAGGTAGCCGCTGAGGGCCCCGCCGTAGACGCAGCCGGTGTCTAAGCCGATGATCTGTGGTTTTCCTTCGCGTTCCACACGGATCAAGCCTCCAACGGCGTCATGGCCGAAGATGACTCGTCGCGTTCCCCAGTACACTTCGTGCCAGCGCGGGTTTCCAGCCCGCTCTTGTGGCCAACGACGCCGGTACAGAGCCGTGGTCCGTGACGTTCGCTTCTTTTTGCCGCTCGGGTGAAGACCTGCATGGACCACGGTGAAACCTGCGACGTCGAGGAATAGTGGAAGTCCGCGCAGCCAGTCTTGCCACTGAGTTCCAGTTTTATTGAGGCGCTCGATACACTTGTGAGCGCCATCATCGGATGGTCGGTCGCCATCCAGCGCGCTGATAAGTCGCTCATCGTGGTTCCCCAGCACCGCTTCGGCCGAGTGTTCGCGAATGCACTTGTACACCCCAACTGGCTTGGGACCCTTTGTAAAGAGGTCACCCACGAGAATGACACGGTCCGCGTTGGCCAGTCGTAGAAGCTGAACCAACTCGTCTTTGCATCCATGTACATCGCCAACAACCAGCGTACGCATGGCCGCAGCATACTCCGTTACGCTTCGCATGGGCTAGGGTGGTGCACTGCGAGGATGCGATGAGCACGGTGTATACGAACTCCACCCAAGACCGATTCTACCAGTTTCCCGAAGGTTCCGCGATTGCAGACGGTGAGCTGCTGTTGCGCAACCTTCGAGGTGACAAGCGCAGCGTTGATGAGGGCGCGGCCGCCGAGTTTGAGGTTGACGAAGCGACCGCAAAAGCTCTGGTCAAGGATGAGGTTCGGGCGTTCACAAAGAATGCGGCCACCGCATTCTCTACGCTTGGCGAGGTGCTCCGCGCAGCCTCCGAGAAGTCAGTTCCTAGGCCAAGCGCCGAACAGACACCGCCCGCCGAGGTGTTGGCCAATGCACTGGGGGTGACTCCAGAACAGTTGCGCAATGATCCGGCGGCGGTGAAGCTGGGGTTCTCGTCCGTTCTCCAGGGACTGGCTAAAGCGGTGCAGCAGGCGACGTCGGATGCTCCCGTGAACCGAGAGCGGACCGAAGCCAGAGTGCGTACCGTCGCCCACGCTTTTGGCGCACAGACTCCGGATACAAACGTGGTGCGTGAGAGCATGGACAAGCTCTCCGCATCGTTGAACGACCCCACCCTCTCAGCGAAAATTCGTGACGTCTCGGCGCGCGTTGAAGAGGCAGCGGCCAAGCTGAAAGCCGAAGGAGAGCGCATCCTTGGGGAGATGGACAGCGATGGACAGGATGCGTCGTGAAGTCAGCGCTCATCACGGGTGTCACGGGACAAGATGGCTCGTACTTGGCGGAGCTGCTGCTCGACAAGGGGTACCAAGTCTACGGCTTGGTTCGCCGTGCAAGTACACCGAACACCGGACGTATTGACCATCTACTTGGACGCATCACGCTGATTCCCGGTGACATGCTGGACGGGGACTCGCTGGTAGATGCGGTCATCGCTTCCCAACCGGATGAGGTCTACCACCTGGCTGCCCAGAGCGATGTTGGTCTGTCCTTCCGTCAGCCAATCCTTACCGCGGAAGTCAACGCAGTGGGGACGGTTCGCCTGCTCGAAGCGATACGACGAGAGGCGCCCAAAACGCGCGTCTACCATGCCTCTACCAGCGAGATGTTCGGCAACGCAGCCGAGTCTCCGCAGTCCGAGAGCACGCCGTTCCATCCGCGCTCTCCGTACGGCTCATCTAAGGTCTACGCGCACCACATGATGGTGCACTACCGCGAGGCCTACGGGCTGTTCACGTCGTGCGGCATTTGTTTTAACCACGAGAGTGCACGGCGTGGGCACAACTTCGTCACCCGCAAGGTTGCCCGAGAGGTCGCACGGATTGCCGCAGGTCAGAGTGATGGGTTTTCGCTCGGCAACCTGCTCTCACGGCGGGATTGGGGCTGGGCGCCTGATTATGTCCGCGGCATGTGGCAGATGCTGCGACAGGACGAGCCGACAGACTTTGTCTTAGCTACTGGCGTGAGCCACTCTGTGCAAGACCTTGTGGAGGCTGCGTTTGCCGTCGTTGACCTTCCATGGGCAGACTACGTCCACACCGATGCTTCTCTGCACCGTCCAACCGAGGTCGACCATCTTCGCGGAGATGCGTCTCTGGCGCGCGCGGCGTTAGGTTGGCAGCCCACCGTCAGCTTCGCCCAGCTTGTCGAGCAGATGGTCAGAGCGGAGATGGCTCTGCTGTCACCGTGACTTCGCCTCTCGCGGAATCCCAGGACGTCATAAAAATCTGGTCCACGTCCTGTAGGTTCGCGTCGAATGATAGGCGTAAAGGCCAAGTGTCAGACGGTGCGTTGAGCGGGGCGCGCTCAATGGTCGCTCCGTTGAAGTGGGGGTCACCCATGTGGATGTGCGCGTCGCAGACGGCACCGCTCGGATGAGCACTCGCGTGTTGGCATTGTTACGCGGGCCACTCGAGCTGCGGGTGGGTGAAGCGCCGGTTCCACAGAGCGGGTTCTAGCGACTGGGTTGCGACCACGACTCCACCTGCACCACCCGCTTCCGCACGCACGCCTTCGAAGTCCAAGTCGCGATGTCCAATCGCACTGGATGTCTAAATCCAAGTTGCAGAGACGGTGGGTGGACCGGCGTCGTGAAGGTCGAGCCACGGAATGGGGTTTACGGCCCGTTGTTGCCACACTGACCCCTCCCGTATCTCAAAGTGTAGGTGTTCAACGCCGCTATGAGAAGCCCGTGAGTAGCTAAGCCGTCGGCCTGCGCGGACAGCGTCCCCAACGCGAACAACAGCGTAGGAGACGTGGAGGTAGCCAGAGAAAGTGCCGTTTTCCGGCTGACCCAAGCACCCCTGGCCATGGGCCACTTGAAGGGCTGCGTCCGAGTACGACGGATAGCAGCCCGATAAGCCAACGATCCCGTCTTCGAGCGCAATCAACGAAGTGCCCATGGGGGCCGGTAGGTCAATTCCACGGTGAAAGTCGTACCGCGCATCACTACGACTCTAGAGGCGTGGGCCGAACCCACTGCTGACCCATCGAGAGTCGCTCTCAAGCGGCCAAAACTCTATCTCTGGGGCCGTGTAGGCTCCGGAGACTAAGAGGAGTAAAAGTGGGAGAGGGCTGCCCGCGACGCGAGGTTCTATCCATGATGAACTCAAGCACACTGTTCCTCCCCAAGTCCAGTGCGCTTCGCTTGTGCATCCCGTCGCGGGCACCAAGAGATACGGTCCGCATGGGCCCGTCGTTTAGGGGGAACTTATGACTGAGGTCGATTCCGGATTTTTGCAGCGTTGCTGCAGTCCTGCACACGGATTTGATGTTGTGATTGTGGTGGCGTCTTCGGCCGAGGCAGCCAGCTTTTGGAGACAGCGGCTTGCTCACGTCCGCAATCAAGTGCTCGGACCTCACGCCGAGCTTGTCGTGACCGAAGAGGTGTGGGCTGGCGGTGCTGGGAACGGCCTGGGAACGTTGCATGGGCTGGAGCAGGCGGAAGTGGAGATGAACCGTCGGGGGTGCTCATTATGGCAGGCTCTTAGAGACGGAAAATCAGTCGGAATGTGGCATACCGCAGGGAAGGGCAAGCGCTTGTATCCGCTGCCGATTCATCACCGCGGAGACAAGTCGCGAACCGTAGTCCCTGGAGCGCTGACTGTAGGGGGGACTGTGATGCCAATGCGGCTGCTTGAAGCGGTACTGCGCCAGACCTCCGCATTCGCTGAACCCGGTCGTATTGGAGTGTTTTGGGGTGACCAACTCACACTTCCGACCGTACCTATGAAGCGACCCACAGCAGCTGTTGCCCTCATCGGCCGGCTTGGCCCGGTTCCAGATGCGGCGGCTTGGAAGCACCATGGGTTGGTGAATTACGGCCTGCTGGCGGTGAGAGCGGATGGGAGCGCCATGCAGCTGGAGAAGCTTGAGTGGTCCGCCTTTGATGCCCTGCGTCCTGAACTAGGCCCGTTGACGGCGGCGGCAACAAGCTTGGGCTCCTTCAGCATGACGGCCGAGGTGGGTCGATGCCTGATGACGCTGTTTGAGCCGGAATTGAGGGCTCGGACTTCAAAATTAGACACCGATCCCGGCTGGTGGATGCCGCTGACGCTGCCAGAACCGGCTGCACGCCGACTGTGTGGAGCTGAGGCAGTGAGCCGATTACGCGATGCCTTTGACGGACCGCTTCGGCTAGAGGTTTTGAATGTTGGCGAGACCGCGCGTTGGTGGGACTTTGGGACGCTCGAGTCATGGCATGCGAGCTGCCGCGCTGTGTTGGCGTCGCCTGAACTCCGGCAGTTGCTCAATACGCCTGAGCCTGTCGGGGGCTCCGTCTTTGTTGGGAGTTCACCCGCTGACGGCGCGAAGAGAAGCGTCATCGTGGGCTCAACAGTCAACCACTTGGACGTAACGGATGCGGTTGTCGTCGACTGTGATGTCGACCACTTGCAGGGGTCTGGCGTGGCATACGGGCTTAGCGGCGGTCAACACACGCTGACTGGCGGTGTGCTGGCTACGGACGGGCAGGGCGGCACGGTGATAGCGCCCGTCAATTCCGATGGAAAATCACGGTGGAGCTCCGCACTTGCCGGCAACGCCAAGTCGTGGTCGGAATACGCCGAAGACTACTCGCTGAAGTAGGTGTCGCGAATGTAGTCGTCAGCAGCGTCGAAGTTGTCTTGGATACCATTGCGAGTGAACGCGGTCGCAAGGTCCCCGTCTTGCAGCGCGCCGCCTACGATTGTCTCGTGCCACAGCGCCAACATGCGAAGCGAGCCGCCGCCGTTGCTGTCTGTTGTCCACTCTCCATCGTCTTGGTTAACGTCGTCAGCCGTTCGTGAAAACCCCTGGCCATCCCGCGGTATCCACATGTCGATAGTGTAGGATTGGTTGAGGGCGTGGCGACCGTTGGCGCTCTCGTAGGAATCGCTTGTCCACGACCGCGCGACAAATGCCCATCGGGGGTCGCCGTCGTTAACCGCCAGCTCGCCCACGGGAACGTCTGCGGGATCTGGCAGATTCATGTCGACCCAGCGGAAGTGTTTGTGGAACTCGTACGGTATCGAGTACAGCGCAGATTCCTTTACGAGGACGTTGTAGGTCTCCATGCGCTCACACGCTTGGTCTTGCCAGCAGTCATCACCGACTTCAAAGCGGCGGTCATAAACGTCCGGAGAATACGGCTCGACTGGGGTTTGGTCTTCGAGGAACTGCACGAGTTGGTGGTGTTCGGAACCGTAGACAGACAGTCCGGCCAATGCGACGGGGGATGCAAGTGTGAGGTCGCGATCGGGACGGTCAATATCGGCAACGTCCGCCTCGGTAATGGGCGACAGTTCAACGGCTCGGGCAACGATGCCGCCGTCTTCAACATCTAGAGAAAGGTAGACCTGACGCTCGATCTGGCGCAGTGCAAACGCCAACACTTCGGGTTCGTTATCGAAGCTGATCAGCACAAAGCGAGCAGCGTCGTCGAACTCTGGGTTGGCTTCTGGAGACTTGCGACACCCGACTGAGACAACGAGTAGGGCGATCAATAGACGCATCTGAACCTCTCTGGGGCGGCATTGTACCCGCAGAGAACGCGAAACGCGCGATCAATGAGCTTGGCAGAGCTCATCAAGGTTGCGTTGGGCTTCTCGATGGTCGGGTGAGTGGGAG
>JBLHSN010000112.1:0-15979 GCA_047626195.1 Myxococcota bacterium
CTGTCATCGTATTGCTCGACGACCTACAGTGGGGCGCAGAAGCGTTCGGACTCGCTAGGCATCTCATGGGCCTGCACGCCGACGACGCTCCCCCCATGCTTGTTCTCGCCACCTTGCGGGACGATGCGTTGATGGCATTGCCGGGAACCGCGGACGAAGTCGCCAGCTTATTGTCCCATCCGCGCTCCCAGACCCTGCCCGTGGAACCCTTGAACGACGCAGACGCCGAAGAGCTGGTGCGCGAGCTTTTAGGTCTTGAGGCGGGCTTGGCTAAGCAAGTCGAAGGCCGCACGGCGGGCAACCCACTGTTCGCCGTCCAGCTCGTTGGCGACTGGGTCCAGCGCGGTGTTCTCGAGGTATCTGGCAGCGGGTTCGCGCTCCGAAAAGGCGAACAAGCCATTCTCCCAGACGACATTCACTCGTTGTGGGCAGCTCGTATTCAGCGCGTCATCGACCAGTTTGAGACAGACCCGCGGCCCGCACTAGAGACAGCCTCCCTGCTCGGCAACAACGTGGATGACGCGGAGTGGCGCGGCGCATGCAGCGTGTCTCGAGCCGTCGTCCCGACGGGTCTCATGAGCACGCTTATCGACCGACGACTAGCCACTCCCCAGTCTGCCGGTTGGGCATTCAGTCATGGCATGTTGCGAGAATCCCTCGTACGCCAGTCGGAGGAATCCGGCCGTGCCAAAGCGCTACACGATGCCTGCGCAACGACTCTACAGATCCGCTTCGCCGTTGCCCGCCAACCCGGACTCGCCGAACGCTTAGCGCGCCATCTCGTAAGCGCTGGGCGCTACAACGAGGCTCTCCGACCTCTGCAAGAAGGCGCACGCGAGCGGCGTCTTCTCTCTGCATACACAGATGCCTTGGAGCTGCTGGATACCTACGAAGACCTACTCGAACGCATTGCTGTGCCGGAAGATGACAGCCGCTGGGGTGCTGCATGGACGGACCGTGCCGACTTGCTGATCAGCGCTGGCCGCCTTCAAGAAGCGGAAGCCCTCGCCCTCAAGACCGTCGACCAAGGCTATGAGGCGGGCTGGGATGCTCTCGTGGCCTCGGCGCTGCGATTGGCGGCCACAGTATCCATCAAGACCGGCCGCTTGACCCAAGCCCGAGCACGACTTCAAGAAGCCGAACAGATGGCTCGGCAATGCCGCTCGGAGCTCATCCTAGCCAGATGCCAGCTGCTTCTGGGTGACCTCAGCCGAGTATCGGGTAATCCCCGCGATGCCCTCCACTTCGCCCGCGACGCATTTCGTAAGTTCACCGCACTCGGTGACTTCAAGGGTCGCGCGGATGCCCTGACAGCACAGGCATCGGCCACTCGAGCCGTTGGTGACCTCGACCGTACCGAACGGTATGCTCGGCAGGCAATTCCACTGTACGAACAAGTTGGGAGCCGGTTTGGCGTGGCAAGTTGCCAGAATATCCTTGGAGAAGTCTTGCGCGAGAGCGGCGACTTGGATGGGGCAAGCGATGCCTATGCCCAAGCCGAGAGCTTGTTGCGGCGCATGGGGAGTCGCGAGCAGATCGTCCCACAGGTAAACGGGGGCCTGGTGGCACTCGCACGCGAAGATTATGCGACGGCTAACTCCGCTTTCACTCGAGCCCTATCCGCCGCAATCGATACCGAGCGGCGTGGGCTTCAGGGCAGCCTGCACGCCTTTCTACTGCCATGTGTGGCACATGCCAGAGACTGGCAGGCGTGGCGTGAGCACTTGAACCAGGCGCGGATTATCCTTGAGGAAACCGGTATTTTTGACGCAGACATTGCTTGGGCTTGTGAGCTAGGTGCCCAACAGGCCGGCGCTCTCGGGTACGCGTCGCAGGCCATCGGCGCTTACAAGATTGCCTTCCGACACTTCCAGGCAACCCAGGACCGCAACGGCGTGGCGCGCGTGCGGAAAGCTGTAGAGGCTATCCAAAACCGGCGACGCTCCGTAGATTAGGACAAGTACGCTGGTCTGTTTTAACGAATATGCGCGAATAAGCCCACCGCAGCCGGGGAACAGCCAAGGGGATGGAACGCCGACTATCAGGGCGTCACAGGGATGAGAGTATTACGACTTGACTCGTACCTTACAAAAAGGCACAATCAGCGAACTTAGGGGTCTACATGCCATCATTCATCGTTATCGACGTCACTTCTGCGGGCTAGTTCCACACAGGCCGCTGCCTGTGAAAGCCCGCCGATGCGTTCAAAGCCGGCCGGGCAGGATTGCCCCACACGCACACCGCCACCCGGCACTCGCGACACGTATACGGCAATTAGTGATGCCGATAGGCCGCACACGGATGCCGCCTGATTGCCGCCGAAACGTTCCCATCCGGGCGGGCACGACGGCTCGTTGACAAAGGCTTCGTCGCCCAGACCGCGCGTGAGCTGAACGACCGTATTGGCACCGGGCCAGTCGCACAGTACCTGCCGGCGATTGCGTCCGAGGAAGGGCAAGCCGACCGGACACAGATCCTGCGCCATTGCCGTCTGCACCGTCTCGCCCGACACCGCTCGAGTAATCGCTACCACTGAACCAAGACCGTCCGTCCGGCACACAGCGGCATTGTTGGCAAAACCAACGAGGTCCCATTCGTCTGGGCACTCGGGCTGCGGGACGCCAGGCTCGGCTCCGCCGGAGTCTGCGGTCAGCACGGCCACACGTCCTACGATGCGCGATGCGCACACCGCAGCCTCACCAAGCCAGCCCACTGCTGTTGTGCTTGTTGGACACACAGCCTCAATGCCGTCGAGCCGTGGCACGTCGCCCAGCACAGAGCGCGTCAGCGTAAAGGAATGCCCGGGGGCATCCGCTATGCACACAACCCCCTGGCCGTTCCCGCCTACGGCCTGTGCGCTGTCTGGGCACAGGGTGACGTCATCCGCCTCGCCAACGCCCACTCCCTCCGCACTCCGCGATAGCACCCACACAGCATTCGCAGGTTCTGAGACAAAAACGCCCGCCCAAGAGGGCAAGGCGTCGGTGTCATCTACCGGTACCGAGGTACAGGCAGACAACCCAACGATGGCCAAACAAAGTCGCATGGCCACCGTCTATTGTGATTACTCGACTTCGGTAAGAACCGACCAGCCAAAGCCACCACAACCGGCATCGAGGTCGCTCGAATCTGCCGAGCCTGCGCGAGCATCTTCCAAGGTAGCGCCATCGAACACGGACTGGCAATACACGACGTTACCGTCGGTGTTCAAGCTCCAGTCAAAGCGGCTGAACAGGTCTGGGCTGAACGAGTTGGCCGAGTCGTTCTGGGCCAACGCAAACTCAGCGTCATTGTCGAACTCGGCGAGTGCGAATTCTGAGTCACCGCTAACCCACGATTCATTGCTGACTTCATGGGTACCACCAAAGTTATCGGTGTACGAGCCGGCGATATCAATGTCGGCGGACGTCGTGTCGGTGTCGTCGTCCGACCCCATATCGGTGTCGGTACCCATATCGGTATCGGTACCCATGTCGGTATCGCCGGTGTCAGAATCACACGCGACGGCAAACATCAGTGGAAACGCCAGGAACCAGGTAGAAATGCGCATATTGTCCTCCTCGGGATCAAAATCCGGACGAGTCCGCGGGCGCTCACCGACATGGCGAACGTCTCCACGGCTTCTGACCCGGAAGCGCGTTGTGGTGGCAAACAAGGCCGGTCTCCCGGCTTACAGCGGAACCCATCGCCTTCCAGGTTTCCCCGTGGCTACGTGATGAGTTCAATCGCTGAATACGGTGGCGGGACCGCGCCGGAATCTCACCGGCTTCCCATGACCTGCCTAGGCAGGTCGCCTTGTCGCATTGACAACAGTGCAAAGAGCCTGCGCCGCGTAGCCCATCGTCTGGGCGCCGGCGAGAATAAGTGGGATACCATTTCGAGTAACGGAGGTGATGATGTGTGGTCGCTTTGCCCTAGCTGCACCAGCCAGCCGGATTCAGGAAGTGTTCGGGCTGCCCGCCGTGCCGGCGCTTCTCCCCCGCTTCAACGTGGCACCCGGCACACAAGTCGCCGGAATCTTGAAGGATACCTACGGTCCCACGCTGGAGTGGTTTCGCTGGGGCCTCATCCCGTCGTGGGCGAAAGACGCAAAGATTGGCTACCGCGCTCTCAATGCTCGCAGTGAGACCGCGAGGAGCAAGCCCATGTTCCGCTCGGCCTTCAAGCAACGCCGCCTGCTGATCCCAATGGATGGCTTCTACGAGTGGACCCGTGTCGGCACTACCAAAAAGCAACCTTGGCATATCGGTCTACCCAACGGCGAGCCCTTCGCAGTGGCCGGGCTGTGGGAGACGTGGACGGCCCCAGATGGCGAGGTTGTAAAGAGCATCACCCTGATGACCACCGCACCGAACGCCATCCTAGCGCCTATTCATAGTCGGATGCCCGTCATCTTACCTGAATCGACGTGGGAGGCGTGGCTAGCGAAAGACACCGACCTCGACGCTATCGAGCACTTGCTCGTGCCCTATGAAGGAGAACTCCACCCCTACCAAGTGAGCACAACCGTCAACAAAGTGGCGAACACGGGTCCCGAGTGCAAAGAGCCCCTAAACGACGAGGCGAACACATGAACAGTCAGATTTTCCGTGATGACTTGCTGGCCGGTAAGGTCGCTCTAGTGACGGGGGGTGGTACCGGCATCGGCGCCGCCATTACCCGCGAGCTGACCCGACTCGGCGCAACGGTGGTCATTGCCTCGCGCAAGCCAGAGAACATAGAGCCGGCCGCAGCTGGACTGACCGAAGAGCTGGGCCGTCCCGTGCACGGACGGATCCTCGACATTCGCGACCGTGAGTCTGTCCGCGCGCTCATGAGCGGCATTGTGTCTGAATTTGGCGCGCTGGACATCGTCGTCAACAACGGCGGCGGACAGTTCTTCTCTCCCGCAGAAGCCATCTCCGACAAAGGGTGGGACGCTGTTGTTGCAACCAATCTGACCGGAACGTGGAACGTGACCCGTGCCGCCGCAGACGCCTGGATGCTTAAGAATGGCGGCACCATCCTCAACATCACCATGCTCACCGGTCGCGCCTTCCCCGGCATGGCTCACAGTGTTGCCGCACGCAGCGGAGTCGAGGCCATGACTCGCACGCTCGCGGTGGAGTGGGCCAACAAGGGCATCCGTATCAACAGCATCGCACCTGGCTTCGTCGCGAGTAGTGGGATCAAACGCTACCCAGCCGGGCTTGAGCTCATCTCACAGATGCGGAGCTTCGTCCCAATGAAGCGCTTGGCGACCTGTGATGAGATTGCCTGGGCTGTCGCATTTCTCGCATCCCCCGCCGGAGCCTACATCACCGGTGAAACCATGACTATCGACGGCGGGAAAACACTTTGGGGAGACTGGTGGCCAATTCCAGACCCCGAAGACGTAGGCACCATCGACATTCCCACCGAGCCGTGGGAAAAGTAGTCCCGTCCGTCTTTGTCTCCAATATTTGGCGAAGGCTTGACGTGATGCGCCGCTGCTGCTAGGTGCGGAGCAAGCAGCTGAATCACCATTCATTCTGGACGGCAACATGCTCAATCGCATTGTTAAAACTCTGAAGACCACTCCCAGCGACCTCGTCAGCCGAGGCGCCGACTTCACTGACCGCGCTCGTTCGCGCGTCATGCGCGCTCGTTCCGAAGGGTCGGAGACGCTGTGGACCTTCCGAGTAGATGCTCTGGAGCGCGTGGAAGACCTTCTCCACGGCGCACCCGACATTCTGGTCATTGGCCGCGTTGCTGACGCCGCAGAGCGTCTGGTGCAACAGCGGATCGAGGCCAACACGGCCCTCCCCGTTGAAGACTACGATTCGCTCAACACCAAGCGCGTCGGCGAAGTCATTCGCGATCTGGGCCGCGTGGACCTGCTCAAGGTTCGCCGGTACGAAATGGGCAACAAGAACCGCAAGACCGTCTTGAGTCATGTCGACCGTGAGCTCACCCGCTTAGACAAGTCGCTCAACATCGCCGCTTAGTCGCGGCTAACGTCTTTATTCGGTGTTTTTTACGCCGTCTACTCTCCGCGGGAAGCACGTCTGTGCCCCGCGGTTTTTCGTAGTGACCCGTCCAGCATGGCCTTCCCGAGGTCCCTGGCACTCGCGGTAGTGCTCGGAACATGCGAGACTGGCGACGGAGGAACTTCATGTCATCCATGTCCGCCACGGCGATTGGCCGCTGGTCTTTTGCATCGCTACTACTCGCCGTCTCTACGATAGCGGTGGGCCAAGAATGCGAGCCCTACACAGCTGCCTCGTTCACCGCTGACCTCGACAGTCTGACGCCGCTCTTTGAAGCCGTCGATTTAGAAGGAGCCGGCGCAACGCTGGTGGGTATCGAGGCAAGCCTGTTGTGCCTTGACGTAGTCGCTCCTCGCGTTGACTTCGCCCGCTTTGCCCGTGGAAAAGCGACGGTTGGTTTCCTCCGACAAGACGAAGACATTGCCCTACGCTGGGGACGATCAGCCAAGTTCGCTGATGTCGACGGGGCCTGGCCGAGCATCATTCCACCGGGGCATCCCGTTACCTCGCTTCCAGACGACGTCGGTCCTCCGCTATGGGGCGGTCCGACCGACCAAGAGTTCGCGGGAGACCGCGGTGATGCGTACTTCGCCAACGGCACCTCGCTCACAACCCCGCGGTTAGCCAGCGAAGTGCCCTTCTTGATTCAACGATTCGACAAGCGTGAACGTCTCGTCTCATCCATATGGCAAGATGGCGCTGCATTCGACGACGCTATGCTGGTCGACGGCGACAAAGCTTTCGAAGCGCCAGATTGGTTCGACGCTGCCGGCGCAGAGCCCGTAGGACTCGGCGAAGCGGAGACCTTCTCCATGGCCATCGATACTGGCGAAGGGACCGACATCGATCCAGACATCCCTGATGAACCTGAGATCATGGCTCCAGTCGACGACCGCCCCATCGAGGTCCGTGCGCGCGAGTCCTATGAACGCGCCATTGGTATTGCCGACCTGAACGAATCCCAAGGCCGAGAAAAGCTGACCGACTTCATGGACGACTTCGGTGATTCTGGAATTCCCGAGATCGCCGACGCCCAACGCTGGCTCGAACGACACCCCTCCGATGAACCCGAGCTCGAACTCGAGCTCGAGCTCGAGCCCGTGCAGGTCGTCGTAGACACACCACCGGCTGTTGTCGACGTCCCAGACCGCCCGCCGCGCGAGCGGGTTCCGCGAGAGCGCACACCGCGCACAGGCAAAGGCAGCAACACCTTGCGCACGGTCTCCTACATCCTCGGCGGCTCTGCTGTCGCGATGTACGGCGGAGCTATGGGAACGCGAGCCGCGTACAATAGCAATCCAAGTGACGGCACCTACTACGCCACCAATGGCCTGACGCTGGCGTCGACTGGAGCAGGAGCGGCCGCAGCTGGCCTGTTCGTCACCAGCTTCTTGGTCGGGGGCGGCGAGTGACACGTCTTGTGCCAGTCCTGCTGCTCGCCGGATGCCCTTGGATCGGGCCCGAGACGCACGATAACAACTTCCCCGACAGTGGTGCCAATGGCGTCCGCGAGATTACGCTCACGTCCGTCGACCCCGCATTTGGTCCCACTGGCCTGCTGACGGATGTTGTACTGACTGGCGAAGGCTTCAAGCCGGACGAAGCCAATAACTACATGGTCTCAGTACGTGGGCTCGACATCACAGACCTGCAAGTCACCGAGACGACCGTCTCATTCACCATGCCGGCTCTCGCCACTCCCGGTCCAGTAGATGTCGTGTTCGTTGAGTTCGTTGACGACGAAGACCAGCCCCTAGAGACGGCGCTCACCGAGGGCTTCGAGTACTTCACAAACCGCGCCGAGTTCACCGGCCTGTATGGCATCGCAGAGAACTTCCGCTTCATCAACGGCAGCTGGCCTCAACGGCAAGAAGACGGCGGTAGCATCTTCGTTGGGTTCCTCGTTCCTACGGTCGCCATCTCTGCGGTGGAGATCTACGCACAGTCGCCCGGAAGCTGCCGAGACTCCACCTTTTTGCCACCCCTAGCCGGTACTGATATCGACGATAGTGCGATTACCCTGCGAAATGCCAGCGGGGTGGATGTCCGCGCAGACAGAACCAGCCCCAACAACTCCAGCTACTCCAGCGACATCGAAAACGGAGCTGAAAACACAGTTGAAAACTTTGATATGCGCAGCACCTTTGACATACTACCCATTGTCGGAGGCCGAGACCTACCCCCGTTTGGGCTGCTCAACGTGTTCGACATGCCACCCGAGGTGCAGTTCAACAGCCGTAGCGTCAACATTGCCGGAGGGGAGACCGCGCAGGGGCGCTTCCTATTTTCTTGGGACCATGAAATCGACAGCGACGACTACGTGGTCATTACGGTCGACGTCTACAATCACGACTGGTCCCAGTACTTCGAGTCGGTGTACTGCATTGCCGATGACGCCGAGGGGCAGTTCGGAATCCCCAACAACTTCATCTCCAATTGGGCAAATGGCAATATGATGAATGTGAAGGTCGGCCGCATGCGCACCGTGAACAATATCCTGCCTCACGATGCATCCGGCGTTGTCTTTCCGGCGCTGAATTGGTCCGGCGGCTTCATCAAACAGGTGCAGTAATCATGAGACCCTTCTTCCAGATGCTGGGTGCGGCCGGACTCTCCGCCACAGTCTCCGCATGCTCACCCGGGGCGTCGCCGCCCGCTCTTCCCTCACCCTTCGCAGCCTTTGCGTCGTCTGTCGGTGAAGCGCAGGTGGATGAGTCGACCATGGAGACCTTGGTGCTGCGCTACCCAAGCTCGGATGCCTCGGGCCAGTGGGCTACTTGGTCAGCTGTTCTAGAGCGTGAGGGCTACACCTGGGACGGAAACCCCGGAGACGCCATGGGCATGACCTTCGACACGTTCACCGCTCCTGACGGGCACACTCGCAAGCTAATTGTGACCGCGCGCGGCGGTGCGACCTTTGTGCAGATGAGTCTTGAAAATTAGAACTCTCGTGCTCTAGAGCGTGTACGGAACGTCGATGACGACTTTCCGGAAAGCGAACGGGTCGGCTTCTTCGAAGGTCTCCCAGCTCGCCTCCATGATGATCGCTCGTGCGTGCGTGCGAAACATAGCCGGACAGCGCAGCGCATAGGCTTGGCGGGTCACGCCATCGCGGTCGACCAAGGCCTCCACCCTACATGTCACATCTCCGTACCCACGGTCGCGCAGCCCTCTTGGGTAGGATGGACGCAGACGATTGCGAAGAGCGATATCCCAGATTCGCTCTTCTTCTTCTACGGCTGTCTTTGGCCCCGCGGAGCCAGATGCGGGTCGTGACACCGGCCCTGGAGACGGGGTCGGCTCGGGCCCTACGCCCCCCGGTGTACCCACAGCACCCGTCCCCTCAACGCCGGGAATGGCTGTGTCCATGTCGGCGGGCGAAGAGTCCGCGTCAGGGTCGGCGCCAGGAATCGCCGTATCTATCCGTCCTGCGGTGTCAGGAATATCACTTATCGGCACCCGTACGGGTTCTGGAGCCGCCGGCAGGTCCCACTCGGCGTCCGGTTCGTTGGCGACATCGAACAGAAGCACCATCTCGTCCGGTGGCTGAATGCGTTCTGGTGCTGCGGAACGACTGGAGAGCAGGGACAGCATTGCGCACAACACCGCTGTGACGGCCACTACACCGAGCGACCACGCCGAACGCTGGGAGCGCTCGGAATCCAGCGAGCGGCCGACTCCGTCAAACACGCTGGGTCAGTCCGTCAGAGCATCGACCAAGAACATCTGGAGTTCGGCCGCCGTCGCGTCGTTGTCCGCAAACAACTGTGTGCCGTGAGCCGTTCCAGTGTACTCGGTGAACGTCCATAAATCGGGTGCTGCAGCCTGTTGGGTCTCTGGCCATGCCGACTCGTTACTGGGGTACTGGAAGAGTGCCGGCACTTGCGGGACATCCGCAAATGCTGTCTGATTCTCGGTGTAGCTGCCCGGAGACATGAAAGCCATCGCGGCCACCGCGGGTAGGTTCTCCCCTTCAGCCCACACCGCGTAGTCTACAAGGCTAGTGGTCCCGTTGCTAGCTCCAACAACGGCCAACTTTCCAAGCCCATTCGCGGCCAAGTATTGGACAGCGGCCTCAACATCGTAGCGACCGGTCTCGCCGTCGAACGCATCGTCCGCGTTGCCCCCGGACTCGCCGGCGCCACGACGATCAATGCGAATCACCGCCAACCCTTGAGCATGGAGCGACTCGACAAAGGGGTCTGGCCAGTCGGTGCGCGTCCATGGACCGCGGGGGGTCATGTGCAGCAGAACTACACCAGGAGTCCCCACCTCACCCGTCAGCCACACATCACCAACAATGGACACGTCATCGCGTGTTGTGAGCTCAACACGGTCGCCCGAGACCGCACGAACGGGCTCCACCCCTGGATTTGCGTCCAGGGGAACAGCAGACTTGTCGCAGCCAGACAACACAAGTCCCGCCAACAACAGAGGGCGAATCATGAACGTCTCCGAACCGCAAGGCCAAGAAGGAGCAGGCCAACCCCGAAGAGGCTGATCGGGTTGGGTCCCGAGCTGCAGCCACAGCGCGTACCGCCTACGGGTCCAATCTCCCCAGTGTCTGAGTCACCGTCCGAGTCGGAGTCCGAGTCGGAGTCGGAGTCCGGGTCGGAATCCGGGTCGGAGTCGGTATCCGGGTCTCCACAGTCGTCGTCCTGGGAGTCGTCAGAGCAGACCAGAGAACCACCGTCGCAGATGAGCTCGCCACCGTCGCAGTCGTCCGCGTCGTCTCCGTCACAAGGAATGCCCAGCTGCGGGTCATTCGCGCCGTCTTCGGTCTGTGCATCACAGTCATTGTCGAGACCGTCGCACATGTCTGCACTGGGCTGATGGTTGCTCGCGCTCGGTGTAAAGTCACCACCGACACACGCGTCACTGTTCCCGGCACACGCACCCGTTTGGTTGCCGGTCAAAATGTCCGCAACGCCGTTGTCCGCCGTGCCATTGCAGTCTTCATCGCGGCCGTCACACTGCTCGGGAACCGGACCCACATTGTTCGGGTCCACCAACCAGTTGCCAGCCTCGCAAAACTCCACATCTGTCGCACACTCGCCGAATGGAGCCGCAACGTCACGGTCGTCAATATCGTTGTCGATTGCCTCGTCGCAGTTGTTGTCGATGTTGTCGCAGGTCTCGTTGACACCGGGCGAGAAGGCGGCACTGTCGTCGTTGCAGTCCCCTTCATCTTGTGGGGCAAACAGCGGCACCTGAATCCCCCGACACTCCCCGCCCTGAGCCGTTGGCTCGCCGCAGTAAGTGCTTCCCACGCCACCGGTAAAGCCGTCTCGGTCGCAGTCAAAATAATACGGGACGACTGCGTCAACGTCCTCGTTCACCAAGGTCAAACAGGTCTCGGTGTCGCCGATAAAGCTGAGGGTATGTCGGACGGTCACATCGGTGGAGGTTGCGTAAGTGTGTAAGACCACGTCTCCAGTGTCCGACGCGCCATCGCCAAACAACCAAGTACTAACCTCGACACCATCCCGAACATCAGTGTTGTAGATGGGAGACGCTGCAATGGCGTCCAAGGCCGAGAAGGCCAACTCCCGGCCAGCTTTGACGCAGGCATCCGTTCCAGGGCCTTCGACAACGAACGAGGCATCGAGGCCGAAGCTGACAATAGGATGCGCGTAGACGTCGGCGTCCGCTTCAATTCGGGCGCTGCCGACCACAATGCTCGAAGCTGGAAACCACTCCCTGACGGATTCACCGAGTGGGAAAGTGAAGTGCCGTCCCAAATCCTCTTGATCACCGTCTGCGTTCGAAAAGCTGTTGGTCCGAACGACCAGGGTGTCATCGGGGTCCGAGTTGGTGACGGTCACCACGTAGTCGCCGGTCAGCGGGATTGCTGGAAAGGTAAACTGTTGGCGAATGTTGTCGAGCTGTGATGGGTCGCATCGGCAGGTCAGCGTGATGTCTCGCGAGACGATGGATGCCCCTGCCGGGAGTCCTTCAGCATCCGCTAAGAACACCTCAGCTCGCAGATCGAAGGCAGAGGTACTGGCGGCTTCATCACATGCTCCGACGGTATTGCACTCGGTCTGGTCGAAGCCGTACGCGTAGATCTCCATGCCGACCAAGTCCATCGGACCGGGACGTTCATAGAACTGACCCATTGCGCCGCCCGGGCTTAGAGCGATGGCTCCAAACGACGTCTCACGGTGTTGACCGTAGCGCACAACATTGTCTTCGCACGCTTGTTGAGCGAACGCGGTTGTGGGCAATAAGAGTGCGGCAGATAACAACCATCGCATTGGGCAGACCTCCAAGGCGCGCAGTATGGCCCGCTAAGTGGACATGCGCACGTTGCAGACCGCTCGTTCATCCACACAAGGACTTACCGTGGCGCATCGCATCGTTTCAAGGACCTGTGTCGACCGTGGTGGGACGTTCACAGACATCGTCACCATCGACGCCTCTGGGGTGTCGGTTCGCAAAGTCCCATCGGATGGCGCGGTCATTGGTGACTATGCGGTAGGGGCTCTGACGGTTGGCACAACGGTCGCCACGAATGCGGCTCTGACTCGAACGGGCGCGAAGGTCACCGTGTTCATCACCCTCGGCTTCGCTGGGCTTGTCGAGACAGGCGACATGACGCGGCGAGCGCTGTTCGACCCTGACGCTGCCTGGCCCGCACTGCCGGTGCGGGAGTGTGTGGAGGTCTGCGAACGCGTTCACTGGGACGGGTCTGTCGCAACCGCTCTGGTCCTACCCGACCTGCCATCAGAGACCCCCGAGAGCATTGCCATTGTACTGCTCAATAGCAGCCGCAATCCCGCCCACGAAGACCTCATGGCGGCTTGGTTACGCAGCCAGTACCCGCACACGCCCATCTGTGTTGGGCACACCCTGTCGCCGGGCGTGGGTCTCCTCGCGCGGCTAGAGACCACGGTTCTGGATGCGGCCATGACACCGCTGCTGCGGCATGCCTTTGCCCGTGACCGTCTCCCTGAGGGAACCCAAGCCATTCGGTCTGATGCCTCACTGTGTGACGCCAGCCAACTGCGCGCCCCAGATGCGTTGTTGTCCGGTCCCGCTGGGGGGGTACTGGCTGTGAAACACGTGGCTCGTCTGGCTGGATTCGCCCACGCCGTTGGACTGGACATGGGCGGAACGAGCACCGATGTCTGCCGGGTAGACGTAGACTCCCCCATCCCGCGGACGGCCGAGCTGCGAATCGCCGGACTGAGGGTTCGACGACCTTCTGTCGACGTACACACCATCGCTGCGGGAGGCGGTTCCGTCGCCAGCCACCGCAGTGGTCAGCTGTGCGTGGGCCCCGAATCTGCCGGCGCAAACCCCGGTCCTCAGTGCTACGGACGAGGAGGTCCACCAACAGTAACAGATGCCGCGCTGGCCCTTGGATGGATGGACGGAACAGCCTTCGACCCACCGCTAGACGCCTCCAAGGTATCGCTACCGGACCGTCCCGAGGCCATCGTCGACCTGGCTCAGGAGTTGATGGCCCATGCCGTAGAAGCACTGGCCGTCCAACGGGGTGTCTCGCTCACAGACCATGCGCTCGTCGCCTACGGCGGGGCTGCGGGTCAGCATGCTGCTGGGGTTGCACAACGTCTGGGCATTCGCACCGTACTCGTCCACCCACTCGCGGCCGTATTATCCGCGTTTGGGCAGCTCATGGCGTCCGTAGGAGAGGAAGTCTCACGAGCGGTATGGTTGCCACTAAACGATGCCATCTATGCTCTTCCCGATGTATTCGACGCCCTCCACGCCACACTCTCAGACTTCGCTACAACCGAGTCCTGGGTCCGAGTTCGCGTTCATGGCACCGACCACGCTGTGCGCCTTCCATGGTCCTCCACAGCCGATATCTGTGCCGCTTACCACGCACATAGCGATGTCTCAGATGCCGTTCCGGACGACGCCCCACTGGAGGTCGTAGACGCGATTGTTGTGGCCACAACACCCGGCCAGGCGCTCCCGAGCATTACCGACGACCCCTTCCACCTCGGCACCACCCGTATCAATGGCCCACATGTGCTGACCACCCCCACCACCTCCATTGTGGTTCCCGTGGGGTGGTGCGCACACTGGCACGACGGGTTGCTGCACCTCACCCACGAACAGGTCACGGACGCCCAGGTAGATACGGCTACAGATGCCCATGGGGCGGCATTGTGGGGAGCACGCTTTATGGCGACGGCTACCCAAGGAGGCGAACGGCTGCGACGTCTGGCTCGGTCGGTCAACATCCGCGAACGCCTCGATTTCAGCTGTGCGGTCTTCGACTCCAATGGGCGGCTCATTGCCAATGCGCCGCATATTCCTGTGCATCTCGGGGCAATGGGCGCCTGTGTCCGCGACCTCATCCAGCACGTTCCACACGCCCCTGGCGGCTCGGCCTGGCTGACCAATGACCCGACCGTTGGCGGCTCCCACCTTCCCGACCTGACCGTCATCACCCCTGTTGATCACGATGGCGAACGCTTCTTCGTTGCCAGTCGGGGGCACCACGTGGACGTTGGCGGCATCAGTCCAGGGTCCATGCCTTCCCGCTCCACCACGCTGTCCGAAGAAGGCGTGGTGTTCCGCCGTGTACGGATTGACGTGGAGCTCCCAACCGCGGCGCTTGAGCAAACCCGCGCTCCAGTGACCGTTGCTGCCGACCTACACGCGCAGATTGCAGCGAACCGGTTCATGGCCAAGCACCTGAAGAGCCTAGGTCCGGCTTCACAGCTCACCCGATGGATGCACACCCTGCGCGGACTCGCCGAGCAGGCGGTTCGTGAGTGCATCCAACACCTGCCACTCGGCCACGCCGAAGACGTGATTGGTGGCATTGCTATTCGTTTGAGCCTGTACCGTGACGGGCAGAGCTTGGCGGTCGACTTTACCGGTACCGGAGGTCCACACGCCGGAAACCTAAATGCCCCCAAGGCCGTGGTTCAAGCTTCCGTACTGTACTGGCTTCGCGTGCTTGTTGGATGCGGGATGCCGCTCAATGACGGCGCTTTGACCCCGATTTCACTGCGCATCCCCGAGCCGAGCGTTCTCTCCCCACTGCCCAATAGTGCGGTCGCCGGGGGCAACGTAGAGACCTCCCAGCGCATTGTAGACCTGCTATTCCGTGCCATCGGTCACCGCGCTGGCAGCCAAGGGACCATGAATAATCTGACCATCGGGGGCGTGGACTGGGCGCACTACGAGACCCTTGGTGGGGGGCAGGGGGCTTCCATAAACGGGGGGGGCCAGAGCGCGCGCCAAGTTCACATGACCAACACCCGCGCCACCGACCCAGAAGTCCTCGAAGCGCGCACGCCTCTGCGGGTCGAGTGCATTGCCCGACGAACCGGAAGCGGCGGCCAAGGCGAATACTGCGGTGGCGACGGTCTCATCCGTGAGCTGTCCACCAGCGTTGCCTGTACCGCTACCCTCCTCGCAACGCGTCGCACCCAAGGCGCCCGAGGGATTCATGCCGGAGATGGCCAGCCCGCTCGCGACTCTCTGTGTCGCGGTGGCGAGTGGGAAGCGTGGGATGGCGAAGAAACACAGCTACAACCCGGCGACCGCATTCGTGTGGAGACCCCTGGAGGCGGCGGTTGGTCGGCGTAGCTTGGCGTCGGCTACTTCTTGTCCATCGCAGCGGACGGCTGAAGCGGCTGCTTAGCGTCCAGGACGGCGGTTCCAACATCGTCGTCCGTTACAAAGGCCTGGTCCCAAATCACCGCATCGGGCATGGGAGAGGAGGCTACGTCGCCTAGCAGCGACAACGCACGCCGGCGCCATTCGTAGCGAATACGGCGTCCATCCAACACCTCGACCTGTGCGGACCCGGTGACATTGCCGAGCAAGTTGCGAACCTCCAAGCTGTTCTTGCCCTCGGACACTTCGGACATGAAGCCCTGCGACGCTGTCAGCCGCATAGGAACGCCGTTGACCATTGGCTGAATCCCGGCACGGGAGGTGAGCTGAATCTGGCCCACACCAACGGCGGCAGGTTCTGCAGC
>JBLHSN010000113.1:0-15956 GCA_047626195.1 Myxococcota bacterium
CAAACGTGGCGTGACAGCACAGTGAGCGGCGGTCGATTACGCCTCCGTACCCGGAGGCTTCGTGCTGCTATTACTGGTGTCCTTGGCTCTGTCCGCTCCCCTCGACGACCTTCTGATGAGCGAGCTGACCCGCGCAGAAGACGCGCTGTCCGAGCGCGAACGAACGCCACACTACATTGCTCTACAGGTGGAAGACCGCACCGAGTGGGACCTGCAAGCCCGCTACGGCACGGTGTTTTCCAAGCGGTCGGACCAAGTCCGCTACTTAGATGTCGACCTTCGTGTCGGCACACCCGCGCTCGACAGCACCCATGAATTGCGCGGGTTCTCAGCGCTAGACGGCGACACCCGCCGCGTCACTGACCTCCCGTTGTCCAACACCCCTGGCGTTCTGCGTCATGCGGTGTGGAAGGCCATCGACCAGCAGTACCGTGACGCTGACGAGCGCATTGTACTGGTCCGAGCCAATCAACAGGTCAAGGTCGAAGAAGAAGAGACCGCACCCGACTTTACCGTGGTTCCAGACCCGCGCATCGACGATATCGTTCGAGACAGCCCGGTCATTGACCTCGACGCCTGGCAGCCGATTCTGGTCGAGATCAGCCAGCTGCTAGATTCCAGCGAGCTCGTGCGAGCCTCTTCGGTGGACCTCGGCGTTGAGCACGTCATCAAGACCTTCGTCGACTCGGAAGACAGCCGCCTAAGCCATGACTGGACCCACGGTCGCTTGTCTATGACCGCGAGTACCACTGCAGATGACGGCGATGTTGTCGGTGTGTACGAAGCCATTGACGTGCACGACCCGTCTTCCCTGCCAGACCGCGAAGCACTCCTGCGTACCGCTCGCGCTGTCGTCGAACGCGTTGAAGCCCTGCATGCTGCACCCCGCGGCGAGCCGTACTCCGGCCCTGTGCTGTTGATGGGTCGGGCTACCGGGGTCTTCTTCCACGAAGTGCTTGGACATCGCGTGGAAGGCCACCGACAGAAGCGCGAAGACGAAGGCCACACCTTCGCCGACCACGTGGGTCGCTCCGTACTACCCGAATGGATTGACGTGTACGACGACCCCACCATTCCCGTTCTCGCAGGTACGGATCTAAACGGTCACTACACCTACGACGACGAAGGCATGCGTGCACAACGGGCCGAAATCGTCGAAAATGGCGAGTTCCAAGGATTCCTCATGGGACGCTCTCCCATCCAAGGCTTCGACAGCAGCAACGGCCATGGGCGACGCAGCGTCGGAAACGCGCCGGTGAGCAGAATGGGCAACACCATCATTGAAGCGAGCGAGACCGTTCCCTTTGAAATGCTCAAGCAAGGACTGCGCGACCAAGCACGGGAGCAAGACTTGGAGTACGGAATCTTGGTCGAGTCCATCGACGGTGGCTTCACCCTGACCGGTCGTCAGATGCCCAATGCCTTCAATGTGCGTGCGAGTGCCTCATGGCGCGTGTTCGCCGATGGCCGTCCAGACGAGCTGGTCCGAGGTATCGACCTAGTTGGAACCCCCTTCGGGGCCTTCTCCAGCATTATTGCTGCGGGCGAAAATCCAGAGGTCTTCAACGGCTTCTGCGGTGCTGAGAGTGGCTGGGTACCGGTCTCTGCGGTTGCTCCACCCATGCTGTTCGAGCGTCTCGAGTTCCAGCTCAAGGAGAAGGCACAGGAGCGTCCGCCGCTGCTGGCCAAGCCGCATCCCACGACTGCTGCGGGAGGTGAGTCATGATGTGGCTGCTCGCATTGACCGCCATGGCCGCGGACCTCGACCTTCCGGGCATCACCGACGCCTTGGCACAGGAGCTTCAGCGCAACGCGACCGAGCTCACACTGGAAGGTGCACCGCCCATTTACTTCGCCCGCTACCGTGCTCTGTTCATGGAACAGGTGGATGTTCGCGCCCGCTTTGGCAGCGTCATCAGAACCAGCACCTCTCCGTACCGCACACTCGCAGTGGAAGTCCGCGTAGGCGACCAAGGCTTCGACAACTCGGGCTTCGGCGGCTGGCAGAACGGCTTTCGTACCGCTTCCCTTCCCGCCTACTCAACGCCGGAGTCTGTGGCCACCGTGGCCTGGGGCGCGACCGACCGCGCTTACAAAGAAGCCATCGAGCAGTACGCGCGCAAAGCCGCCCAGGTCGAGCGAGATGACGACCATCCCGGCGACTACACGCTTGCAGAGCCCATCGCCGCCACCCTTGAAGGCCCAAGTATCGGTGCGGCAGAGCCCATGGTTCAGCTGGCCGAGCAGCTGTCTGCCGCCATGGCCGTGGACCCGGGCACAGCCGTATTGGAGCTCGGCGAAGTGTACGTTGGTTTCGAGACAGGCTCCGAGGTCCTCGTCGACACCGCAGGCACCCGACTCATCCAGCCGCGCTCGGAGCTTACCGTTCGCGCTGTCTTCCAGGTCCGTGCGCCAGACGGCCAGTTCCTCACAGACGAGCGCTTGTGGACGGTTCAAGGGCCCGAGCAGCTCCCCCCACTCGCCGACATGCTGGCGTCCACCACACAGATGGCCACATCCGTTGTGGATATCGCAAATAACGCCGAGGTCCTCGACGAAGAGTACGTCGGTCCCGTGCTCTTTGAAGGAGAAGCGGCGCTTGACCTGCTCCGCTATGTCCTCGTCCCACAGCTCGAAGGCACGCCCGATGATGTGCCCTTCGACAGCTTCTTCGGCGACCTCGGCAGTCGAGCTTCCGGCGCTGCACGCCTGTCACGCCGCGTCCTCCCCTTGGGCTGGACCGTAGACGACAACCCGCTGCGCATGCCCGACCACCCCGGCAGCTACCGCTTTGACGCAGAAGGCACACCCGCCGCGGCCGTCACCCTCGTCGAAGACGGAATCGTTCAGGACCTACTGATGAGCCGGACCCCACGGCCAGACATCCGCGAGACCAACGGCCATGCCCGCGGGGGCTTCGGTGAGCGTGCTCGTGGCCGACCCGTTGCTGTGGCTGTGACGCCAGACCGCAACGACTCGGTGCGGAAGGTCAGTAAGAAGGCACGTCGTCTGGCCAATGCGTACGACAGGGACTGGATCTTCGTCGTCACGTCGCTGCAAGAGCCGTCGGCTATGGCCGTTGGCGACTACTCCCGCTACCCGAACTTTGACCCGCAACAGCCATCCCTCCCTCCACCCGTAGCGCTGATTCGTCGCTACCAAGACGGGCGAGAAGAGACCGTTCGTGGTGCGGTGTTCACCGGAGTTCAGCGGTTCATCCTGCGTGATATTGCGGCCGCTGGGACGCAACGCCAGACTAGCTACCTCATCGATGGCACCGGAGACCCTGCAGGCTTCACGCCAACAGGTGGTCTGCCCACGTGGATGTCCGGGCCGGACGTACTCATCGGTGAGATGGAGCTTGTACCCACGGCAGGAGACCCGCGCTCGCTGCCGATTGTTCCCGCCCCCACAGTGACGCTCCACGACTTGACGACAGCGCCATAAACGGGCATCTGCGGTCACCCGGGAGACCTGTGGCCAACGTTCCACCCTATCTGAAGAAGCGAGTGCGTCAGCGAGCGCGTGTGGGCAACCTCGGCAAAGACCTGACGCGTCGCAGCCGTGGTCGGTGCGAGCTGTGTGAGGGCCGCGGTAACGTTCGCCCCTTCGAGCTGGTGCCGTTCCCAGAAGAAGCCGAAATGGAACGCTCTCTGATGGCCTGTGAGCGCTGCCGCAGCTGGCTGGAAAAGGGCAAAGTCGACGTTATCGAGGCAACCTTTCTCAGCTCCGCCGTGTGGTCGACCGAGCCTGCCGTGCAGCTCGCGGCCATGCGCCTATTGCTGTTGGCGGATGACCCAGCAAGCCCATGGCTACGTGACGCCCTAGACGCCGCAGACGTCGACCCCGAGACCGGCGAGTTTCGCTAGCGGCCTGGAGTGTCCCAGCCTGAGGCTTCAGGGAGCGTGGGGTCGCACAACAGAACGTACCAGTCGCGTGTGATGCGCTCTTCCTGGTCAATCCACTTGGAGAACATGGGCAACACTTCGGTGGTGCGCTCTGCTTCCTGCAGACCCGGCATCTCTTGGCCGGACCGAATGCAGTGTTCGAACTCGGTGCGGAAAGACGCGATGGACTCGGTGACGGTCTCGCGGCAGCGACCCATACGACGACGCCCGCCCTTCTCGCAGACTTCAAGCTGCGAGGCAGTAACGAAGGTCTGCCACTTGAAGGACAGCGCATCCTCACGCGCGACGGATGTCTCTACGCGCTGCTCTGCAAGCTGCTCTTCGGTGTAGCGAAGCTGAACGAAGAGTTCCTCTTTCTCTTCCACTGCGGCGGCCAGCTCAGCCTTGAGAGTGGTGAGCTCCGTGCGTGCCGCCTCCAGCTCCTCGCGCAGCTCGGTGACTTCGGCCGACAGCGACCGACCGCGTTCGGCACGGCGCGTCATCTCGGCCTCCATCTCGGCGACCTGACGCTCTTTGCCAAACACATCGTCTTGCAGAGTCGCAACCCGCTCTTGGGCCACGGTCAGTTCATCGGCTGCTTCCCCGACCGCTTCGTCCACCTTGACCGCACACAAGGAGTCCAGCTCCTCATTCGTCAGCTCTTGCAAAACGACCTGGGTGGTGGTTTCACCGCGGAACAGAATGAATCCCAAGATGGCGCCAGCCAACAGGCCAATCACCAAAGCGGTCAGCACCGTAATCATGGGCATGACCCACGCCGCCACTGAGGCAGTGGTACTTGGCACGTCGTCTTCGTATCCGTCGCTCATAGAGGTCTCCTACTTACTCGAAGTTACCCATGATGGCGTCCGAAGGCTCAACCCATTGAATGGGCAAGTTCATGGCCTCTAGCTGCTCTTCAATGACAGACCGCGGGCCGACAACCGCCCACAAACGGGCTGACTCGACGCCCAGCCATGCCTGCGCAGTGGCTTGTGTCTCTGCAGGAGTCAGGGCTTGAAGAGCCTCAATGCGTTCGCGTGGCGCGTTCACATCTTCGCCGTCTAACAACCGCGACTGGTAGAAGCTGGATGCCGAGTCGGATGTCTGGAGAACCGAGTTCCACCAGCCAATGTCCTCGAGTGACTTGGCGGACAGCTCCGAGTCTGTCATGCCGTTCGCCGCCAACTTCGCCAGCTCGGCTTCAATCTCGGTCATAGCCACCTGCACATGCTCTGCAGGAACGTCAACACCGATGTCGAAGGTCGCGGTCTTCCACCCACCTGCGTACCGTGCACCGGCGCCGTAGGTGATGCCCTTCTCTTCGCGCAAGTTTTGGTTGATCCGGGACATGAAGTGGCCGCCATAAGCCCAGGAGACCGCATTAAAGGCAACACGGTCGTTGGCGTCGAGCAACGGAGCCGGCATGCGAACGAGCACACTGGCTTGCTCGGCATCCGGCATGTCAACGGCGAGGATTCGACGGTCACCAGCCGGTGAGAATCCAGGACGCTCCGACTCTTCGCCAGCCGTTCCGTAGTCGCCCATCCGCACGCGCAACATCTCAACCACTTCCTGCGGGTTGACATCTCCAACGACGAGCACGCTGATAGGCGCATTTTCTAAGATATCGGCATGACGAGCACGTACGTCACCGCGCTTGAGACCCGCGACAGCGTCGAGGTTTGGTCGGGTGCCGTATGCGGAGCCTGCGGTGTACCAGCCCATGTCACGCAGGCTGCGAGCGATAGCGCTGGGACTGTTGACGGCTTCGTCCAGGTAGTAGCGGAAGCGCTCATTCTTGAACACTTTGAGGTCACGCCCTGGGTACTTTGGGTCGACCATGATGTCGGTCAGAAGGTCCAAGCCCCGGTCTAAGTCTTCTGCCGGAACCGATACATTGACGGTCTGACGCATCAGACCCCCCGAGGACGTCCACACATCCGAGTCCCAGTAGTCTTCGTAGACCGCAATTTCACCGGCCGAGCGGCTACCCGTCGCGACATCCTGCAGCCAGCCGTTCACCTCATGGGCAACGCTCACGTAGCCTTCAAAGTCTACGCCACCGCGGTGCAGGAACACCGTCACGTCAACCTTGCGAACGCCATCAACGGGAACGATGTAGGCGGTGATGCCCTCGACCACTTCAAGCGGCTGCATGTCCGCCAGCGCAAGCAACGTAGGCGGAACGACATCCGGCAGGCGGGAACGGTCAGGCGTAGCGACTTCCACCACCTCTTCGGCGTCAGCAGTGGCCTCTTCCATGGGGGCTTCTTGAGCCCCGGCGAGCAATGACAACAACAACCAGCTCATGGAATCTCCACCAGCTCGGCACCGTCAATGACGCCGGCTTCATCGCCCTGTGGGACAACGGAAAGAGTGATGCGGCGCTCGGGCACCAAGTACTGTTCTGCCACTCGCTGGATATCTTCTGGCGTCACCGCATCGTAGCGGGCCCAGTCGTCGACCAAGCAGTCGGGGGTGCCGTAGAGGCGGTGGCAAGAAGCCAAGCGTCCGGCACGTTCTTCAGGGGTCTCGAGGGAGTTGAGAATCGACGAGCGCATGGCGCGACGGGCACGGTCCAGTTGGTCCGCAGTCGGCGGCTTCTTCGCAACCTTCGCAATGATCTTCTCTGCGCGGCTGAGCACCTTGTTGAGGTCGCGGTCGGTCTCTGCGTAGAAGATAAACTGGCCACCAATCTCGCTCATGGTTGAGAACGCGCCGACCTCGTACGTCCACGACTTCTTGTAGTACAGGCCATCTTCTAGCGCTGTTCCGCGACCGTTCGATAGAATGTACGCCAGCAAGTCGACCGCAGGCTCGTCTTCATGGCCGAGTGGAACCGTGTTCCAGCCAACCATCATGGTGCGCGCGTCCACAGCGTCCGTAATGTAGCCATTTGCGGTGGACAGAGGCAGTTCACTGACCGCCGGCCGGTCGTCTTCAGCACCCGTGTCGGGCACGTCTTGGAACCAGTAGGCCACCCGCTCTTGGGCCATGGCCGTGTCGAAGTTTCCGGTGAGCACCAGAATCGCGTTCTGTGGCCGGTAATGACGCTGCCAGAAGTCCTTGGTCGGCTCCAACTCGAAGCCCTCTACGTCGGCAATCGTACCGATGACCGGGTGGTGGTACGGGTGTTCCGGATGCCAGGACAAGCGCGTAAAGGCGTCCCAGTTGCGACCACCGGGCTCGGCATGCCCCTCGGCACGTTCCTGCAGCACGACACCGCGCTGATTGTCCAAGTTGTCTTGGGTCAAGCCTTCGAGCAAGAAGCCCATGCGGTCCGACTCTAAGAACAACGCCACGTCCAAGGCACCCGACGGGAAAGTCTCATGGTACGCGGTCTCGTCTTCGCTGGTGTAGGCGTTGTTCGAACCGCCAGCACCGGTCAACCACTGGTCGAACATGTTCTGCGGCACATTGCGGCTCCCTTCGAACATCACGTGCTCGAACAGGTGAGCGGCACCGTACTCGCCGGGGCGTTCATCTCGTCCACCAACGCCGTAGTGCAGGTGCAGAGCGACAACATCGGTCCGATGGTCCTCTTCGTAGATTACAGTCAGGCCGTTGTCGAGCACCTCGACGGTCGCATTGACGTCGAGGGGACTGGCGGACGCCAAAGAAAGAGCAAGCAGCAACATGGTGGAACTCCCGCGTCGGGGTAGCACATTGGCGCGGTTACAACTACTCCCGGCCCATGCAAGTCCTCGAATGGTTCAGCGGACTCGGTGGGTGTACCGCCGCGCTGCGCCCAACAGACACCGTCGTCCAGGCCGTTGACCAGGACGAAATGGCCCATTACACCTACACAAAGTGGTGGTCTCACCCGTGCATCCGTCGCAACGTGGCGCACATCAAGCCCGCGGCCGTTCCGCAGGCGGACCTGTGGTGGATGAGCCCACCCTGTCAGCCGTACAGTATCCGCGGTCGTCAGCAAGACCTCGCCGACCGCAGAAGCGGCGCCTATCTACGGCTGCTCGAGCTGTTGGATGCGCACCGACCCCAGCACATTGCGCTTGAGAATGTGCCGTGGTTCGAGGGCTCACAAGGGCACGACCGGCTGGCAAGCTGGCTTGACGCGACTGGGTATACGGTGTGGTCTGGGTGTCTATCGCCTACCGCCCTCGGTATTCCCATGGTCCGCCGTCGATTCTTCTTGGTCGCATCGCAGACTCACACCCCACATGCGCCGAGCAACCAGCCCTTGGTCAAGCGACTTCCCGCCTTCCTCTCGGCCAGTCCACCGGATGACACCGACATCGACCCGGACGTCCTACAGCGCTTTACAGATGCCTTTCACACGGTCGATGCGGACGACGAAAACGCTGAGACCGCGTGTTTCACAGGCGCCTACGCCCGTTCCCCCGTGTACGCGGGAAGCTACCTGCGGCAGCATGGGAAGCTACGCTTGTTCTCCCCCAACGAAATCCTGTTGCTGATGGGCTTTCCGCCGGGCTGCCGGATGCCTACCGACCTTCCCCGGCGAAAGGCTTACAAGCTGGTCGGCAACAGCGTCTCCGTCGACTGCGTTCGGGCTGTACTCGCCCCGCTCTACAGCCCCAGCTAGAAACAAAAACGCCACCCCGATCGGAGTGGCGTGTTTGATGCGAGACCGAGACCTTACGGTGCGGGTGCCGCGACCTGCTCACGAATGCGTGCATGCTCACGGAGCCGAAGGAGCGCTTCACGTTCGATCTGGCGAACGCGCTCACGGGACAACTGCATCCCCTTGCCAACCTGGGAGAGCGTGCGGAACTCGTCATCTTCTAGACCGAAGCGACGGGAGAGCACGTACCGATGACGGTCGTTGAGCACGGTGCGGAAGGCATCACGCATACGCTCGAGCTCTTGAGCGTGCATAGCCTCAGAGTCAGGCGTACTCGCATCATCATCCGATAGGAAGTGTTCCAGCGGACGCGGACGGTCTCCGTCATCCATAGGCTGGTCGAGCGACACAGTGCGGCCCTGCGACAGCAGGAACTCGGCGCGCTTGGTGTCAACACCTACTTCTTCGGCCAAATCTACAATGGAGTAGGCAAGACCGGCGTCGTCGTACTTCTTCATGGCCTTGCGCAGGTTGCGTGTCTGCTCGACTGCACAGCCTGGCAGACGAACCGGACGGCCGGTATGGTCGATCGCACGTGTCATCTGCGCACGAACCCACCAACGAGCGTAGGTCGAAAAGCGAATGTCACGGTCTGGGTCGAAGCGCTTGGCTGCACGAAGCAGGCCAATGTAGCCCTCCTGAACCAGGTCCGATTCGCCCATAAACACGCCAGCGAGCTTCCTAGCTTCGCCGTGCGCAATGTGTCGGCCGCTCATAGCGAGCTTCCAACGAAGGCCATCTGCCTCGCCCCAAGCTTGCTTCGCTCGGCGGGCACGTGGCTTAAGTTCTGCCTCTTCCTTCGCGTGAGTCCAGACCGTTTCAACGGCTTCTTCAAGCCTGTCAACCCAGCCGGCGCGTGTACGCTCTACTCGCTTGGGGACACGCTTCAGGATCACATCCGCCATAGGTAGGCCGCGCACTTCGTCCATCGCGTCTTCTTCAAAAGCGCGAATTTGACGGGCAACGTCCTTCTCCTGTTGAGCGGTGAAGCGTTCAGACTTTCGGGGCTTGCCGAGAAGAGAGTCGATGCTGCACCTCCAGAGTGGGAGTCAATTGTTGAACCAGGGCTTCTACTACCAACGTGGCACAACGTCCAGACTGAATTTCTCCAAGTAAAGGTTGTTGGCCCATCTAGGGTTTTTTCACGTTCTAAACACCCGCCGAATCGACGTCTACGGGCGATCAGTCCCAGACGTCAATGCGTGTCGCCAACGTGTGGGGTGTCCATTGGCAGTGATGCCAGCCGCGCATTTGGGACTCGGTTTTTGCGCAGTGAACAATGAGATGACCTCAACGAACAGTGCCAGCGCCGAGTAGTCGAATGCGAAGTGCAGCAGCCGCGGGGGACAGCCGGTCCACCCCATGATGGCAGATGACAAGACGGCGTTGCACTGGAAAGCCGTCTCGCTTGACCACCACCAGGCGACCAGCGCGAACATCCGGACCCACACTCGCCAGCGACAGCAACCCCATTCCAATTCCTTGCAGAACGTGGGCGCGCACGGCTGACACGCTACCCAATTCCATCGCAATGACCGCACTTGGCAGAGCTTCCATCAACAACTCACGAATGGCAGACCCATGCCAGAACGTCACGACTTCATCGGACATGGCAGCGGGCGACTGAACAAGCGTAAGGGCATCATCCATCCAGGCTTCTTCCACGATCGAAGAGGCGGGGACATCCCTCTCTGTCAGCACAGCAATATCCACTTTGCCTTGCTTGAGTTGCTCACGGAGCGTGTCGTCGTGTTCCTCCCGAAGTCGCACAGTCACACCCGGGAACTCTCTGTGAAATGCGGATAGAAAGGGCGGCAGGTACTCGGCGCAGGCCGTCGCCCCAGCACCGATTCGGACCTCACCGGCCGTCAATCCCACCACTTCATGAACGGCTCGAATGCCGTCTGCCACTGCTGCGACCACCGCACGCGCATGCGGAACCAATGCCACCCCGGCAGCGGTTGGCCGACTCCCGCGCGCCTCGCGTAGCAACAAGGACGCGCCTAGTTCTTCTTCAAGCCGGAACATCGCTGCACTAATCGCCGGTTGGGTTCGGAACACAACCCGCGCCGCCGCGGTGAACGACCCGCTGTCGACAACCGCGAGGAAGGTTTTCAGGTCTTCATACATGGTCTATCCATCACTAAAGTTTATGGTTCGTAGCATAAGTATCCATTGGTTGAATGTCATGCGCTCGGTGATGCTGCTGGTATTCAAACGGGAACTTCAATGGCCATCTTCGTTGCCTTTTTTGCTGGAGTGTTGACCACCATCGCCGGAATGGGTGGAGGCACCCTCCTCGTGCTGTTCCTCATCCTGACCACGCACTCCCCAGTCGAAGCCCTCGCGGCCACATCGGTGGGGCTCCTGGTCGGTAATGTCCACCGCTTGTGGTTGTTTCGGCAACACCTCGACCGCCAGATTGCCGTCCCGTTTACTCTCGGTGCGCTCCCTGCAGCCGCTGTGATGTCGTGGGTAGCGGTGAGCCTTCCAGACACTGTTCTACAGCTTGGAATTGCCGCCGTGGCGCTGGTTGGAGTCGCGAGCGCTGCATTGGGTGTGCGCTTGAAGCCACGGGCCGGAACCGCCATCACCACAGGTGCCCTCGTGGGTGGCGTAAGTGCAACTACAGGAGGAGGCGGCATTATCGCCGGCCCCTTCTTCCTCACCAGCGGCCTCAGCGGGCCCACCTACATTGCCACGGCAGCCGCCGGTGCCATCGCCGTTCACCTCGGACGACTCGCTGGGTATGGGAGCGGCGGTGTCATGGACCGCGAGGCTTGGTTGTGGGGAATGGGCTTCGCCCTCGCCATCCTGCTTGGCAACCTAGTCGGCAAGTGGCTGCGCCAACACATTCCAGAACGAGCAAACCGGCCCATTGAGCTAGGCACAGCCGCAGGCCTTGCCACGCTGGCTATCGCGAGTGCGTTGTGAGTTCCCACGCTGCTGGGGAGCACAAACCAAGCTCCGACAGACCTTGCCCAACGTCAGACGACAGCGCACTGCCCTCCTCGAGCGCGTCGGCGGTCACAGAATCAATCTCCGCCATGACCCATTCATCACCGGCGCGTCCCATGACCAAGTCGTGGGGCTGGCGCGCGGGCGGGGCCTGTTCACTCAGGAGGGCATCACGCAGCTCGGCCGGCTCCCATGCGAACCGCAAGAGGCGCGCACCTTCAGCCAGCATGTAGGGACCGGTCCCCAGTCCCAACACTCGATTACGCGCGACATCGCTCGCCGGTGGGTGGGCCATCGCTGCTTCAAACCGAGCCACATCCGAGCCCATCTCGGGTCCATGCGCAGTCAACCACTGCGCAAATCGCTCGCCGATGCCACAACGGGAGTTTTCGTCCTGAGTTGCGAACGCTGAGACCCACCCTGTCAGATCTGCCCCAGCCCATGCCGCTGTCGCCGGAAGCGCAGAGCGGACACCCGCCTCCAGTTGCTCCAGATCTGAGCCTAGGCCCTGGACGAGCGGATAGCCAACCGCGAACATCTCGCCCGCTGAAGGAACGTAGAACGCCTCTTCCAGCTCACGATAGCCATCTACTACTTCGTGAATCGTAGCGCCATCAGCCAACCGGTCCACCAACGCCAACAAGGCCTCTGCGCACTCTCCGTCCGTTTCGGAATGCACGAGCAACAACCGCGCACCCAGGTCTTGTCGCACCCAACGGTCCCGGCCTGCTTCTGGCGACGGCGTCATGGCGCGAACAGGTTCCCCAAGAAGGAGGCCACCCAGTACTTCTTCCACCCGGGTTTCAAGCTCGTCAAGATCTGCGGACCACCCTCCTCCGTGGACAGCGAACCGGTCCATCCACCGATGAAACGCGTCACTACCGAGTCGAGCGCCATGGGCTTGGGCATATGCCAGGCCGTCCGAGCACAGGTCGAGCGTCCCGTGCACGTGGGGAACCGGACGCCCTTGCGAACGGGAGCTCCGAATCGCACCCAGCTCACGCTCTACAAAGGCAATCCCGTCCCGAATTCGTGGCAGAGCTTGTGGATCCACGTTGACCGCACTGGCCATGCGCTCGCACCGCCCACACATCGTGCGAAACAAGGCACCTCCTCCTTGATGATCGGGGCAGCGTTGAAGAAACGCTTCATCGAAGAAGTACCAGAGCGCTACCGGGAGCAGCTCAGCGAGCCGTGCTGCGGTCGCATGGAACAACGGAGTGGCGTCCGAACGCCAAGCAAAGCCGACCAATCCGTGACACAGCTCATGGGTCCCCCACTTCGCGCGGTGCGCCGGATGGAAGCTCGCAACCGCCAACTCATGCTGAAAAGAGTGATACTTCCGCTCTGGAAGCACACCCCCGCGCCAAGCCACGGAATCGTCGTCCGACCACTCCTCGGGCAGCTCCAAGTGATGCCGATGTTCGAAGTGAAACGCGAACAGACCGTCGCGTGCCGCCAGTCCAGCCACCGCGGACGCCGCTGGGGATCGCATGTATTCTCTTACCGGAGCACCAGCTGGAGCCTCGATTTTAGGAGGCTCGCCCACCTGTGAAAGGAGCCAATCGACACAACGTTTGGGATCAGGAAGATTCATAAGGCGCAGCTAATCCAGCCCCCCACCTTCGCCCATCGCCGCGGCACAAACACCCGCTGCCCGTCGTGCCATAATTAGTACATTCTAACTTATGCAATTCAGCAAAATCTCCGTCGTCCAGCAATCATACGAATCCTCAATAGATAGTGTTTACCCGAGTCAATCAGCGCACGATTAACATTATTACCACTAGAATCCCCGTATGCTCGGCGATGCAAGACGATTGGCTTCCAGTGTCGCTGCCCACATGAGTCGCCACTTTCGCCACACCGTTGTTGCCTGCTGCGTGTCATGCATTGCCCCGCGCGCGCACTGAACAGTCCCTCGCACCGCTCCCACCCGACTCGCGCTTCGCAACTCGTTCCGACTCCTCTGCACCCGCCGTTCAAGCAGTCGTCACGGAATTCGACAAGCGCGACATGCAAGAGCCAGGACAGAATTCTGCTCCAATCGTGGCACATGAGGCACAAACACTTGTAAGGTGCGACGGATAGGAGGATATGGGGATGCGTACAGGACTGCTCTTAGGAGCGCTGATTCTGATGATGTCGGGTTGCAAGCGGGAAATCTGCGGCAACGGCGTCGACGACGACAACAACGGCGATTTGGATTGTGCCGACATCGCGTGCAACTGTCTTGAGGTCTGTGACAACGGCGAAGATGACGACGCCGACGGCTTCGTTGACTGCGACGACAACAGCTGCGAGGCCGAGTGCGTCGAAGTCTGTGACGACGGTGCGGACAACGACGGCGACGGCCTGGCGGACTGTTCCGACCCAGATTGTTTCGGAGATACGTGCGAAGAGATTTGCGACGACTCCGAAGACAATGATGGCGACGGCGATGCCGACTGCGATGACGACGACTGTCTTGGCGTTCCAGACGCTGGCTGTGGTGAGACCTGCGGCAACGGCGTCGATGACGACGGCGACGGCCTGACCGACTGCGCAGACGACGAGTGCTTCGGCGACCCTGGCAACTGCGACACCGAAGAAGCCGCCCTGTGCGCAGACGGTGAAGACAACGACGCAGACGGCCTGATCGACTGCCTCGATACAGATTGCTTCGGCGTGGAAGGAGCCTGTGACTCCGAAACCGTCGACACCTGCTTCGACGGTGAAGACAACGATGCAGATGGCCTCGAGGGCTGCCTGGACGACGACTGCTTCGGCATTGCCGACCCCACCGGAGACACGGACGGTTGTACAACCGAAACCGAAGACACCTGCTTCGACGGTGAAGACAACGACGCTGACGGCCTTGAAGGCTGCCTCGACTCCGACTGCTTCGGACTTGCAGACCCCAGTGGTGACACTGACGGCTGTACCACCGAAACGGCAGACACCTGCTTCGACGGCGAAGACAACGACAATGATGGCCTTGAAGGCTGCCTGGACTCCGACTGCTTCGGCATCGATGACCCAAACACTGTCGACCCTGATGGCTGCACCACCGAAAATGCCCAAGACGGCGCATGTTCGGACGGCGAGAACAACGACAACGACGCCTTCGACGACTGTGATGACCCGGACTGTTTCGGCGCCGAAGGCGAATGCGACACAGCCGAGCTGAACTGCGCTGACGGCGGCGACAACGACGGTGACGGACCGGCAGATTGTGCCGACCCCGACTGTGCACCTCCTGTCGGCGACGACACCCACCCATGTGCGGGTGCCGAGACCATCTGTGATGATGGCCTCGACAACAACTCGAACGGGCTCATCGACTGTGCCGATGCTGCATGTGCCGGCGCTGCAGGCGCTTGTGACACTTCGCAAGCCGAAGCCGACAACTGCTTCGACGGCATCGACAACGACGCCAACACACTTATCGACTGCCTCGACAGCATCTGCTTCGGTGAAGCCAACCCAGATACCAACGGTGACGTGTCCTGCGACGCAGAGAACACCATCGAACAGTGCACCGATGGCGAAGACAACGACGCCGACGGAAGCGTCGACTGTGCCGACCCCGACTGCTTTGGCTTGCTCGGTGCGTGTAGCTCGGAAGACCTCTGCGACGACACCCAAGACAACGACGCCGACGGTCTCACTGACTGCCTCGACAGCGAGTGCTTTGGCGATGGTAGCGGAACGGGCGACTGTTCCACGGAAGGCATTGGCCTGTGCGGCGACGGCGAAGACAACGACGGCGATGGTCTTCTGGACTGCGGCGACGACGACTGCTTCGGCATCGCACCCTGTGACGGAAGCGAGTCCATCTGTGACGACGCCGAAGACAATGACAACAACGGCCTTGCTGACTGCGCCGACACCGCTTGCTTCGGCCCCAACAACGGGTGTGGCAACGAGCTCGACGGAAGCTGCACCGACGGCCTAGACAACGACCTCGACGGTGACGGCGACTGCGCCGACTCTGACTGCTTCGGCGAAGCCGGTTGTGAGACCGAAGCCATCTGCAACGATGGCCAAGACAACAACGACGACGGTCTGGTCGACTGCTTCGACCCCGACTGCTTCGGTAGCGCCTCCTGCGACGCCGAGATTGGCGAGCTGTGCGCCGACGGCCAAGACAACGACGGTGACGGCAACGCAGACTGCGACGACGACGAATGTACGGACTCCGGCTACTGTGGCGAGTTTGACTGTACCGATGGTGAGAGCAACGAAGCAGACGATGCTGTTGACTTCGACGACGCTATCGACTGCTCGGACGACGACTGTGACGGCGTCACAGACGACAATGGCTTCGCCATCTGCTTCGAGTCCTGTGACGACGACCGCGACAATGACGGCAACGGCCTCACCGACTGTGAAGACCCCGAGTGCGCCGACAACCAAGTCTGCGTGGAGTCCAACTGTGATGACAACATCGACAGTGACGGCGACTTGCTCACCGACTGTGAAGACGACGACTGCTGGGGCCTCGGCTGCCACAACGATACCGA